>CAYTSH010000182.1:0-3981 GCA_964440395.1 uncultured Microbacteriaceae bacterium
CTGCACCGCCACCTACCCGGTGACGCAGGCCGACCTGGACCGGGGAACCCTGAGCCTCACCGCGGAGGTGAGCGCAACGGATCCCGACGGCAACCAGGTTAGCGGCACCGAAACGGTGACGGTTCCGGTGACGATCACACAAACCGCAGCCCTGTCGCTCACGGCAACGGCAACCCCCGGCACGGTCACGGCACCGGGCGGCATCGTCACTTACCGTGTGACCCTCACCAATGACGGCAACGTCACCCTCACTGAGCCGCGCGTGCTCGGTTCTGGTTTCACGGGTTTTGTGGCTGGCACCGCCCCCGCAATCGCCTGCCCGTCGGGCCCGTTCGCCCCCGGCAGTAGCGTCGTCTGCACCGGCACGTACACCACCACTCAGACGGATCTCACGAACAGCAGCGTCACGCTCACCGTTGGCGGTGACGCGTTGGATCCGAACGGTGTGTTGGTGGCGGGTTCTTCGTCGATTCAATTGGTGGTGGATGCCGTGGCTGGCCCGGTACCGCCCGAGCCCACCGACCAGCCCACCCCGCCGACCCCGAGCCCGACGCAGACCGCGACGGCAACCGCAACCTCCAGCGCATCGCCGGGGGTCGGCCCCGCCAAACACGGGCGCGGCCTGGCCGCAACGGGTGCTGTGGGGCTGGACGCGTTGTGTGCCGCAGCCGGGCTGCTTGTGCTTGTGGGTGCAGCGGCAACCCGGGCTGGGCGGGTGCGGCGCGCCCGGGTTGTGGGGCCCACCCGCTGGTAATCGGGGTGTGCGGCTGGGTGGCGGGCACGGCATCCAGCTTGTGGTGTTTGCTGCGCTAGATTAGGTGTGGAGAAACACTTCGGGGACTGCGCGTTGCCGCGCGAAGAAAGTTGAGGCATGGCCGTGATGGAACAGCAACGGGCTGAACTGCACAAAATGATTTGGCAGGTTGCAAACGAGTTGCGAGGTTCGGTTGACGGCTGGGATTTCAAGTCGTATGTGCTGGGGATGCTGTTTTATCGGTTCATTTCTGAGAATCTGCGGCACTACATTAACGCATACGAGCGTGCGGCTGGCAGCCCAGATTTTGATTACGCTGACCTGGATGACGCAACGGCGCGACAGTTGGGCGAGGAGATGGTTGCGGAGAAGGGGTTTTTTATTCTGCCTTCTGAACTGTTTGTGAATGTTCGGGCGTCGGCGGCTTCGAATGAGTCGCTGAATGAGACGTTGGAGCGGGCGTTTCGGAACATTGAGGCTTCTGCGATTGGTTCTCGGAGCGAAGTCAACATGAAGGGGCTGTTTGATGATTTGGATGTGAACAGTTCTAAGCTTGGTTCGACGGTGGCGAAGCGCAACATGAAACTGGTGCGGTTGCTGGATGCGATTGGCGAATTGCCGCTGGCAGACGACTATTCGGAGCATTCGATTGATTTGTTTGGCGATGCTTACGAGTTTTTGATGCAAATGTATGCTTCGAGTGCCGGCAAGTCGGGTGGTGAGTATTACACCCCGCAGGAGGTTTCTGAGCTGCTTGCTCGCATCGCGACGCGCGGCAAAACGCGGGTTTCGAAGGTGTATGACCCGGCTGCTGGTTCGGGCTCGCTGTTGTTGAAGTTCGCGAAGGTGCTGGGGGTGGAGAATGTTGATGGCTTTTTTGGTCAGGAAATTAACCTCACCACCTACAACCTGGCTCGCATTAACATGTTTTTGCACAATGTGAGTTATGAGAAGTTTGATATCGCACACGGTGACACGCTGCTAGACCCGGCACACACGGATGACGGGCCGTTTGAGGCGATCGTTTCGAATCCCCCGTATTCGATTCGGTGGGATGGTGACGCGAACCCGATTCTGATTAACGATGAACGGTTTTCACCTGCCGGTGTGCTTGCCCCAAAGTCGAAGGCCGATTTGGCGTTCACGCTGCACATGTTGCACGCGTTGGACACGAACGGCGTGGCGGCGATTGTTGAGTTTCCGGGGGTGTTGTATCGGGGTGGTGCGGAGCGGAAGATTCGCAAGTATTTGATCGATCACAATTATGTGGATGCCGTGATCCAGTTGCCGGCGGATTTGTTTTTTGGCACCACCATCGGCACGTGCATTGTTGTGTTGAAGAAATCTAAACGTTCGAACGATGTGGTGTTTGTGGATGCGTCGGCGGAGTTCACCCGCAAAGGCAATAAGAACCGGCTGGAGCCGAAACATATTGAGCGAATCCTCTCGGCGCTGGATGCCCGGGTTGATGAGGATTATTTTTGCCGCGTGGTGGAGAACTCGACCATTGGGCAGGAGCACGACTACAACATTGCGGTCTCAACTTTTGTGGCAGCCGAAGACACCCGTGAGGTGATTGACATTGTTGAGCTGAACGCCCGGATTGCCACGATTGTTGCCCGGCAGGCAGAGCTGCGCACCTCAATCGATGCGATTGTTGCCGATCTGGAAGGGGACGAGGCATGACCGAATTGCCCACGTGGGAGGGTTTCATGATTCCGACGTTGCAGGCGCTCAGTGACGGCGGCACGCGGCATCTGCGTGAACTTGAACCGTTGGTGGCTGAAGCCGTGGGCTTGACGGCGGAGCAGAAGGCTGAACCCTTACCATCTGGCAACAAGCTCAGGTATCGGGATCGCATCGGTTGGTGTGTTTCGCGCTTGACGAATGTTGGTGCGTTGCACCGACCGCAACGCGGGCATTACCAGATCACGGCCGCGGGTAGGGAGTTGCTTACCCGTTTTCCGAAGGGGGTGACCGGACGTGAACTGGAGGTGCTGGGTGCGGATGCGGGTTCCATGATCCGCACATACACCCCCACTGTGCCTCGCAGAAAGACCCCCGAGACGATCGTTGACCGGGAAGCTTCAGCGCTCACACCCACCGAGCAGGTGCAGAACGGTATTGCGCGGATTCATGAGGAGGTGGCGGCTGAACTGCTGGAGCGACTTCGAGCGCGGGAACCTGCTTTCTTTGAACAGGTCGTTGTGGATCTGCTGCTCTCGATGGGGTACGGTGGCACGACCGGGGCGGGAACGGTCACACAACGCAGCAACGACGGCGGTATTGACGGGGTCATCGATCAGGACGTTTTGGGGATCAACCGGGTCTATGTTCAGGCGAAACGGTACGCCGAAGAAAACCCGGTGGGGCGGCCAGAACTACAAGCATTTGTTGGGGCGCTTGCCGGCAAAGCTGACAGCGGCGTGTTCATCACCACCAGCACATTCGCAAAACCGGCGCGAGACTACGTAAACACTGTGCCCACGCGCATCATTCTGATTGATGGCTCGCGCCTCACCCAACTCATGATTCGCTACGCGGTTGGGGTGCAGGTGAAAGACACCTACAAGATTGTTGAAGTTGACAAGGATTTCTTCGAATGAGCCGCATCGACGAACTGATCGCGCAACACTGCCCCGACGGGGTTGAGTATTTTACGCTGGGTGCTGTCGCACAATTAGTCCGTGGCAACGGAATGCCAAAAAGTGATCTCATCGACGACGGGATTGGTGCCATTCACTACGGCCAGATCTATACGCACTATCGAGCCTCAGCAACACAAACCATCTCCTTCGTCAGTTCAGCCACAGCTGCAAAACTTGCCCAGGTTGACCCGGGTGACATCATCATCACCAACACCAGCGAGAACATTCGTGACGTGGGGAAAGCAGTCGCTTGGCTCGGCAAATCAACAATCGTTACCGGTGGACATGCCACAGTAATCAAGCATCACCAGGAACCCAAATATCTCTCCTACTGGTTTCAGTCAGAGGCGTTCTTCAATCAAAAAAGAGCCCTCGCCACAGGAACAAAAGTCATTGACGTCTCAGCCAGACAACTAGCTAAAGTCCGCATTCCTATCCCACCGCTTGCGGTGCAGCAGGAGATCGTGCGGATTCTTGACACATTTAGCAAGTTGGAGGCGGAGCTCGAAGCAGAGCTCGAAGCAGAGCTGGAAGCCCGCAAGCAGCAATACGAGTATTACCGTGATGAGTTACTCACGT
>CAYTSH010000183.1:0-3980 GCA_964440395.1 uncultured Microbacteriaceae bacterium
GGGTGGGTGAACAGCCCGGTCTGCCGGATGGCTTCAGCGACGCGCGAAAGTTGCGTCACCGTTGCCACGTAGCAAAGCACAACCCCGCCGGGTTTCAACGCGGTGGCGGTGGCCGCAATGCATTCCCACGGGGCAAGCATGTCGAGCACCACCCGGTCAACGCTGTGCGGCGCGCACGCCTCCGCAAGCGTTTCCTGCAGGTCACCCACGTGCAGGTGCCAGTTTTCCGGGCGGTACCCCAGAAATGTTTCCACGTTCCCCGTGGCAATATCGGCAAACTCTGCCCGCCGTTCAAACGAGTGCAAGGTGCCTGCCGGTCCAATCGCGCGCAGTAGCCAATTTGACAGAGCACCCGAGCCAACGCCCGCCTCAACCACTGTGGCGCCGGGAAAAATGTCCGCCTGCGTCAGAATCTGCGCGCTGTCTTTCGGGTAAATAATGGCGGCGCCCCGGGGCATCGACATGGCAAAATCGCTGAGTAACGGGCGCAGCGCCAGATACGGTTCACCGTTTGAATTGTGCACCACGGAGCCATCTGGCAGGCCAATAATTTGGTTGTGACGCAACACACCGCGGTGGCTGTGGAACTCGCCGTGTTCAGTCAACATGATCGTGTGCATTTTTTGTTTCGGGCCGGTGAGCTGCACCCGGTCGCCCACACGAAACGGCCCGCTGAATGGCAGTGCGACGGCTTCAGACATGATGATGTTCCTCTCTAACGGCTCTGCTGAGCCCGGTGTTGCGCGGCAACCTCGGCCACGTCAGCTACGGTTCTGCCGGCGAGCGTCGACCAGAACACGGTTGCCGGCAGGTGGGTGATCTCCACCTCGTGCGGCACCCCAATAGTTGCCGCGCCCGAGGCGATAGCCGAGCGCAGCCCAGTCACCGAGTCTTCAATTGCCACACAGGCTGCAATGTCCACGCCCAGTGCGGCTGCGCCGCGCAGATACGCGTCCGGGTGCGGCTTCGCGTGCGAAACCTCATCACCAACGATGAGGGCCTGAAACGGCGGCACCGGCAACTGCGCCATAATCGCCTCCGTCAAGGAGCGAGTGGACATTGTCACCAACGCAACGGGCACACCCGCATCGTGCAAACCGGCCAATAAATCAAGTGCTCCCGGCCGCCAAGGCATCGCGGCGGGTGTGAGCAGGGAGGCGACCCGATCGGTCAGCGAGGCGACCAGGGCATCCGGCTCCATATCGATACCGTGCCCACGCAGCAGGCGCGCCGCATCCCAAAGCCCCATACCCACCATCGCATCGCGATCGGTAGCGCTCAGACTCACGCCAAACTGGGCGGCAAGTTCATCCTCGGCACGGTGCCAGAGCGGTTCAGTATTGATGATGGTGCCGTCCATGTCCCAGAGAACGGCGGCGGGAAGCGTGCTCGTCATTGCACCAAGCCTACCGGTCTGCCGTGGCGGTCGGTGCGGGGGTCGCCCCGGCGTGCTGCAGGGAAACACCAAGCAGCGTCTGCACCGTGGCTCGCAGCAACGCCTGATCCGCGACGGGAAGCGGGTTGGGCAGCGCCTCGTCGAGAAAATCGTCCACGCACTCAAGCGCTGACGGCACGTCAAGATCGTTCGCAATCGCCTGCCGCACCGCAGCGAGCACCCCGAGCACCTCGGCACTCGGCGAAGACGACGCGGCGTCGCCGTCTGTTTCACTGTCAGCCGTGCTGCCTGCCGGGCCATCAGCCGGCGTGCCCGCACTCGACGCAACACCAAACGCCGCCCGCCAGCGCTCAAACCGGGCGTTAGCCGAGGCCAGCCGTTCCGCCGTCCACTCCCAGGGGGTGCGGTAGTGGCTCGCGAAAATTGCCAGCCTAATCGCGCCGGGCGCGACCCCCTCCGCGAGCAACTGCGAAACAAACACCAGGTTGCCGCGAGACTTACTCATCTTCTCGCCGAGATACTCCACCAGGGCAACGTGGTGGAACACCGCCGGGATGCCGTGGCCGAGCGCGGCCGCATGGCCAGCGCTGAAATCATGGTGCGGAAAACGCAAATCGACCCCGCCGCCCTGCACCGCAATCACCGAACCGAGCGCGGCGGCAGCAATGACAGAACACTCCACATGCCACCCCGGGCGCCCAGCCCCGACAGGGCTGGGCCACGCGGGCTCCCCCACACGGGCCGCCCGCCACAGCAGCGGATCGGTGGGATGGCGTTTCCCAACCCGTTCTGGATCTCCGCCATGTTCCGCGCTCAACGCGAGCAGGGCATCCTGATCGAATGGAGTGGTCACCCCGCGGCTCCAACCGGGCTGTGCGCCGCTGCCGTCAAAATACACGTCGAACGCATCCGGGTGCACCGACTCCGCAGCCGGCACCGGAAGTTGGTAGGCGAAACCGCGCTCGCTGAGCTCTGCGACCGCAGCGGCAATAGGGTCGATTGATTCCGTCACCCCAACAAATGCATCCGGAGCTATCGCCCCGAGTGCGGCCATGTCAGAGCGGAACAGTTCAATCTGCCCGGCGGCCAGCTCGCGCCACGGCACACCAACTGCGGTGGCCCGTTCCAGCAGGGGATCGTCGACATCGGTAATGTTTTGCGCGTAGCGGGGCCGCAACCCGGCGTCACGCCAAGCCCGCAGCAAAAGGTCGTAGGTGAGGTAGGTTGCAGCGTGACCGATATGCGTGGCGTCATAGGGCGTGATTCCGCACACGTAGAGGGTTGGATCTTCCGCGTCCCGACCGGGCTGAAACGATGCGGTGAGCGCACCGGAGCGCGAATCAAACACCGAGGGGATGCTGCCCACACCAGGCAGGTTCGGCATGGGTGGGTTTGACCAGGACTTCATCAGGTTCTCCTTGTGAGGGGGGTTACGCAGCGACGACGCCGGTTGCGAGCAGGATCAGCAGTGCCGCACCCAGCACGATCCGATACAGCACGAAGGGCAGGAAGCTGCGGTGTGAAATGTAGCGCATGAGCCACGCAATGACGATAAACCCCACCACAAACGCAACTATTGTAGCCGCGGCAATCTGTGCGGCAGTGAACGGGCTGGAATCGTCAAAAGCGTTTTTCAGGGAGTACAGGCCGCTGCCGAACACCGCGGGGATCGCGAGCAGAAACGAGTACCGGGCCGCGGCGGCGCGGGTGAACCCCAGCAGCAACCCGGCAGAAATGGTGCCACCGGAACGCGAAACCCCGGGGATCAGCGCCAGCGCCTGCGCACAGCCAAGCACGATTGCGTGCGATTTGCGCATGTCGCCCAGCGTCAGGGTCTTTCGCCCGACCGCGTCGGCGAGGCCGAGGATCACTCCAAACACGATCAGCGCACTCGCGACGAGCCACAGCGAACGCAGCGTGGTTTCAATTGCGTCCTGAAAGAGCAGGCCGAGCAGCACAATTGGCACGCTTCCGATGATGATCCACCAGCCCAGCAGCGCCTCCGGGTCGTTGCGCGGCACGCCAGCCCCCGTGCCGGGACGCAGTGACCGCACCCAGCGGGTGACGATGCGCGCAATGTCTCGTCGGAAAAAGAGCAACACCGCAAGTTCGGTGCCCAGCTGGGTCACCGCGGTAAACGCGGCTCCCGGGTCGTCGCTGCCCGGCAGGAAGGCGGCGACAATGCGCAAATGGGCGCTCGATGAAATCGGGAGGAATTCGGTGAGCCCCTGCACAAATCCGAGCAGAATCGCTTCAAACCAACCCAAAACCACACATCCTTTTCATCACCGGCACCGCCGTGGGAGCGCTCGCCTCCCCATCAAGATTAGTACCTGGACAAAAAGTCGGTGAGCACGCGGTGGCCAAAATCGATCGCGCTGAGCGGCACCCGCTCGTCGACGCCGTGGAACAACCCAGGGAAGTCAAGGTCTGGCGGCAGCATGAGGGGGGCAAAACCGTATCCGGCGATGCCGAGCCGGTGCAGCGCCTTGTTATCGGTGCCCGCGGCGAGCAGATACGGGAGCACCGGGGCGCCGGGATCGTGGCGGTGCAGTGAATCGACGACCTGCGCCACCAGCTCGCC
>CAYTSH010000184.1:0-3964 GCA_964440395.1 uncultured Microbacteriaceae bacterium
GCCGCAGCAACTCAATGAGCGACGTGGATGCCGTGGTCGCCACGATCCGCGGCGTTGTGGATCGGGCGCGCGCGGCGGGACTGGCGTAACCACGGCATCCACGGGTCAATTGATCCAGGGCGGTGCGGAACACGCAGCGGGGACGGTTAAGATAGCTGGGTGAAGATTCTTGCAGCAATGAGTGGTGGCGTCGATTCGGCGGTGGCAGCGGCGCGCGCCGTTGAGGCCGGCCCTGAAGTTGTCGGGGTGCACCTCGCGCTGAGCCGAATGCCGGGGACGTTGCGCACCGGTTCGCGGGGGTGTTGCACGATTGAGGATTCGATGGACGCGCAGCGCGCCGCAAACCTGCTGGGCATTCCCTACTATGTGTGGGATTTTAGCGATCGGTTTAAAGCCGATGTGGTGGACGACTTTATTGCGGAATACACCGCCGGGCGCACGCCCAACCCGTGCATGCGCTGCAACGAAAAAATCAAGTTTTCGGCACTGCTCGACCGGGCTGTCGCGTTGGGTTTTGATGCGGTGGCGACCGGCCACTACGCCACGATTGTGCGCGACGCTGCGGGCAACCCGGAACTGCACCGGGCGAGTGCCTGGGCGAAAGATCAGTCGTATGTGTTGGGGGTGCTCACCGCTGAGCAGCTCAACTACTGCTATTTTCCGCTTGGTGACACCCCGTCAAAGGCGTTGATCCGGGAGGAGGCGGAACGCCGCGGACTCGGGGTGGCGCAAAAACCGGACAGTCACGATATTTGCTTCATCCCGGACGGCGACACGCGCGGGTGGCTGGCCGACAAGGTTGGCGAGCAGCCGGGTGCGGTGATTGATCAAAGCGGTGAAGTGGTGGGGGAACACCAGGGAGCGCACGGCTACACGGTGGGCCAGCGGCGCGGGCTGCACCTGGGTCGCCCAGCGCCGGATGGGCGTGCGCGGTTTGTGCTGGAAATTCGCCCGAAAACGAACACCGTTGTGGTGGGGCCGCAGGAGGCGCTTGCGATTGGTGAAATTGCTGGCGGCCGATACAGTTGGGCTGGGGTTGCGCCCGAGCACGCCGAGGAGTGGTTTGCCTGTGAGGTGCAGATTCGCGCCCATGCCGACCCGGTTGCGGGGCGCGCCCGGGTGACGCCGATTGATCAAAGCCAACCCGTGTACCGTGAGGGCGCAACCACGGAGTTTGTGGTGGTGCCGGACGAACCGCTGCACGGGGTGGCGCCGGGGCAAACCGCTGTGGTGTATCTGGGAACGCGCGTGCTGGGGCAGTTCACCATTGACCGCACCGTTTCAGCGGTGCCGGTGGCCGCGGCCGCAGCAACGAAAGGACACGAGGCATGAACACGCACAGCCCGGAACATGCGGAGGCACCCATCGCCGCCGTCGAGACCCGGTGGCAGCAACTCGTGCAGCGGATCGAGGAGCTGCAAGTCGCCTACTATGAGCGCGACGAATCCCTCGTCGCTGATGCCGACTACGACGCGCTGCTCGCCGAGCTCGAAGCCCTCGAAACTGCCCACCCGCGGCTGCGCTCGGCCGACAGCCCGAGCATGCGTGTGGGCGGCGCTGCCGCAAAACTGTTCAGCCCGGTGGTGCACCTCGAGCGCCTGTACAGCCTCGACAACGTGTTTTCGCGCGAAGAATTCAGCGGCTGGATGCTGCGGATCGAACGCGATCTCGGTCACCTGCCAGCCCTGCTGTGTGAACTGAAAATTGACGGGCTCGCCCTGAACCTCAGATACGAGCACGGTGTGTTGGTGTCCGCTGCGACCCGCGGTGACGGGGTTACCGGGGAAGACGTTACCGAGAACGTGCGCGAGCTGGCCTGTGTGCCGCAGCGGCTTGTGGGGGACGGGCATCCACCCATTGTTGAAATTCGGGGCGAAGTGTTCTTCCCACTGGCCGCGTTTGATGAACTCAATGCGCTGCGCAGTGCGCAGGGGGAGAGCGTGTTCGCGAATCCGCGGAACGCGGCGAGTGGTTCGTTGCGGCAAAAAGCTGAAGGGAAATCTGCCGAAAAACGTGCGCTGATGCGTGCCGGATTGGCTCGGCTGCACCTGACCGTGCACGGGGTGGGGGCGTGGCCGGACGCCCCGGTCGCCACCCAGTCAGAACTCTACACGCTGTTGGGGGCGTGGGGGTTGCCGGTGACGGAGCATGCGCGCGTGCTGAGCACCTCGGAGGCGGTCATCGCGTACATTGACGAGGTTGCGCAGCGCCGTGGTTCGTTCGCGCACGAAATTGACGGCATGGTGTTGAAAATTGATTCGCTCGCGCTGCAGCGAACGCTCGGCGCAACGAGTCGGGCGCCGCGCTGGGCTATCGCATACAAGTATCCGCCGGAGCAGGTGCATACGAAGCTGCTCGACATTCGAGTTGGTGTGGGTCGCACCGGGCGGGCGACGCCCTACGCGGTGGTTGCGCCGGTGAGCGTTGCCGGTTCTACGGTGAGTGCTGCGACGCTCCACAATCAGGATGTTGTGCGTGCGAAGGGGGTCCGCATCGGGGATACGGTGGTGCTGCGCAAAGCTGGCGATGTTATTCCTGAAATTTTGGGGCCGGTGTTGTCGGAGAGAACGGGCGCCGAGGTGGAGTTTGCGATGCCGCAAACGTGCCCGGAGTGCGGTGCTGGGTTGCGACCTATGAAAGCCGGCGATGTTGACATGCGGTGTCCCAATGCGCGTGGATGCCCGGCTCAGGTGCGCGGTCGGCTTGAGCATATCGGTTCTCGCCAGGGTCTCGATATTGAGCTGCTTGGTGAGGTGAGTGCGTTTGCGTTGACGCAACCACTCCGTCCGGATCGTGCCCCGCTTGCCGGTGCGGATGGTGTGGTGAGCGAGGCCGGGCTGTTTGGGCTGAGCGCCGAAGATTTGTTTGCGATTGATGTGGTGGTTCGCGACCCGGACACGGGCCTGCCGCGGCTCGATGAGCGTGGAGAGCCTCGGGTGGTGTCGCCGTTTCGGCGGCGGCGTCTTGCGAGCGACGGTGCGTTTGTGCCGGACTGGCGGGAGCAGGGCATGCCGTTCGCTGGTGATGCGGACAGCGTGCCGTCGGCGAATGCGTTGAAACTGATTGAGTTTATTGATCAGGCGAAAGCGCAACCGCTGTGGCGGTTTTTGGTTGCGTTGAACATTCGGCATGTTGGTCCTGTCGCTGCCCGCGCCCTGAGTGATTGGTTTGGTTCACTCGCTGCCATGCGAGCGGCTTCGGTGGAGGAATTAGCCCAAGTCGATGGTATCGGTGAGACGATCGCTCGCTCGTTCCTTGACTGGTTCGCCGAGCCGTGGCACGAAGCTATTGTGGAGGCTTGGTTTTCCGCCGGGGTGCCGTTCGCAATTCCGGACCATCCGGGGCCGGGTGCGGTCGCTGAGGTGGTGGGTGTGCTGAGCGGGTATACCGTTGTTGCGACCGGCGCGCTGACCGGGTTTACCCGTGAGAGCGCTCAGGAAGCAATCCGGGCAGCGGGCGGAACGGCCGCTTCGAGTGTTTCAAAGAAAACCTCGTTCGTGGCTGCCGGGGAGGGCGCCGGTTCAAAACGGACGAAAGCTGAATCACTGGGAATACCAGTGCTGAATGCCGCCCAGTTTGCGGTGTTGGTTACCGAGGGTCCGGCAGCACTCGAATTGTAGCGTGTGCTGCCGAACCCGGTTCGTGCGGTTTTGGCGCTTACTCTTCTAGGGACGTTCCGATCAAGAAATCGCAGCTGGTTTCTGCACCGTTGATGCTGATGAGACCGGTATCGCTGGTAGCGCAGGCATCGATAACTTGAACGAACCACATCAGGCCGAGCACCGTCACGACGATGCTAATCACCGTGAAGAGCACCGAGAGCGTCAACCCGATGATTCCGATCACGTTTCGGGTGCCCGCTTTTCGTGATTGTGCCAGCGAAATGATGCCGAGGACGATGCCAACCAGCGAGAACACGAACGCAAAGACCAGGCTCAGAATCCCGAGAAGCTGGCCCGGCTGC
>CAYTSH010000185.1:0-3950 GCA_964440395.1 uncultured Microbacteriaceae bacterium
GCCATCCCGTGCGATAGCTAATGTCATGCCCAGGATGCCCGCCGCGATGGCGGCAGTCGGTGAACAGCCGGGAACGACCGTCGCGACGAGTAACCCAAACGCGGCGCCAATGAACACGCCGGGGAAGATGCGCCCGCCGCGGAAACCGGCGGCGGCCGAGATGAGCAGCGCCACGAGTTTGATGCCGATGATGCCGACGAGGGTGAGCGCTCCGGAACGCTCGGGGCTGCCCAGGAGCGTGCCCATCTGGTCGAGCCCTTTGAACAGCGTGATTGGGCCACCGAGTGCGCCGAGCACCCCAAGCAGGATTCCGCCGAGCGTGAGCATGAGCAGGGGGTTTGGGATGGAGTGGAAGAGACGGTGAACACGTCGAAATGGAGCAATCACGAGCAGTCCGAGTGCCGCCGCGGCGACACTGACCAGCACAACGGTGAGCACGCTGTCCAGCCCGGGTTCGTGCACTGCTGGCAGGCCGGGATTCAGCCCCTCGTCGCTGACCACCGTGACGGTGAGCGCCCCCGCGCTTGCTGCAACCAGTGGCACGAAGAGTTTGTCCCACAACCGGTGGAACGTCCCTGCGGCTGCGCCATTTGAACTCGCCGCTCCGGCACCGGTTGCAAGCACCCCGGTAAAGATGAGTGCTGCGGCAAGTGGGCTGCCAAATAACGCCCCGATGGTCCCCGCCGCGGCGGTCACCACCACCAGATCGCTTGGAAAGGCGGGAATCAGCCGGGCGAGGAGGGCAACGAGTATTGCCGCGTTCAGCGCCACGACCGGCTGCTCGGGACCGAGGCTTACCCCACCGGCGAGCATCAGAATGGTCACGATGGCCAGTGATGGTGTTGCACGGAGTGGAACGGGTGGGGCAACCAGCTCGGTTTGCGCCGAATCGTTCCCGCCGTGGCCGGGCAGCAGCCAAATCACGAGCCCGCAGCCTACACCGGTGAGTGTCAGGACGAGAAAGATCCACCAGCGGGCGCTGCCATCAACGCCAAGCGCTTCGGGTAGCTGCCGCCACACGGCGTGCTCCAGCACGGCGGCCAACCATTCCACCGCCACATAGCCAAGGGCGCAGCACACTCCAATGATCGTCGCCGGAATGCTGAGCCGCAGCAGCTGCACGGTTGGCGGATGCGCCGTTGGATCGCTCGTGGTGCCTGCTGTGTGCTGGTCACGCCCGGCAGGGGTGTGTCCCGAAGTTTTTTTGCCCATGCCCGGGAGTCTAACGGATGCGTTCGCGTCGCCGGGTGAACGCGTCGCCGTGTGCGGGCGGTGCCGAGAGCAGGGGGAGCCGCGTGCGCGCAGCCGGTTTGGTTGCGGTTCTGCCGTGATACGCCGCGAGCGGGCGATTCGGGATGCGGTGGTCGCGTCCGCTGAATCGCCCGCTCGGGGTCGGTGCAGGTTTGTCGTTCTGCGTTGATGTGCCGAATTGTTCGGCTGTGGGGTTAGTGTTGCTGCCTGCGGCGAGTGAGGAGCGCTGCCCCGCCGAGCAGGAACGCCAGGGTTGCGAATGCCAGCAAACCGAGCATGCGGGTCCCGGTCACGCTAAGCGCTGCCGAGGTGGTTCCGTTTGCACCTGCACCGGCGTTGCCGCTGGCACCCGCACCCGCGTTCCCGCTGGCACCTGCACCCGCGTTCCCGCTGGCACCCGCGTTCCCGCTGGCACCTGCACCCGCGTTGCCGCTGGCGCCCGCACCCGCATTCCCGCTGGCACCTGCACCCGCGTTCCCGCTGGCACCCGCACCGGCGTTCCCGCTGGCACCCGCACCCGCGTTGCCGCTGGCACCCGCGTCGGCGTTCCCGCCGGCATTCGCGCCCTCATCCGCAGGAACCTCGAACGCGAGCGCATTCGACACGTCACCATCTGGAGCGATCTGCACGATGCTGATCGTCTGCCCGGGGGTGACGAGCGCGGAGATGTCGTAACTGTACGTTCCGTCCGTGCCCACCGGGAATTGCACAAGAACGTTTTCGTTGGCGTCACGCACCACAATGATGTTGCCTGGCGTGGCGGTGCCGGTGATGACGCCGTTCGTGTAGGAACCCGCCGAGGGTGCGCTTGGCTGCGCAACCGTTACCTCAAGGTTGGTGAATAGTTCGTTTCCAACCTCGTCAACCGCTTTGAGGATGACCTGTTGACCTTGGGGGAGGCGGTCCTTGGGGGTGAGGGTGAAGTTGCCCGCGGCATCCACTGTTGTGTCTGATGGAATCGTGTTGCCGTCGGCGTCAAGCAGTGTCAGCGTGATCCCGCTTCCAACGGTTCCGGTTACGCTTTTGCCAATGGTCGGCTGAATCACCGGTGGGGTTACTGCTGTCAATACTTCCACCGTGGTTGCTGCGCTGGTGTTGCCGGCGGCGTCGACCTGCCGAATCGTCACTGGCTGCGATGCGTCGAGCGGGGTGTTTGGGGTGAACCGGAAGGTGCCCGTGGCATCAATTTCGAGGATGCCGGGGATGGCTGCCCCCGAAGCGTCCAGGAGTTCCAGGGTCGCCCCGTCTTCGAGGCCGCTACCGGTAATGGTGCGTCCGTTCGATTTTTGCACGCTGAGTTGGGCGGGCGCGATGGTGTCTACCGGCACAGCTACCTGCGCCGACACGAAGCCGTACTGGTCTTCAACGGTGACGAGCACGCTGGTTGCGTTTGGTTGCGCGCTGGTGAGCGTGACGGTGAAGGTGCCGTCGCTGTTAACCGTGGTGCGGCCGAGTTCTTGTGTTCCGTCAGCGCTTCGCACGTAGACAGTGGTGCCGGGTGCGGCGGTTCCGCGCACGGTGGTTCCGTTGCTTGGCAGCACCGTTGGTGCGCTTGGGGTGTCAACAAACATGATGGATGCCGTGGCTGGGGAGGCTTGACCGTCCACCGTGAGGGTGAGCTCGGCGGTGCCTGCCCGGCTGGAGGTGATCTCGAACGCGAACAAGCCTTGCGGGGCGGCACGGCTGAACACTGGGCGTGCTGCCGTTACGGTGCCGAGGCTGGTGGTGAGTTGGATGCTGTTGGGGTCCGCATCGGTGACGGGGTTGTCGTTGGCGTCGCGGATGCTGACGGTTGCCAGGGCCGCGGATGTTCCGTCGGCTTGCACTACCGCCGTGTCGAGCGTGATGGTTGACCGGGCTGCGCTTGGCGCGTCTGCGGTGAAGGTGATGTCTGTGTTTCCGCTGCTGGGGATGGTGCTGCCGCCAAGTTTTGCTGCCACGGTGTAGTCGCCAGCTTTGGTTGCTGTTGCGGTGAGGACGAGGTTGCCGTTTTCGTCGGTGACGTACGGCGCACTGCCGCTGAGGATCAGGCCTTCCGGTGCCACAATGTCTACGATTGCGCCTTTCACCGGGTTGCCGTGCTGGTCGAGCACGGTTGCGGTGAGGGTGTACTCGTTTGTGCCGTTTGCCGTGGCTTGGCTTGGCGGGGTGACGGTGAAGGTTGAGTTTGCGACGCTTGGTCCTTCGCTTGCGAACGTGACGGTTCCGGTGCCGTAGAGTTCACCGCTGACGCGCGCACTGATTGTGTAGGTGCCGATTTTTGTTGCGGTGAGTTGCGTGCTGGCTTTCCCGGCCGCGTCGGTGGTGACCAGCCTGGTTTCGGTGGCACCGCTGGGGTTGACGATGCTGAAGGCCACTTGGGTGTCGGGCGTTGGGTTGCCGTTTTGGTCGTTCACAACCAGGGTTGCCTCGTGGGTGTCGCGACCGTTTGCGAGCACGATTCCTGGGCTGACGGTGAAGACGCTTGAGGATGCCGTGGGTGCGTCTGCCGTGAATCGTACGGTGGCGTCGCCGAGCGTGGTGGGTTCACCGTTTTGGGTGTAGGTGACGGTGACGGTTTTTGTTCCGGCGACGGTGCTGCTGATGGTGGCAACGTACACGCCCGGTTCGGTTTCTTGGAATGCGCCGAGTGTTGTTCCGGTCGCAGGTGTGTTGGTTGCTCTGAGGTTTTGCGCTCAACCTGTAACCGTTTTGACGTT
>CAYTSH010000186.1:0-3911 GCA_964440395.1 uncultured Microbacteriaceae bacterium
ATATTCTTTCGCGATGATCCGTTTGGTGAGCGGTTCGATGATCAACACATCATCCCAGGAGCAGCGAAAACGCAGAGTTGGGCGTGCGGAGCCACTGTACAACCGCATCCCCTCATCATCGATGAACCAAGAAAGCTGCCCGCACATCAGATACACAGCAAACCAGAACCCCTGGCGCCAACCGATCGCGTGCGCCAGTTTCACCGTGACGGAGACGGCCAGGTGCTGCGCGGTATGTTCGCCAAGCGCGGCACGAATACGCGCCTCACGACCCGACTGCACCTTGAGCCTGCCCGCGCGCGACGCGAATGCGAGCAGAAAATGGACAAGCGCGTAGCCGAGAATGAAGGGCATGTCATGTCTGGAAGCAAGAATGTCGTCCAAGGGACTCCTTTGTGCGCGTGGGGTCTGCTCAATGAACTGGGACAACCCATTGTATTTTGCGGCAGCGGTGCGAAACAAACCGCCGACGCCGACTGCCGCGCCGGTTCGGCGGTGATTGCGTTGGCGGTATGGGAGTTGGCTGTGTCGGTGTCTGCGGTGTTGGAATTGGCGGTGGTGGAATTGGCGGTGCGTGCACAAAACTTCCATTAGACTAATGCTTTGTGTAATAACAGTTCTTGATCGATGCTGGCAGGGCAGCCCGCATCGGCGTGAGGGCTGCGCGCCGTTCAAGCGTTGCCAGCCAGAATGGAAACCGTCACGATGCGCATTCTCGGCATGATTTCAGGCACCTCGCATGACGGTATCGATGTTGCGGTGGTGGACTTTACGCTGCGTGAGCACCCCCAAGCCGAACACGGCGCCGCCCTGCCCGGTGCCGCCCTGCCCGGCTCCGCCCTGCACGGCACCGTGTTGCATGAGCGCAGTGTGCCCTACCCACCCGCCCTGCGTTCCCGAATCATTGCAGCGCTGCCACCCGCCCCAACCACCCTCGCAGAGGTGTGCGAGCTCGACACGCTCATCGGGCAGGCCTTCGCCCAGGTTGCGGCCGACGTGGCGGCCGACGTGGATGGTATTGACGCGATCTGCTCACACGGTCAAACCGTGTACCACTGGGTTGAGGGTGGCCACGCGCGCGGCACCCTGCAGATTGGGCAACCCGCATGGATCGCTGAGCAAACCGGCATCCCCGTGGTGAGCGATGTGCGCATCCGCGACATTACCGCCGGCGGGCACGGCGCCCCGCTCGTCTCATTCCTGGATGAGCTCCTGCTCGCCGGGCGGCCGGAGCGCAGCGCCGCGCTGAACCTGGGCGGCATCGCAAACATGACCGTGCTCGACCACGCCGGACTGTACGCCTACGACATCGGACCCGCAAACGCACTCATCGACGCGGTTGTTGTGGACGAAAACCTGCACCCCGAGGGCTTTGACGCCGACGGTCGCATCGCCCGCAACGGCACGGTCAACGAAACGCTCCTGCGGCACCTGCTTGCCGACCCGTTCTACGCCCTGCCCGCACCGAAATCGACCGGCAAAGAACACTTCCACCTCGGTTACGTGCGGGCCGCCGAACAGGCACTCGGCATGCACCTGGAACCCGCCGACCTGGTGCGCACCCTCGCGGAACTGACGGTTCGCACCGTGGCCGCTGAGGTGCGTCGCGCCGGCATCCACTACCTGGCAATCTCCGGTGGGGGATGCCGCAATCCGGTGCTCGTCGACGGTCTCGTCGCCGCCCTGCCGAACACCCGCATTGTGCAGAGCGACGAACTCGGCGCGAGCGCCGACAGCAAAGAAGCCATCGCGTTTGCGCTCATCGGTTGGTGCACCATGCACGGGGTGCCGGGAACAACCCCCGGAGGAACCGGTGCGCGTGCACCCCGCGTGTTGGGCACCGTAACGCCCGGTGCGGCAGCACTCCGCCTCCCCGAACCCGTTACGGTTCCACTGCACTCGCTCACGCTGGGAACCTAACTGCGGTGGCTGCCGACCACGGCATCCCGCTGTGGAACACCGACTGGCGCAGCGCAGCCCCCAGCCAGCAGCCCGCAACCCCTGACCGCAGCGAACCTACCCGGCGATAAGCTCGCGCACACCCGCCTCAATCGCGGCCAGCGTCGCAGCGCACGTTTCACGGCGCTCCGAAACCGTGCCGACGGTGCACTGCGTGTCAAGATACACCTTCAGCTTGGGCTCGGTGCCGCTCGGGCGGGCGATCACCCGTGAACCGTCCGCCAGGGTGAACCGGAGCACATTGCTGGGCGCGAACCCGGCAATGCCGGCCGCAAAATCGGCAACAGCCACAACCGGCACGCCACCAATTTCGGCAGGCGGACGCTGCCGCAGCCGCTCCATCACCATGGCAATGAACGAAAGATCGGTGACCCGAATCGAAACCTGTGCAGACGCAAACGCGCCAAACGTCGCGGTGAGATCGGCGAGTTGCGCAGCGAGCGACGACCCCGCAGCGTGCAACTCCTCAGCCAGATCAAGCAACACAACCGCCGCGGAAATGCCATCCTTATCGCGCACCGTCTGCGGATTCACCAGGTAACCAAGCGCCTCCTCAAACGCAAACACCAGGTTCGGGGTGCGCGCCAACCACTTGAAACCGGTGAGCGTTTCAACAAACTCGCACCCAAACGCTGCCGCAATCACGCCAAGGCCGGGAGAAGACACAATCGTGCAGGCAAACGTGCCACCCGACAACCCGGCACGCGCCCGCAGCGAAGCAACTCGCCAACCCAGCAGCAGCCCAACCTCGTTGCCCGTCAAACGGCGGAAGCCCTCCGCGCGCTCCGGGTCGGGTAGGGCGATCGCCAACCGATCAGCATCCGGATCGTTCGCCACAATAAGATCCGCCCCATGTTCCCGAGCCAACGCAAACGAGGCATCCATCGCCCCCGGCTCCTCCGGGTTCGGAAAATCAACCGTCGGAAATGCCGAATCGGGCTCCTGCTGGGAAGGCACGCTCATCGGGGCCGGCAAGCCCGCCGCCGCAAACACCCGGGAAGCGGTGGCCCAGCCGACGCCGTGCATCGCCGTGTACACCACGCGCAGCGGGGCCCGTTCCGGGTTGTCAGCCCCGCGGTCGCGGGTGGCGAGCGCGCTGGTTGCGGCGATGTAGGCTTCCAGGACCGCGGCATCCACCAGGTGATATTCGTCGCTGCGGGCAAGCGTGCTGATTGAACCGGCCGCAACGCGCTCAATGTGAGCCGCAATGTCGCGATCAGCCGGTGCGGAAATTTGCGCCCCCGCGTTCGCCCCGCCCAAATACACTTTGTAGCCGTTATCACGCGGCGGGTTGTGGCTCGCCGTCACCATCACCCCCGCAGAAACCCCCAAGTGCCGCACAGCGAACGCCAACACCGGCGTGGGCACCGGGTGCGGAAACAGGTGCACGAGCACCCCGGCTGCTGCCATGAGTTCCGCGGAATCCCGGGCAAACACGTCCGAATTTTTGCGGCCATCGTAGCCAATTACCACCGATGGTTGTGCACCCTCGCCGGCCTGTTCGTTCAGGTAGGCGGCGAAACCGGCTGCGGCCTGTGCGACCAGCACCCGGTTCATGCGGGCACTTCCCGCCCCAAGCTCGCCACGCAGGCCAGCCGTGCCAAATGCCAGCCTGCTGCCGAACCGGTCGAGCAGCTCAGCACGGGCCGCTGCTGCCCCCGCGTCCTGTGCCGCAGCCGCGGTGAGCAGCGCGGTGAGTTCTGCGCGAGTTTCTGGGTCTGGGTCTTGCGCTAACCAATCGTTGGCGCTGGCGATGATGGCACGATCTGCATCGGCGGAGGTGCTGGGCACGATGCCTCCTTCGGGGAGTCGGGGAGTCGGGTGGGTGGAGTGGCGTTGGCAGCGCTGCCCACGAGGGGGTCAGTGGGGGCAGCAGCGAGCACACGCTTGGCGGTTGGCGGGTGCTGGGTTGCCGCCTGGAGGAGCAACGCACGCACGGTGGTGTCTGGGAG
>CAYTSH010000187.1:0-3904 GCA_964440395.1 uncultured Microbacteriaceae bacterium
TATCCGCAACTTCACGGGCAAAGCCCATCTCGTGCGTGACTACGAGCATGGTCATTCCTGCGTTGGCAAGTTCGCGCATGACCGCGAGTACGTCGCCGACGGTTTCGGGATCAAGCGCCGAGGTTGGTTCATCGAACAGCATCAGTTCTGGGCTCATACTCAGCGCCCGAGCAATCGCGACCCGCTGCTGCTGTCCCCCAGAAAGTTGTGCAGGTTTTGCCTGTGCTTTGTCCGCGAGCCCAACCCGTTCGAGGTGTTCCAGCGCTACCGCGCGGGCTTCATCCGGTGTGCGCCGAAGCACTTTCAGCTGCGCAACCTCACAGTTTTGCAGCACGGTGAGGTGCGGAAACAGGTTGAACTGCTGAAACACTAACCCCACGCGGCGGCGGAACGCGTCGATATCGACGTTCGGATCGGTAATGTTTGTGTCACCTACCCAGATTTCGCCGCTGTTGGGCTGCTCGAGCAGGTTCACGCAGCGCAGGAGTGTTGACTTGCCTGAACCGCTTGGGCCGATCAGGCAGACAACCTCGCCGGCTTTCACCTCAAGATCGATTCCTTTGAGCACCTGGTTTGAGCCGTAACTCTTGGTGATGTTGCGCAGGCTGATAGCACCGGGGGACGTTGCTGCGGTTGTCGCAGCCTGGGCAGTGAGACTCATGCGAGCACCTTCGCATTCTTCGCTTCGATTCGCCGCGAGAGGAAGCTCAACGGCAACGTAATGATGAGGTAGCAGGCGCCGGCAAGCACGATCGGGGTGAGCCCGGCGTTGGGCTGCGAGAGCCCGGTTTGGCCATATTTGCTGAGATCGTACTGTGCGGCGGTCATTCCGAGCAGATAGATGAGTGAAGAATCTTTGGTGAGCAGAATGATTTCGTTCGTGAGCGGTGGCAACACAATGCGAAACGCCTGCGGAATAATGATGGTGACCATCGCTCGCGCGTGGGACATGCCGAGCGAACGCGCTGCCTCCATCTGACCGACGGGAACGGCCTGAAGCCCGGCACGAATCGTTTCGGAAATGTAGGCCGCCGCGACCAGACCGAGTGCCACCATGACGGTGACATAAATATTGAAACGCACCCCAAACGCGGTCGGAATACCGTACCCCAGCCCGATAAATACGAGCAATGCCGGAACGCCACGAAAAATCTCAATGTAGAGCGTGGCAAGCCACCGATACGGCGCAACCGAGGAGAGCTTCATCAGCGCCAGCAGCACCCCGCCGCTGATACCGAGGGCAAAACCGAGCAGCGTGTACACGAGGGTGTTTTTGAACGCAATCGTCAGAATTTGCGGAAACTGCTGCAGTGCGATCGTGGGATTGAAAAATGCGGATGCCAGTTTGTTCCAGTCAGCAAGCACGGCCAGGATAATCACCACAACAGCCAGGATGCCGTACTGGATTGATCTGGACAGCCTGGCACGCTGTGGTTGGGTTAGCGCCATCGAGTAATCACCTATACTTCATTTGCTTTGAACCACGCGCTCGGCGGGGTTACGACATCCACTTGGCGGTGAGTTCGTCAAACTGACCGGAATCTTGCATGCGCTGGATGGTTGCGTTGATGCTGTCCAGCAGCTCGGTGTTGCCCTTTCGAACGCCGATTCCAAGCGGTTCGCTAGCAAATTCGTCAGCAATTTTGAGCTCCGGGTTGGTCTTGCTGAACGAGACCAGAACGGCTTTGTTGTTAATCACCGCGTCGACGTCTTTCGTGAGCAAGCCTTGCACAGCGAGTGTGCTGTCGTTGTATTCGACAGGAGAGATACCGTTTTCGACGGCAAACTCCTGCCCGGTCGTCGCTTTTTGCACGCCCACCCTGGCGTCGCCCACACCGTCAATATTTTTGATGCCGCTATCGACCCGAACAAGCAGGGCAAGCCCGTCATCAAAATACTGTTCGGAGAAGTCAAACTTTGATTTGCGCTGGTCGTTGATTGATATTCCCGAGATGGTTGCGTCGCACTGCTTGGTGTTGAGCGCTTCACCGGATTCGATTCCCTCAAAAGGTGAGCTCAGAATCTCAAGCTTCGCACCCAAGTCATCTGCAATTTCCTGCGCCATGTCCATGTCAAAGCCCACCGGTTTGTTTGAAGCGTCGATGAACTCGAAGGGCGGGTAGGCGGTGTCGCTGCACACCTTGAAGACACCCTCTGTGAGGAGCATTCCCCCGGCAGCGTCGTCGGCGGTGCTCGTGCATGCGGTGAGGAGCAGCGCGCCAAGCGCGGCGCTGGCGGCAAGCAGTGTTGGTTTAAAAGTGGGCAGCATGTTGGGGCTCGTTTCTAACAGGTCACGGTGGTGATTGCTTGAATAGTTTAGTACGTGTAGCGGCTGGGCGGTGCTCGCCTAGAAGTGAGTGCCGCTGTCCAACAGCCGGCGGATTCGACTGGCGGTTGGTGGATGCGTCGCAAACAGCCGACTCATTGCGCCGCCTGCCAGCGGGTTTGCGATCCAAAAATGCGCCATACTGCTGTGCTGCCGCGCAACCGGTCGGCCGTGTTGGCTGATTTTATGCAGCGCACTGGCCAGCGCTTCGGGGTGCCGCGTGGTGAATGCACCGGTCGCATCGGCAAGGTATTCGCGCTGTCGTGAAATGGCAAGCTGCACCACGGTGGCAACCAGCGGGGCGAGCAGCAGCGAGCCGACGCCCAGCAGCATGAGTGCGGGGTTGTTTTGCGCGTTGTCGCGCCTCCCCCAGAACGCCATCCGCAAAAACAGGTCGCTGAGCAAAGAAATCGCCACCACCAAGCCAAACACCACGAGACTCACCCGGGTGTCGTAGTTGCGAACGTGGCCCAGTTCGTGTGCCATCACCCCCTCAAGCTCGGCGTCAGTCAACAGCTCGAGCAGACCGGTGGTCGCGGCAACCGAGGCGCGGCTCGGGTCACGACCGATGGCGAACGCGTTTGGCGCATGATCGTCGATCACATAGACTGCCGGCATTGGGCTGCCCGTTGTGATGGCAAGGTTCTCAACGATGCGAAACAGTCTCGGCTCAGTGGTTCGATCCACGCGAACCGCACCGCTCATGGAAAGCGCTTGGGAGCCGGCGAGAAAGTACTGCACGACGGTGTAGCCCAGGGCAACCACAACCGTAACCCAAAAAAATTGTGGATCACCAAAGATTTGCGCGGCCAACCACCCCAACCCTGCGGTGAAGGCAACAAAGCCGATCATGAGCAGGACGGTGTTGCGTTTATTGGCTCGAATCGCCCGATACATGCGTGGAAGTGAGCTCTAGAATTGGATGCGCGGCGGTTCAGCGATGGCAGCAGGCTCTGGCGACTCAAAGAAGTCGCGCTGCGCGAACCCGAGCCCCTTTGCGAACAGGGTGTTTGGGAAAATGCGGATCGCCGTGTTCAGTTCGCGAACGCCGCCGTTGAAAAACCGGCGAGCAGCCTGAATCTTATCTTCAGTGACAACCAACTCCGACTGCAACTGCAAAAAGTTTGGGCTCGCCTGCAACTGCGGATATGCCTCCGCAACGGCAAACAGGCTCTTCAGTGCCCCTTGAATCTGACCTTCAGCGGCGGAAGCCTCCGCGACGCTCCCGGCGCTCACCGTTGCACTGCGGGCACGGGTGACCGCCTCAAACACATCGCTTTCGTGCGCAGCATACCCTTTGACCGTGGCCACCAGGTTTGGGAGCAGATCAGCGCGCCGCACGAGTTGAACCGTCACGTCGCTCCAGGCCTCATCCACGCGAACATGCAGTTTGACCAGTGCGTTGTACGTGAACCACAAATACACGCCCGCAAGCAACAGCAACGCCAGAACCAGCACTGCAACAACGGAGAACACGCTGAACGAAGAAATCATACGACCAATACTACTGCCGAAATCGAGCATTATTCTGAACGCAGGCTGAACGTTTCACACACGTCACATGTGGGAACGGGCAGG
>CAYTSH010000188.1:0-3844 GCA_964440395.1 uncultured Microbacteriaceae bacterium
CTCAGCAGCGAGCTGAGCGCAACAACCCCAATGATGCGCCTGGTGCAGGGTGAAGTTGGTTCCGGCAAAACGCTCGTGGCGGTGCGCGCCATGGTGCAGGTTGCTGAGGGCGGCGGCCAGTCGGCGCTGCTCGCACCCACCGAAGTGCTTGCGGCACAGCACCTGAGATCGGTGCGTGCCACCCTCGGCCCCGAGCTTGCCGCCACGGTTCAGCCGGTGCTGCTCACCGGGCAGCTTGCCGCCGCCGAACGGCGCGCCGCCCTTGCGAGCATCGAAAGCGGTGCCGCACGCATCGTCGTGGGCACCCATGCGCTATTGAGCCAGGGGGTGACGTTTCACGATCTGGGGCTGGTGATTGTTGACGAACAGCACCGCTTCGGCGTTGAACAGCGCGACACCCTCAAAGCGAAGGCGAACACCGTTCCCCACACGCTCGTGCTCACCGCCACCCCAATCCCGCGCACCGTTGCCATGACCGTGTTTGGCGATTTGGCAGTGAGCAGTATCACGCAACTGCCGCGCGGCAGGGCCGGCATCACCAGTCATACCGTGCCGATCGCCGAACACCCGCACTGGCTGGAGCGCGTCTGGCAGCGAGTGTCGGAGGAGCTGAGCGCGGGGCGCCAAGCGTTCGTGGTGTGCCCCGCGATTGCCCCGGCCCAGCAGCTGTCGGGCGAAGCTGAGCACCCCGGCATGCACGCAGCGGAAGACTTAGCGGAACACCTCGCGGAACACCTCGCGGAACACCTCGCGGAACACCCCGCGGCCGGCTCAGCGGAACGCCCTGCGGACTCCCCGCCGGATCACGAAGCGCAGGCCGCCTCGCCGCTGCCCACCGTGCTGGAGACGGTCGACACGCTCCGCAGCCACCCCAGCTTGCGCACCGCCACCGTGGCGGCGCTGCACGGCAAACTATCCGCCGAAGAGAAGGACCGCATCATGTCCGCATTTGCCGCGGGTGAAATTGACGTGCTGGTCTCCACCACGGTTATTGAGGTTGGTGTTGACGTGCCCAACGCATCCACAATGGTGGTGTTGGCGGCGGAACGGTTCGGCGTGTCGCAACTGCACCAGCTTCGTGGCCGGGTTGGTCGGGGGAGTGTGCCGGGTATTTGCCTGTTCGTCACGGAGGCGCTCGCGGGCACCACGGCGCGTGAACGGGTCGATGCGGTTGCCAGCACCCTCGACGGGTTTCAGCTTGCACAGATCGACTTGGAGCTGCGCAAAGAGGGCGATGTGCTGGGTGCAAGCCAGGCGGGTGGCCGTTCCCAGCTGCACCTGTTGCGGGTGGTGCAGCATCAGGAAATCATTGAGCGGGCGCGGGACTGGGCGGTTCGATTGGTGGATGCCGACCCTGCGCTGGTCGGTTATCCTGCGTTGGCACGTGCCCTGGCTGCCCGCATTGCGGAGTCTTCGCGGGCGTTTTTGAGCCGAACCTAGGACAACCGGTGGGTGCGTCGATGAACCGGCCACGGCATCCAGCCACATGGATTATTCATAGTTGAGCGCCGGGTAATATTCAGCTTTCTTCGATATTGTTGAAGAATGAGCAACATTGCTGTGGTTCCCGGCTCGTTTGACCCGGTAACGAAAGGTCATCTCGACGTGATCGAACGTGCGGCCAATATTTTTGATGTCGTGCATGTCGTCGTTGTGCACAACCCCACCAAAGAGGCTCTGCTGCCCATCGCCCAGCGGGTCACCCTGCTGGAGCGTTCCGTTGCCGCGGCAGGGCTGCAATCCAACATTATTATTGCTTCCTGGTCGGTTGGGCTGTTAGTGGACTACTGCACCGATGTTGGCGCGAACGTGCTTGTGAAAGGCGTGCGCTCCCAGGTCGACATTGCCTACGAAACGCCGATGGCGATCATGAACCGCAGCCTCGCCAGCGTGGAAACCGTGTTTTTGTTGCCAAACCCTGCCCACGCGCACGTGTCCAGCTCACTCGTTCGGCAAGTAGCGGCACTCGGTGGCGATGTGACGCCCTACGTGCCGGAACCGGTTGCGGAATACCTGCACCGCCACTAGCTTTCTGGCTTGAATGAAGGCTGGTCGAGCGGCATCGGATTGTAAGGTAAAGTATTCAAGTGCCAATTAGCGTGTATTGCGAACAAGTTCACGATCTCATCCATCGACCGGGTGAGTACCGTGAGCGTACCCGCGAGATTGCGGTGCCGGAACAGCTCGGTGCCGGGCTTGTCGTCGTTGCGGAGGGTGAGCACATGGTGCTCAACACCCAGCTTGAGTCGCTGCACGACGGGATTCTGGTGTCGGTTCGCGCGCAGACCACCGCTCGCGGTGAGTGCGGGCGTTGCCTGTCGGACGTGTCTCAGCATGTCGAAGTCGAATTCCGCGAAGTTTTCGCGTATTCTGTAGATGAAGCATTTGACTACGTCATCCACGATGAATTGGTAGATCTTGAAGCTCCACTGCGAGATGCGGTAGTGTTATCACTTCCGTTTCAACCGGTGTGTCAACCAGACTGTCACGGCCTCGACCCCCGCACGGGTGAGCGGCTCACTGAACGTCCTGTGGCGCAACCTGAGGAAGACATTGATCCTCGATGGGCTGCGCTGCGCGGGTTGTCCGTCGAGCCTGACGGTCACGCTTCCCCCGACCGTGGCGCCGACGCATAAGTTTTCGCCCCAACCGTACGAAGAGAAAAGAGTAACATCATGGCGGTTCCAAAACGCAAGAAATCGCGTTCAAACACCCACTCGCGCCGCTCACAGTGGAAAGCCGAAGTTCCTACCCTGGTAAAGACCGTGGAGAACGGCAAGACCGTGTACAGCCTGCCGCACCGCGCGAAGGTTGTTGAGGACTCTGCCGGCACCCCGCTCTTCCTTGAGTACAAGGGTCGCAAGGTAGCAGACGTCTAATCTTGAGCACTCAGCATCAGAAGAAGCGTTCTTCTTCTGCGGCTCAGCAGCCGTCCACGAATCAACCCGAAGGAGCCCCGCCGGCTCCTTCGGTCGTTGAATCAGCCGCAGCATCACCGCAGGCGGCAGAGACCGTGGACGGCTTTTTGCGCTCGCTCGGCGTCACCGATCCGGTGGAACTTGCGCTCACCGCGCTCACGCACCGATCGTATTCTGCTGAATCCATCGGCACACCGCACAATGAGCGGCTGGAGTTTCTTGGCGACACCATTTTGGGTCAGTCGGTCACGTTGTACCTGTTCCGCACATTCCCTGAACTTTCCGAGGGTGACCTGGCCAAGCGCAGATCGTCGCTCGTGAGCACCACTGCGCTTGCCGTGGTTGCGCGACAAATCGGCTTGGGGCGGTTTCTGCGGCTCGGTCGCGGCGAACGGATCACCGGCGGTGCCGATAAGGATTCCATTTTGGCCGATGCGGTTGAGGCGCTGATCGGTGCGGTGTTTTTGGGTGCCGGGCCGACGGTAGCAGACGCGTTTGTGCTGCGACTGCTCTCGCCGCTCTTCGCGGACCCGGACCGGTTCACCGTCCTGGCCGACCCGAAAACCGCACTGCAGGAGTGTGCCGCAGCGAACGGCATGAGTGCGCCGAAATACACCACGGTTGGCGCGGGGCCTGACCACAATCGCGTGTTCACCGCAACGGTTCACGTGGGGGAGTCGCTCTACGCAACCGGTGAGGCACCGAGCAAGAAACAGGCTGAGCTGGCCGCGGCTCGGGTTGCGTTGGCGGTGTTGCGCCAACAGGGGGTTGCGGGTGCCTGAACTGCCCGAAGTTGAGGTGGTTCGCCTCGGCTTGCTGCCCGCGGTGGCTGGTGCCCGCATCGAATCGGTTGAGGTGCTCGATGAGCGTTCCCTCAAGAGGCACCCGGGTGGTGCCGCGGATTTTGCGGATCAGCTCACCGGTCA
>CAYTSH010000189.1:0-3831 GCA_964440395.1 uncultured Microbacteriaceae bacterium
GTGTGGTGTGGCTGTGGCCGAGTTATTGGGGAATAGTGGCGCGCTTGCGGGTGTGCGGGCCGCCGATTTGGTGGATGCCCGGTTCGGCTTGCCGACGGTGCGTGACGTGCTTGCGGAGGTGGAGAAGCCCGGTCGAGATCCGCGCCCTTCGTTCGTTTCGGCTTCGTTTGCGGCGGGGGTGGAGCGGATTGCCGATTTGCGCCCCGGCATGGTGTTGGAGGGTGTGGTGACGAACGTTGCCGCGTTTGGTGCGTTTGTGGATGTGGGGGTGCATCAGGATGGCCTGGTGCATATTTCGGCGTTGAGTGAACGGTTTATTTCTGACCCGCGCGAGGTGGTGAAACCTGGTGACGTGGTGCGGGTGAAGGTGTTGGATGTTGATGTGGATCGCAAACGCATTTCACTGTCACTTCGGCTGACGGACGAACCGACCGCAGGTGCGAAGGGCGGCGCAAGCGGCGGCCCAAGCGGCGGCAGGCGCGGCGGCGGCGCGAGTGGCGGGCGCCCGGCCGCACGGCAGGAGCCGGTGAACAGCGCGATGGCTGCTGCGCTTCGTGCGGCCGGGTTGGGGTAGCGGTTGGGGTAGCGGTGTTGCCGCGGCGCGTTGCGCCGCGGGGGATCAGAGCGTGCTGATGTCGATGACGGCCCGGTATCGCACGTCACTGTTGACCACCCGCTCGTAGGCTTCGTTCACCTGGTCGGCGGTGATGAGTTCGATGTCCGCCCCAAACCCGTGCGCGGCGCAAAACTCGAGCATTTCTTGCGTTTCGGCGATTCCGCCGATCATTGAGGCGGCCAGGCTGCGACGCCCGCGGGCGAGGTCAAACATGCTCACGGCATCCGGTGCTGTGGGGATGCCGATGTTGACCATGGTGCCGTCGAGTTTCAACAGGTCGAGGTATGCCGCGATGTCGAGGTTCACCGAGACGGTGTTGAGGATGAGGTCGAACCGCCGGCTGAGGGTGTTGAACGTTTCGGGGTCGCTGGTGGCGTAGCAGCGGTTTGCGCCGAGCCGTAGGGCGTCGTCGTGTTTCGCGGTGCCTTGGGTGAGCACGGTGACGTCGGCGCCGAGTGCGTGTGCAATTTTCACGCCCATGTGTCCAAGCCCACCCATGCCAATGATGGCAACGCTGGTTCCTGGGCCGGCGTTCCAGTGTTTGAGTGGCGAGTAGAGCGTGATGCCGGCGCACAGCAGTGGGGCGGCTTTGGCCGGGTCGAGGCTGTCTGGCACGTGGAGCACATAGTTGGCGTCGACGACGATGCTGGTTGCGTAACCGCCGTGGGTGGGTTCGCCGTCGTAGTCGCGGGAGTTGTAGGTGCCGACCATGCCGCGTTCACAGTATTGTTCTTGCCCGGCGAGGCACGGTTCGCAGGTGCGGCAGGAGTTCACGAAGCAGCCAACACCCACGCGTTGTCCGGGACGGTGGCTGGTGACGTCGCTGCCGACTGCGCGCACCACGCCAACGATTTCGTGTCCGGGCACCATCGGGTAGCTGCCGGGGCCCCATTCGTCGCGCACCTGGTGGATGTCGCTGTGGCAAATACCCGCATCTTCGCTGTCGATCCCCCCGTCGGTGGGGCGCGGTGCGCGCCGGCTGATGGTGATGCGTTCTAGCGGGGCGCCGGGGGCGGGTGCGGCGAGCGCGGTGGTCATGTTGGTTCCTGACGGTTGGGGGTTCGATGGGTGGATGCCGTGCTCGCCTGGCTACCAGATTCGCACGCGGTCTGCCGGGTCGAGCCAGAGCGCGTCGTCGGGGGTGACGGCGAATGCGGCGTAGTATTCGTCTATGTTGCGCACGATTTGGTTGCAGCGGAATTCGTTTGGTGAGTGCGGGTCGATGGTGAGCAGGCGAATGGCTTCTTCTGGCCGCTCGATTTGTTGCCAGGTTTGGGCCCAGGAGAGGAAGAACCGTTGCGCGCCGGTGAGTCCGTCAATCACGGGTGGTTCTGCGCCGTCGAGTGAGATCAGGTAGGCGTTCCATGCGATGGCGAGACCGCCCAGGTCGCCGATATTTTCGCCGATGGTGAGTTCGCCGTTGACGGTGTGTCCGGGGGCGCGTTGTGGGCTGAGTTGGTTGTATTGGTCGATGAGCGCTTTGGTGCGCGCTTCGAAGGCTGCCCGGTCGGCTTCGGTCCACCAGTCGGTGAGGCGCCCGTGTCCGTCGTATCGTGAGCCTTGGTCGTCGAAGCCGTGACCAATTTCGTGACCGATGACCGCGCCAATGGCGCCGTAGTTTGCCGCGGGGTCCCAGGTGGCGTCGAAGAATGGGGCTTGGAGGATTGCGGCGGGAAAGACGATTTCGTTCATTCCGGGGTTGTAGTAGGCGTTGATGGTTTGGGGGGTCATGAACCATTCTTCGCGATCGATGGGGCTACCAATTTTGGCTACTTCGCGCTGAAAGCTGTGTTCCGCAACGCGTTGCACGTTACCCACCACGTCGTCGGGTGAGATGGTCAGGGTGCTGTAGTCTCGCCAGGTGTTGGGGTAGCCAACTTTGGGGGTGAACAGTGCCAGTTTTTCGAGGGCGCGTGCGCGAGTGTCTGGCCCCATCCACTCGAGTGAGCTGATGGATTGCCGGTAGGCCTCGATGAGGTTGCCCACCAGCGCGTCCATGGCGTCTTTCGCGCGTTCGTCAAAGTGCCGCTGCACGTAGATTTTGCCGATGGCTTCTCCCATTGCGCCTTCGGTGAACGAAACGGCGCGTTTCCACAGTTCCCGCTGCTGGGGCGTTCCGGTGAGCGTGGTGCCGTAAAAATCGAAGTTTGCTCGGGAAATTTCTTCGCTGAGATAGCCGGCGCTGGATCGCACCACTTGCCAGGCCAGCCAGCTGCGCCATTCGGGGAGTTTGGTTGCCACGAAGAGTTCGCAGGCGGCTTGAATGGCTGAGGGTTGCCCCACAACCACTTCGGCGAAGACGTGCGCGGCCACGCCCATTTCGTTTCGGTAGCTGTCCCAGTCGAAGTGTGGGGTGAGTGCGCGCAGCTCATCGTAGGTGTGCAGGTTGTAGAGGCGCTCAATGTCGCGAGAGGCCACCGCGTCCCAGTGCGCTGCGGCAATCTGGGTTTCGAGCGCATACACGCGTTCGGCATGCGCCTCAGCATCTGCAATGTCAAACAGGGTGAACATGCGCGCAATGTGTGCGCGATACGCTTCGCGAATCGGGGCGAACTGTTCTTCTCGGTAGTAGGACTCGTCTGGCAGCCCAATGCCGCCCTGCATCACGAACAGAATGTACCGTTCGGGGTTACCCGGGTCGGTGTCCACGCCCATGCCAAACAGGCCGGAAACACCGGCACGATCGAAGCGTGCGGCGAGCGCGAGCAGTTCGCTGAGCTGTTGGGCACCCAGTGCGGCATCGATTTGTTTGCGCACTGGGGAGGCTCCGAGGCTGTTGCGCAGTTCTGTGTTCATGAAACTCGCGTACAGGTCGCCTATTTTGCGTTGCTCTGTGCCGGGTTCGGCAGTGCCGGAGTCGACGATGATGTCGCGCACCGCGCGCTCGGCTGCCTCGCTGAGCTGGTGAAACGAACCGTATCTGGCTTTGTCTTCGGGAATCTCGGTGCGGTCCATCCACAGGCCGTTCACGTGCCGGTAGAGGTCGTCTTGTGGCCGCACGGCAGGGTTCAGCTCAGCCAGGTTGATGCCCGACGGCCGCTGGGGTGGATGCTCTTCGTTGCGCCTCGTTTCAGTCATGCCTCTACTGTATGCCCACCCGGGGACATTCAGCCAGCCGGTGGGTTATGGTGGTTTCACGTGCAACGGTTGCACACTCGCAGCGCAGCCCCCGAGGATTCAACGACGCATGACCACTCCACCCCGTTCCGCCCGCC
>CAYTSH010000190.1:0-3785 GCA_964440395.1 uncultured Microbacteriaceae bacterium
GTGGCTTTCGTAACTGACCCCGCTGGGGAGGGTGCTGGTGACGGTGACGGTTCCGGTGCTGGCGTCGGGGCCGTTGTTGCCGGTGACGAGTTGCCAGGTTGCGGTGGCGCCGGCGATGGCGGGCGGGAGGGGCGTGTGGGTGAGCGTGAGGTCGGCGAGGGGGAGGCCGACTGTGGCGGTGACAGTGGGCGAGCGGTATTGCGCGGTTTTGGTGCCGGACGCACCGGTGGCATCGGTGAGGTCGACGCGTACCGTGTTTCGTTGCGGGTTGGCGGTGCCTTCGGGGTGCAGCGCCGCGATTGTGGGGGTGGCTTGGTAGTTCAGGGTGATGCTCTGGGTTGGCAGTAGGGTGTGGGTGAGGGTCCACTGGAGCACGTCACCGGTGAGGGGGTTGGGGTTGATTGTCGGCTCCCCCACGGCCAGCTGGGGGCTTGTGGCGCTGTTGGGTTTGTAGGTCCAGCCGACCGGGAGCGTGTCGGTGAGGGTGATGGTGTGTGCCGGCGCGCCGCCGCTATTTCGTGCGGTGATGGTCCAACCGAATGGCACGTCGAGCCGCGCATCACCGGTTTGGCTGGCTGTTTTTGCGGCGGTTGCCGCGGGGAACACGGGGGTGACGTGCGCCTGGGCGGTGATTGGGGTTGTGTAGTGGCGTCCGCCGGCGGGCAGACTGGAGTATTCGGTGATGCTGACGGGCGCGTCGAGTCGCTGCCCCGGGGTGAGCGTTGTGCTTGCGGCAAGCACAACACTGTAGGTCAGTTCCTGCGCCGCGGTGAGCGGCCCGGGAATGTTCCAGGTGACGGTTCGGGTGAGCGGATTGTAGCTGCCACCGTTGCTGATGCTCTGCTCGTCGATGCTGATGCCTGCCGGCACGGTGTCTTGCACGGTGATGTGGTGGGCCGGACTCACCGCGGTTCCGATCTGGTTGTCAACCGTAACGGTCACGGTGAACGGCTGACCGGGTCCCGGGTTGGCATCGCTGAAAGTTTTTTGGAGCAGCGGTCGCGGTTCGGTCACGGTGATGGTGGCTCGACTGGTGGCGGAGCGTTTATCGAACGCTGCCGGATCGGCGGGCGCCGGTCCTGGGTACAGGTTCCAGCGGATGGTGGCGGTGTTGCTGAGGCCAACCCCGGCGGTTGTGCTCGGCGTGTCGCTGACCACCGTGCGGTAGGTGAGCACAAATGTTTGCGGTTGGCTGAGCGCGGGGAGGGTGCCGAGTTTCCAAACGTGTGCCGTTGCCACCTGCTGGGTGGTTGGGTCAACCTCGCTGGCGGCGTACTCTCCGCTGGGAGTGTATGGGGTGGGTGCGCCACCACCGATGCTGCGCTGCACCCCGACGGTTCCGGCGAACTGCATCCCAACGGGCAGCAGGTCAACGATGCTCGCCTGATAGACGCTCACATCGGCGGGTATCGAAACGACAACCGTGTAATCTGTTTGGTCGCCAATGGTGCGTTGCAGTTGCGGGCTGGTCTTCTGCACGGTTGGTGAGGCGAGCGTGACCGTGTTGCTGGTGAACGCCTCGACGGATCGAGCGGTGCCTGGTTGCTGGTCTACACTGCTGATGGTTGCCCCAACCAGTGTGGCGGTGTTGGTGAGTTGTTGCGCCGCAGCGGCGGAGCCGCTCACTGTTGCCTGGTAGCGAATGGTGACATCGTTTCCGGCACTGAGTGGTGCGGCGAGCGCGAATGTGAGCGTGGTGGTGCCGTCTTGATCGGACGCGACGCTGTCGAGGGTTGCCGCACCGGCTGGAACGCTTGCAACGCTGCCAGGGAGGAACGTCATCCCGTCTGGGAGGGTGTCCACCACCCGCACCGTTTTGGCGTCGGGATGTCCGGCGGCGTTGCGGGCAGTGAGGGAATACTCGACCGTTTGGCCTGCGGTGACCGAATTACCGGCCGTGTTGTTCGTCTTGGTGAGGCTGGGTTCGGGCACGACGACGGTGGTGTCGATGCGCGTGGTGAGCTGCGGGAAGGGTGTCGTTCCTGCCGCGTCACTCGTGCGGTGCAGGGTTGCGAGTGTGCCCAGTCGGGCGCCGTGCCGATTTGCCAGCGCATCCAGCACCACCGCGCTGAACTGGAGGGTGAAGATCTGGTCGGTTTGCGTGAGGTTTTCGACGGTTTGCGCGAGCCGCGCCCGAACGGTTGTGCCGGCCGGGCTATCAATGTCGGCAACGACTGGTGTGCCGTCGCGCAGCAGCGTGGGTGTGCCGATCGAGCCGAGCCCGGCGGGGAGTGTGACCCCCAGCTCGCCGCGATGAACCCGCGTGCGCGCCGGGAGCACCATGGTGAGCGTGTAGAGCACCGATTCGCCGATGGTGGCTTCACTCGCGAGCGAGTTGTTGGGTTGCGCCAAACCGGTGACCGTGTTGTCGAGGTGGAGCAACAGTTCGGGCGCGCTGACCGTCTCGGTCGCGGTTGCTGCCGGCGAGTCGAGATCAGCCGCCGCGACGGTGAGGTCGATGTTCTCAACCGGATAGTGCACGGTTGCGCCGTTGCGGTTGTTGTCGGTGGTGAATGATCGCAACGCCACCCGGTTTTCGAAACGTTGCCCGGCTGCGACATCATTACCGAGGGTGATGGTTGGTGTGACGCTCACGCTCTGACCGGGGAGCACCGGGCCGGGAATGTTCCAGACGATGGCACTGTGGGTGTCGCGTCCAGCAAATTGTGGATGCCCCGCCTGCCCCGGGTTCGTCACCACACCCCCAGCGGCGTTCGTTACCGTGGCGGCTTGCAGCCCGCTCGGCAGCACATCCCACACGATGAGGTTTTCGATCGCCTCGATGCTTGCCTGATTCGTCACGGTGACCGTGTAGGTGAGCGCATCGCCGGCACGCACCGGGGTCGCGGAGGTGGCTGGTTGGCCGTTCACCGCGGTGAGCGTTTTGGTGATGCCCGCAGCGGTGGGCGCTTTGAGGTTGTAGGGGATCATGGCGCGCAATTCCACCGGGGCACCCGCGCTGTTACTAAAGTGCATCTTCATGAGGTTGCCGGAAAGCTGATCGGCAGCAATTGGGCCCGGGTTTGTCACCACCACGGCGAACCGCAGCACCACGTGCTCGCTACCCGGCACGTATTGCCGCTCGGCACCGTCCCCCTGCCAGGTGAGAATCGTGTCGGATGAGGAGTCGTCAAGCAGCCAGTCTGGTTCGGCGGGGTTTACTTTAATTTGCGTGTAGGAGCCCGGGACATACAGGGTGCCCAGCGGCACGTAGTCATCGACGGTCACCTCCCTGGTGCTGAGCAGCTGCGGGAAGTCCAGCACCAGTTGAAACCAGATCGTGTCCCCCTCACCAAAGGTGAGCTGACTGGCCGGGGTGTTCGCATCCGGAACAATATAGGTGCCATTCCCCGCAAGATAATTCGGGGTGCCAGCGGGCAGAATGCTTTTCTGAATGCTCGGCTGCTCGGTACCAACCGACGCGGAGGAAGTATCCCGCACCTGCTGCTCGACAGGGGTGATGCCGGTTTGCGGCAGAGCAATTGTTGTGGCACTCAGGCTGACCGTGTTGCGGAAACTATCACCGGCAACCGTTGGTTTTTGCGCGAGCGCACCACCCGTGTACGAGTTGCGGTGCAGCACCCGATACGTGAGCTGCACAACGCCGTTTGCTGGGATATCAATCCCCGCAAACACCAGGGTGAAGGTGCCGTTGGCGTTCCGAGTCACCGACTGGTAGGCGCCACCTTCCACGGCGGTGCCGGACTCGGCAAGGCAATCGGCAAGACCGGTGCTCACCGATACGTTGCCGAACGGCATGTGTCCAATTGGGGATGCCGTGGTCG
>CAYTSH010000191.1:0-3735 GCA_964440395.1 uncultured Microbacteriaceae bacterium
CATTGGGTTTAAATCAACTTTCCTGATCGAAATTCTGGCCAACATCGAGACGACCAACGTCCTGGTGGAGCTGGCCGATTCGACCCGCGCGGGTGTGTTCAAACCGGTTTATGACGAACAGCCCAGCAACGATACGCTCATGCTGCTCATGCCGATGATGATTAACGCAGAGTCTCGTCCGGTATAGACATTATACGTAAGATTCGACGTAAGAATCCCTCGGTGTTTCGGCTGATTCGTCTTCGGCGCCAGGGTTCTTGGGTCGAATTTGCGTTATCGGGTTTTTCTAAACTGCATTACTTTAAAAATACGACTCTAATTTATGAAACTCAATATGATTCTCGATGTTACAGCATTATGACACCGCGTTTGAGTGAATTATTGGGTCAGAGTCGTACTGATCACGGATCGCACAGCACCCTAAGAATTGCGCGGGTGCCACCTGAACAGCAGTCGGCACAGCACGGCCCCGAGTAGCGCCCAGCTCACCAGCATCAGGGCGATCAGGCCCAGCTGCCAGGCTTCGCCCGCTTCGGCAGCGGCGAACGTGTCGGGCAGGAACACGCTGCGCATGCCTTGCGCGAGCCAGCGGAGTGGGAACGCGCTGGAGAGTTGCTGCATCCAGTCGGGCAGCAGCGAAAATTGCAGGTAGACGCCGGAGATGAACTGGAGCAGCAACACGATGGGTATCACCACGCCTGTGGCGGATCGTGTGGATCTGGGCAGCGTGGAGAGTGCGATGCCCAGGATCGAGCAGGCAACGAGACTGAGCAGGAATATCCAGGTGTAGCGTAACCAAATCGCCGGGTCACTGGAGAGTTCCACGTGAAACACGAGCGCACCCAGCGCAATGAGTGCCCCCTGTTGCAGCACGCTCGTAGCCAGCACTTGCGCGAATTTTCCCAGGAAATACGCGACCGGTGAAAGTGGTGTGCCCGAGAGTTGTTTGAGCGAACCGTTGGTGCGTTCAATCGCAATATCGATCGACAGGTTTTGCACGCCCGAGAGAAACACGCCGGAAGCGGCCATCGCCGCCAAATAGTAGGCCGCCATTGTGGTGCCGCCGGTTCCGTCTGCCGCGGTGCCGATGCGTTCATCGCCAAGTGCCGATGCGAACACCGCCAACATCAGCAGCGGAAAGAAAAACGTGAAGATCATTTGGTCTTTTGATCGCGAGTAGCTGCGCAGTTCATACGTCGCGCGTGTTTTCACCGTGCGCCACAGGTGTGCGGGCCGGTGCACCGTGTGTGCCAGTGCGCGGGTGCGAACGAGTGCTTCGCCGTGTTCAATGGGGTGGGATGCCGTGCGCACGTCGCTCATCGAAGCTCACCTTTCGTTTCAGCCAGGGTTCCCGCCTCGTGGTGTGCCAGGAGGTCCAGGTAGATATTTTCGAGCGTCGGTCGGATGATTTCCAGCTCGCGCAGTTCCTCGCCCCGGGCAACAAGGCTCGCAACGAGTTCACCCGGGTGCGTGGTGCGCTCCGACCGCCACCCGTCGTTGGTGAGCCAACGGACCTGCGGTAGTCGGGCATCCACCCCACCAATTGAATCGATCGAATCGTGGGCTATTAACTCGCCACCCGCGATAATCGCAATGGTGTCACTGAGCGCCGCCGCCTCCTCCAGGTAGTGGGTGGTGAGGAGAATGCTGGTGCCGTCCTCGCGGAGGGTGCGGACGAGTTCCCAAAATTCGTGGCGGGCCTCAGGGTCGAAGCCGGTTGTTGGTTCGTCAAGGAACAACACTCGCGGATTACCGACGATGCCCAGCGCCACATCCACGCGGCGGCGCTGCCCGCCAGAAAGCTTCGAAATGCGCGTATTGGCCTTTGCGCCGAGGCCGACCGCTTCGATCAGTTCGTCGACGTTTCGCGGGTTTGGGTAGAGCGCGGCGAAGTGGTTGAGCTGCTCGCGCACCGTGAGGTTGGGCATGTCGTCGTTGGTTTGCAGCACAATGCCAAGCTGCGCGTACCAGTCGCGGCCGCCATGGCTCGGATCCACCCCCAACACGCGCGCAGTGCCGCCGCTGCGTTTGCGATACCCCTCAAGTATTTCGATGGTGGTGCTCTTGCCGGCCCCGTTGGGTCCGAGCAGTGCCAGGGTTTCGCCGGCGCGCACCGTGAAACTTACGCCGGTCAGCGCCGTGAACCCGTTTGGGTAAGTTTTCTGGAGCTGTTCGACCTCGATCAGCGTTGAGTCAGTCATGATCATAACTCTGCCAGGTGCCCGGCTCAATCACAATCCAACATCAACGTGTAAACATTCTTTACAAGTCCCCGAAACGTGTAAAGATTTCGGCGATTTTTTTACATGTTGCCGGTTTTGCCTTGATTTTCCGTGGTACTGTTTTGCTATGGAATGGTCTCCTGAAGCCCCCTACAACGCGCTGCCGCCGCTCCCGCCCGGCGTGAAGGTTGCAACAGAGCCGGTGCTTCAGAAGCTGATTGTCGCCCGGGCAAGCCTGGCCGCTTTGAACGAGCTCTGCGGCGCGCTTCCGAACCCAAACTTGCTGGTGAACGCAGTGACAATGATCGAGGCTCAGGCAAGCTCAGAGATTGAGAATGTCTTCACGACAACCGACGACTTGTTTCGTCAAGCGCAGAAAGAGTCCGATCAGATTCAAGATCCCGCGGTTCGAGAGACATTGCGCTACCGTGAAGCGCTGTACGCGGGAATGGTGCGAATTGCTCAACGCCCTCTGACGGCTGAGAGCGCAACCGAAATTTGCAGTGTCTTGGAAGGGCGAGAGATGCGGCTTCGCGACCTGCCGGGCACGTTTATCGGCGACGGCGCGAGAGGTGTTCGCCGCTACACTCCGCCCGAGGGGCCGGCCTGTATTCGCGATCATCTTGCGGCGTGGGAACGTTTCGTGCATGAAGAATCCGAGCTGGATCCGCTGCTGCGGATGAGTCTGGCGCACTATCAATTTGAGGCAATTCACCCGTTTTCTGATGGAAACGGCCGAACCGGTAGGATACTCAACCTGCTTCAACTGAGCGTGTATGGTCTGCTCGACTGGCCAGTGCTGTACCTCTCCGAGTACATCATTGAACACAAACAGGAATATTATGACCTGCTCCTCGGTGTGACAAGGGATGCTGCCTGGGAGCCCTGGAACCTGTTCATGCTGAGCGCGGTGCACGAAACAGCGGAACGAGCCCGGCACGTTGTGAAGAGTCTGCTCGCCTTGCAACGCCTGGTGCAGGAACAAATGACTGCGATACTCGGTCGGGGTGACGCGAATCTGCTCGACGTGCTCTTTGAGCTGCCCTACTGCCGCATTCCAGACGTTGTGGAGCGTTGCGGAATTTCGCGGCCAACGGCAACCAAGTACCTTGAACGCCTGGTGCAGGGCGAGGTGCTCGTTCGGCAGAGGATTGGCCGAGAAACGCTGTACATCAATGCCGCCATGTTGCAGATCTTGCGCCGTAACCGTTCGTGAGCTGGGTTTTTGTCGGTGCCCCACGCAGCGAGCCCCACACCCCAACACCCCAACACCCCAACACCCCGGCCACGCAACAGCCGGGGCAGAACGACGTGAGCGTTACACCCCGGCCCGCCCGGGCAACCCGGAATTGTTTTTTCGTTCACGGGGAGGGACGGCGACGTCATGGTGTCGATGGTGTTTTTCTGCCCGGTGGCAAGCGCATCGGCGAGGGTGTTCTTCTTGCTCACGGCGCCCTTGAACCCGTCGGAGATGCTGTTGTAGGTTTGCGTCATGACGGGGCCCCACACGAAA
>CAYTSH010000192.1:0-3730 GCA_964440395.1 uncultured Microbacteriaceae bacterium
CATCCTCGCCACCGGCCGGGACCTCTCCCCCGCCGTGCAAACCCACCTTGTCCGGCATCTGCGCACCGGCGGGCGGCTCATGCTGGTTGGCGAACTCCCCACAGTGGATGCCGCGGGCAGCCCCGCACCAATGCTCGCCGAGCTCCTGGCTGGGCACGGCATCACCGCGACCGAGGTTCGCACGGAACGCGGCGGGCATGAGCCCTACTATCCCAGTGTGCGCGCCGTCGGCGCCCTCGCCGGGCACGGCAGCCGCGAGCTGCGGGTCGGGCAGGCTCAACTTTTCACCCGGGGAACCGCGGAGCCGCTGCTCGTCGAAACCGGCAGCGGGCAACCCGCCGGGTTCCGCCTGAGCGTCCCCGCAGCCGACGAGGGCAGCCCGGGCACCCTCGTTCTGCTCGGCGCCGACTACCCCGTGCACCTCGAGTTTTGGCGAGACGCGCTGCGGCTCCTCGGCGTGGATCGCCGCCTGCACCTCAACACGCACCTGCCCGGGGTCGTGGCCATCCCCGTGGCCGCAACCCCCGACGAGCAGCCCGGCGCTGCGCGCCCAGGCGAGACAACCGACGCTGGGGGTGCCGCCCTCGTGTGCGTCAACGTGGCCCCCTACCCAATCACCATCCACCCCGTGTTCGACGGCACCGCGCTCACCACCGAACCCGTCACGCTGCCGGCACGCGGGCACAGCATCCACCAATTTCGCGTGGAGCACGGTTGAGAACTGTCAGGGCTGCACTCGGGTCGCGCCGCGATGCCGGGGCGGCGGGCGCGGTGGCGGGGCGTGTCCAGCCGATTCGCACCCGCCGACGGGAGTGAATACAATATTTTCTGAGAGCAAATAGCTCAGGTTGTTCCGGGTGTGGCGTGCACTGTGGAACCGCGCAGTGTGGCTCACACCTCGGGCTTGACTTGGGGCATCGGTGCGCTGCGAAGCATTTCGAGAGTTGGGTACACACAGCGCATGAAAAAAGTCATTTGGAGCAGTGTTCTGTTTCTTGTTTCGTTGTTCACGATTTTGGTGAGCAGTGTCACGTTTTACCGTTTTCCCTATGAGTGGATGCCGTCGTGGCTTGTGCTGGCAGGGTGCGTGCTTGCCGCCCTGGCGAGTTGCCTGATTTTTGTGCGCAAACGGTTTGCCGTGCTGGGGCTGGTGGTTGCGAGCGTTGCTGCGATTGTGTTTCCCGTGGGTTCGTTTGCGGCGTTGGTGTTCCTCGCCAACGTGTTGGCACAGCGCTCGGGTGCGCGTTCGGTGCCGTTTCTCGTATTGGGTGTGGTCGCAACTGCGGCAAGTTTCGTGTGGGACACGTATATGCAGGAGCCTGGGTTTGGTTACCTTGATGCGTTTTCGTCGGGCGCTGCCACCGGCAACGGCAACCCCTGGATCGCCGTGCTCATTGCGACCGCCGTGTGCGTGTGTGTTGCGTTCATTGCGAGCCGAACAAACAATGAGTCGGTCGTGTACATCGCGAGCCTGGAACAGCTGGAGCTGGTCATCGAGGATGCAGTCGGGCGTGGCAAGAACGTGGCAGCCACCGTGCAGCTGGAGGCGACCGAACTCGCCTCCAGCGAGCTGGTGGGCGAGGCGTTTTGTGGATTTGAGGATCTCCTGGAAGTGGCGATGGAGTATGCGCAGACCCAGCAGGTGACCGTGCTGCTTCGCTCAGATGCGGCAACCGGGGTGACGATTCAGGTTTCCACACCGGTGAATCCGCAAAACGCACCGCAGCGGTTCCCCGATCACATGGAGCTTTCAGAGATCCGCGAAACGTTCGCTGGGATCGACGGCAGGGTTGAGCTGAGCCCCGAAACCGTCACGGTGCGCATCCCATGGGACGGCCAGCATGAACAATCCGCCGCCGCCGCGAGTACCAGCTCATCACGGACACGATGAGTGCACTCTTCGCACTGGCCGCGTCGCTCTCCTGGGGTTTCTCCGATATTTTTGGCGCGTTACAAAGCAAACAAAGTCGGGTGTTGCACGTTCTGTTGCTGTCGTGTGTTGCGGCTGCGCTCGCCGCAACACTGGTGGTGGTGGTGTCGGGCGAGCCGCACCCGCCGTGGGCGAGTCTCGGTCCGGCAGTTGGTGCCGGCGCATCCGCCGTGCTCGCGGTGGGGTGCATTTATCGGGCGATCGCGATCGGACCGGCAATTGTGGCCGTGCCGATTGCCGCGGCGGGCACCATCATTCCTATCGTGTATGGCCAGTTTCGGGGCGAACCACTCACCCTGATCACCTTGCTGGTGTGTGTGCTGACGCTTTTCAGCGCGACCGTCGCGGCGGGTGCCGCCGAGCTCGAATCGCTCACTCCCGAGAGCCGCACGCAGCTGAAACGATCCATCCCGGTCGCTGCCCTTGCCGCGCTCGGCGCGGGGTTGTTTTTTATTTTCACCAAGGTTGGCAGTGAATCAGCGCCGCTCTGGACCGTGCTGGTGTGCCGCCTGACGGCGCTCGGGTTGGTGCTGTTCGTGCTGCTTCTTGCAAACTGGTTCGCCAAGCGCAGCGCCGGGCGCGCAGAGCGTCGCGGCGCCCCGGCCCCGGCACCGCTGCGGCGGCTCGGCGAGATGAGCCTGGTCGGTTTGCTCATTTCGGCCGCCGCTGGGCTGACAGATTTTCTGGCAGATTTGTGCTACGCGGTGGCAACCACGGGTGGCAATATTGGCACGGTCACGGTCATCGCATCGATGTACCCGGCGGTCACGGTCATTCTTGCGGTGGTATTTTGGCGCGAACGGCTGCGCCCCATCCAGCTGCTTGGCGCCGTGCTCACCATGGCGGGCATCGCGTTTCTTTCCCTGTCCTAACCACCGTCCCGGGGCTGACTCACCAATCGTGCATGGTGCCGTCGAGCAGGCGATTCACCGGCAGGTATGCCCCGATGTAGGGGTTGTGCGCGGCAACCTCATCGTCGTAGCTTACGCCCAGTCCCGGCGTTTCGCCCGGGTTGAGCAGCCCGTCGGTGAAGGTGTATTCGGGTCGAAACACCTCGTTGGTCGCCGCGGAGTGTTTCATGTATTCCTGAATCCCAAAGTTGGGGATGGCAATGCCCAGGTGGATGGCCGCCGCCAGCCCAACCGGCGAAATGTCGGTGGGGCCGTGCACGCCCGACTTGATCTGGTACACCGACGCGTAGTCGAAGATGCGCCGCAGCGCCGTGATACCGCCGGCGTGGGTGATGGGTGAGCGAACATAGTCGATGAGTTGCTCTTCGATGAGTTCGCGGTAGTCCCAAATCGTGTTGAACACTTCCCCAATGGCGAGTGGGGTGGTGGTGTGTTCCCGGATTCGGCGCAGCACCGCGGTGTTCTCGGCGGGGGTGACGTCTTCGAGCCAGAACAGGTCGTAGGGTTCGAGTTCTTTGCCCAGTTTCGCGGCCTGGATCGGCGTGAGCCGGTGGTGCGCGTCGTGCAGCAGCGGCAGTTCGGGGCCGAATTCGTTTCGGACCGCCTCAAACACCCTGGGGGCATGCCTGAGGTATGCGCGGGTGTCCCAGGCTTCTTCCACGGGTACGGCGCTGCGCCGGGCGGGCTCGTGATCGTACCTGCTGCTGGTGGCCGCGCCGGCAGCGCCCTGCACGTCAACACCGGCGTGGGCGCTGCTCGCCACGCCGTACACTGAGCCGAGCCCCGGCACCCCGGTTTGGATGCGAATCGCGCGGTACCCTTCGGCTTGGTGCGCCCGAATGGAGTCGAACAGTTCCGGCAGGTCGGCCCCGCTCGCATGTCCGTAAAT
>CAYTSH010000193.1:0-3703 GCA_964440395.1 uncultured Microbacteriaceae bacterium
GCGCCATGCGCCCAAGCCGGGTGCGTACAGCAAATTTCCCCAAAATAATTCTCCCCTATGCGTTGCCCTACCACGGGCGATCCAATGTGAGCCGACAGGCGGCTTCCCGCCAAGATGCTACCAGCATGTGAGCAGGCTATGGAAGAGCTGGCGGGATTTTTTTACAAAAACATCAACCGACAGGCACCGAAACGCCCGCACGCGACCCGTCCGGCGCAACGTAGCGGATGGTTGCACGGAACGGTTGGGTTGCCGCCGCAGGCGCAAGGCGCACACTCACCGTTTCACGCCCACTCTCGTCGCCCACCAGCTGCTCCAGGTCGGTGCTCACGCCCTCAATGAGCGCCGAGCTACCGGGCTGGAAGGTGGCACGGATCTCGTACCGGGTGCCGGCAGACTCAGCCACGGCATCCATTGTTGCGGATGGTGCCTGGAGTGTGACCGTGAGGCTCACCTGGCGAACCCGCCCCGGATCAATGCCGGCAAGCGTGCGCTCCGGCAGCTGCGAGGTGTCTTCGCGGATGGTGAGCAGGTTCTCGCCGACCACGCCACCAGCCACAACCTGCACCGAAAATTGGCCGTCCTGATCGGCAAACCCCACGCGGTTCACACCGCCCAACGTCACGGTGATGCGCGCACCGGGGACCGCCACACCGCTCACCAATGGCAACAGCAGCCCGCCGGCAGTGTCCGCCGTGGCCGACAACTGCGGGTAAGGCAGGTACCCGGTCGATCCGGCCGCTGGGGCAGGGTCGGTTTGCTGCTGCGGCGTTTCCACCGGAGCTGGCGGGTGCGCTGCGGAGGCCGACGATTCGGCTGCGGGCGTTGCGGGCACGGGTTGCTGGGCCGGCGCGGGCTGTTTCGCTGCAGCACGCGAGGGGGTCGCGGGGCTCGGCTGCGGGGTGCCCGCGCGATCATCGGCGGGTGGGGTTGCCTCCCCGGTGAGTGGCGGTGAAGCCGAAACGCTTGGCTGGGGTGCCGGGATCGGTTCCCCCTGCGCACTCGCGATCCCGCCGCCGGCCGCACCAACAATTCCGAGCGTAATCACAATCGCGAGCGCGTGCCCTTTGGCCACTGTGAACGTGGCGCGCAGCGTGGGCAGCAATTGCGCCATTGCGCTGGGGGCTTTCCCCAGCATGCTGAGGCTCACGGCTACGGCCCCGGCGAGGGGCAGCACCGTGTTCAGTTTGCGCGCGTGCAGTTGCGCCTCGTCGATCCGCCGGGTGCACTGTGCGCATTCGTGCAGGTGGGCTTCGACGATTTCGCGGCGCCGTTCGGTGATTTTGCCGCCCAGGTAGCCGGGCAGCAGTTCGGCTATCGGTTTGCATTCACCGGCGAACTGGTTGGGATCCAGGTGGGCAGCAAACCAGAGTTCGCGGAGTCGTGCGCGCGCACGGAACGCCAGGACCGCAGCATTTCCGGGGGTGATGCCGAGTTCTTTGGCGGCCTGCCGGGTGTCTTTACCGTCAACTTCGGTGCACCACAGCACGTCTTGCCACCGTTTTGGGAGCTGCGCGAAGGCGCTGAGCAGCAGGTGCCGATTTTCATAATCCATTGATTGTGGATGCTCGGCGAGCGTCGCATCCGCATCAAGCGAATCGCCCTGCTCGCTTTTTTGGTGCCACTTGATCGCCGTGTTTCGCACGGTTTGCACCAAGTAGGGGCGGAAGGCGAAGTCGGGTCCGAGTCCACGGCTGAGCGCGTCTAAGATTTTTGCGTAGGCGTCACTCACCACGTCTTGCACCTCGTCGTAGGGCAGCAGGACTGCGGCGGTGTGTATTGCGGTGGGCTGGTAACGCTCCCACAGCGCGCCGTAGGCGTGAGTGTTTCCGTCTCGGGTGAGTGAAATCAGCTCAGCATCACTCAGCGCCGCAAAGGCAGCAGGCGACCCCTGTTGCTGGTTTGCCGTTGGGTGGTGCACGGTGTCATACATGTTCCGAAACTGTTCCATTCTGGATTGTGTGTGGTGACGGTTCTGTGAGAACGCCACGGGGGTGGCGGCGCTTTGCGCACCGCCACCCCGATGAACTATTCAGTTGTTGTTATTCGGCAGGTGTCAACCGACCGCTGTTACCGAGTCGCAGCGCCATCCCACCAACGATGAGCATTACGAGCGCTGCGAGGAGCAGTGCCGTGCTGCCCGCTGCACCGGTCGTGCTGAGCTGGCTTTCGCCAGCTGCACTGTCGGCGCCGGTCGGCGTGGTTGCGGTGGTGTCCTCTGTGGCGGCTGGGGTCTGGTCCGGGCTTACGGGGTCAAGTGTGTCGGGCACGATCACAAGAACCTCGTCCGACTCTTCACCTTCCCCGTCAACCGCAACCACAATCAGTCCGTCACCGGGCTGGATTTCGCTGCCGAAGGTGTAGTTGAATCGGCAGTCTTTTCCAACTTTCGCCGTGCCGATCTGCTTTCCGTCAGCGTCACGAATCACGATGGTGTCTCCTGCCGTGGCGCATCCGGTGATGCTGTTGTTTTCGATCGGGTCAACCACCGGGGTGGCGGGTTTTTTGATCGTGACGTTCACCGGAACGGTTCCTTCGTTTTCGTGTTCGTCCACGACTTTCACGAACACTGTTTGTCCGTCGTTGAGTCGCTTGATCGGGGTGAGGGTGAAGTTACCTTTGCTGTCTTGAGCGTAGTTGGCTTCGATTTCGTTGCCGTTTGCGTCGATGAGGGTCACCGTGTCGGTTTTCTTGACCGGACCGCCCGTCACGGTTTTCCCGTTCGAGTCATCCACGACCGGCAACACGAACGTGATGAACGGTACTTTCGTGCGCACACTATTCACCCCAGCCTCGTTCGTCTGCACCATGAACACCTCAGCATCCACCGTGAACGCAACCTCTGGCGTGAACACATACGTGCCGAACCCAACCGCACGCGGCATCACGATACTCACGGAACCAGCAATCGTTTTACCTTTCGCATCAACCGCACGAATCGTCGTGCCCGGCTCCACGTTCCCACCACGCACCGCTTTGCCAGCAGACGGGCGAGTCGTCAACGGCACCGGCGCACCAGTGGTATCACCACTCGCGTTCCCCGCAGCCGTCGCAGACGCATTCGCGGACGCCGCACTACTCGACGCAGCAGACGCATTCCCATCCACCGCAGCCGTCGCAGCCGCATTCGTATTCGATGACGCCGCAGCCGCAACCATCGCCGCAGCATTCGCCGACGACGTCGCCGTAGTCGATGCGTCTTTCGACGCATCCACATTCGCCGCAGCAAGAGCGGCAGCAGCAGCCGTCACATCCGTCGCAGCACTTGCCTGCGTGGTTGCATCCGCGTTGCCCGCAGCAACCGCAGCCGCAACCGCGGCAGCGTTCAGATTCCCATCCGCCTGCGCACTCGCAGCAGCAGACGCCGACGCATTCTGATTGCTATCAGCACCCGCATTGCTCGACGCGTTCGACGTCGCGCTAGCAGACGCAGCGGACTGCGTCGCAGCATTCGCCGTGACCGAACCATCCACCGCGGCAGAAGCAGCAGCGTTCGCAGTCGATGAGGCCTGCGACGTGGACGTGGCAGCGGCAGATGCCACCGCATTCGCCTCCGTGGTTGCCGTGGTCGACGCATCCTTCGACGCATCCACGTTCGCGGCAGCAGCAGCCGCAGCCACCGCGTTCGCCGTCGCCGCAGCCGACGCCTGCGTGGTCGCATCCGCGTTGCCCGCAGCAACCGCAGCCGCAACAGCGGCAGCGT
>CAYTSH010000194.1:0-3685 GCA_964440395.1 uncultured Microbacteriaceae bacterium
GCACCATCTATGTGCTCGACGAACCCACCACCGGGCTCCACTTTGAAGATGTGCGCAAGCTCCTCCTCGTGCTCAACAGCCTCGTCGACAAAGGCAACACGGTGCTCGTCATCGAACACAATCTTGACGTCATTCGCGGAGCCGACTGGATCATCGACATCGGCCCAGAAGGCGGTTCCGGCGGTGGCACGGTGGTCGCCACCGGCACACCAGAAACCGTCGCAAAAGTGCCCGAAAGCCACACCGGCTTCTTCCTCGCGGAACTCTTTGCACAATCCTCATGACCGACCCGGCAACATACCGGCCAGCTCAAGGCGAAATACCAACCAGCCCCGGCGTCTACCGGTTCCGCGATGAGTGGGGGCGGGTGCTCTACGTGGGCAAAGCGAAAAACCTCCGCGCCCGCCTCAGCAACTACTTCGCGCCGCTACACACCCTGCACCCGCGAACCCAGCGGATGGTTACCAGCGCCAACAACGTCACCTGGACGGTCGTTGGCAGCGACACCGAGGCGCTGCTGCTCGAACACACCTGGATTCGAGAGCTCAAACCACCCTTCAACGTTGCGTTTCGAGACGACAAATCATACCCCTACATCGCGGTTACGCTCGGGCATGAAGCGCCGCGCATGATCGTCACACGAAACCGGGACATTCGCGGGGCGAAATATTTCGGGCCCTACCCGAAAGTGTGGGCGGTTCGTGAAACCATCACCCAGCTCCACGCGGCGTTCCCCATTCGCACCTGCAACGACGCCGACTACAAGCGAGCCATCCGCACCGGCAAAGCCTGCCTCGCCGGGCAAATTGGTCGCTGCAGCGGGCCGTGCTCAATGAAAGTATCATTCGAACAGCATCGCCAAGTGGTGGATGCCCTGGTCGCGTTCCTCTCCGGGCGTGACGGTGGCTACGTGCACAAAACAAAAAAAGCGATGCTGCAAGCATCCGCCGAATATGACTACGAACTCGCCGCGCAGCTTCGCGACCGCATCCAAGCCATTGAGCATGTGCTGGCCAAAAGTGCGGTCGTTCTGGAACCAAACGTGGACGCGGATGTCTTCGGCCTCGCCATGAACGACCTCAACGCATCCGTGCACCAATTCATGGTTCGTGGCGGGCGCATCCGTGGCGAACGCAACTGGATTGTTGACCTGGAGCTCGACGATACGCCCGAAATGCTCATTGAAAGCGTGCTGCAAACCGCCTACGAAGAAACCGAGCCACCACGAACCATCCTGGTGCCGCAGCTACCGCCGAACCACGCCGCGCTAGCGCACGTGCTCGGGCAGCAAAGCGGCGACCCCGAGCGTTCACAAGGTGCCGCAGCACGCATCATCGTCCCGAGCATTCGAGTGCCAAAGCGCGGTGAAAAAGCCGCGATCCTCGACCGGGCCGTGCTGAACGCCGGCGAACAGCTGGTGCTCGCCACCACCCGCCGAAGCACCGACCTGAGTACCAGGTCCGAAGCACTCGCGGTGCTGCAGGACACGCTGGGACTCGAGCATCCACCATTGCGCATGGAATGTATCGACGTTTCCCACCTGCAGGGCACAAACGTGGTCGCCTCACTCGTCGTGTTTGAGGATGGCCTGCCCTACAAGGCCGGCTACCGCCGGTACAGCATCGCACAAACCACCGACGACACCGACTCGATCTACCAGGTTGTCACCCGTCGCGCCAACGCGCTCAACACGCAACGCGAAGAATCCGCCCCGGCCGGGGCGTTTCGTAGCCGACCGCAACTCATTGTCGTTGACGGCGGCCAGCCGCAGGTCGCCGCTGCGCACCGTGCACTCACCGAGGCCGGCATCACCGACATCGGCCTGTGCGGGATTGCGAAACGACTCGAAGAAATCTGGCTGCCGAACGACCCCTACCCGGTGATTCTCCCGCGAACCAGCGACGCCCTCTACGTGCTGCAGCGCCTGCGGGACGAGGCACACCGATTCGCAATCAGCTACCAGCGCAGCACCCGCAAACGCGACATCGCAACCCAACTGAGCGTGGTGCCCGGGCTGGGACCGGCGCGCACGAAATCGCTACTGAACCATTTCGGTTCGGTGGCCCGCCTTCGCGCCGCCAGCTTGGAAGAGATTGCCGAGGTGAATGGCATCGGCATGGTGCTGGCGACGCACATCACCGCTGTGCTCAAATCCAGTGAGGATGCCGTTGTTGCGCCGACCGCAGCGGCTGACGACGCGACCGTCCCAGGCAGCACAGTCCCCCCGGAGGGGGCGAACAGCTCGCGCACAGCCCACGAGGAAGACGCAAACCGCTAGGCTAGAGACGCGCAAACACTCCAAGAGAAAGCACGGTGAACCATGGCCGAAGCGACGAAACAGCAGGAACTGTTGATTGTCACGGGCATGTCTGGTGCCGGCCGTTCCACGGTTGCGAACGCCCTGGAGGATCTTGGTTGGTACGTTGTCGATAATCTGCCGCCACAGATGCTCCGCCCGCTCACGGAACTCGCCGATCATGCGAGCGAGGCGCTGCCGAAAATTGCGGCGGTGGTAGATGTGCGCGGACGCGACCTGTTCGGCAATATGCAGGATGTCCTCGCCGAGCTTCGCCAAAACGCCCAGGTGCGGGTGATGTTTCTGGAGGCGACAGACGACGCGCTGGTCCGTCGTTTCGAGTCGGTGCGACGCCCCCACCCGCTGCAGGGTGACGGCACCATCATCGACGGTATTTTGTTGGAACGCGAACGGTTGCGCGAGCTGCGCGCATCAAGCGACCTGGTGATTGACACGTCACAGCTGAACATTCACCAGCTCGCATCGAAAACGTATGACATGTTTGCGAACACGGAAAACGCCGGGGTGCAGCTCACCGTAATGAGTTTCGGCTTCAAATACGGGATGCCGACCGACGTTGATCTGGTGGCTGACGTGCGCTTCATCACCAACCCGTTCTGGATTCCGGAGTTGCGCGGACTTACCGGTGCAGACGCCGCGGTGAAAGACTTTGTGCTCAGCCGCGAGGGTGTTGCGTTGTTTGTCGACCGCTACGCGGAAGCACTCGCGCCAGTCTTTGCGGGGTATCAGCGGGAAAATAAGCGGCACGCGACGGTAGCCGTAGGGTGCACCGGCGGCAAACACCGTTCCGTCGCAATTGCGCGCGAACTCGCCGACAGGTTTCAGGCCGAACCCGGGGTAGTGGTGCGGGTAAAGCACCGGGATTTGGGAAGAGAATAGCCGCGCAGCGCGTCTGCGCGAGGGGTATGGAAGGTTTTGGATTGAAAGCGAGTGTGTTTTGGCGTTAACCGCTGTTGTGAAAGAAGAGCTGGCACGTGTGGTGATGAATCGCACGCCCATCCGGGTGGCTGAGCTCGCGACGGTGCTACGGTTTGCGGGCGGCATGCACACCATTTCTGGTCGAATCGTGTTGGAGGCGGAACTCGATTCGCGCGCGCTCGTGCACCGGGTGCGCAAAACGTTAGCTGAGGTGTACGGCGTGCGCAGCACCGCGGAGGTGCAATCAACCGGTTCGGCTAAGAAAGTTGTGCCGGCCTACCGCGTCCGAATCCCAGAAGCTGGCGAAACGCTCGCCCGCCAGATTGGCCTGTTCGACGAACGCGGCCGCGCCGTTCGGGGACTGCCGAACCGGCTCACCACGGGCACGCTTGAGGTGCTCGCCGCCGTGTGGCGCGGCGCGTTTCTCGCGCAAGGCTACCTGAGCGACCC
>CAYTSH010000195.1:0-3678 GCA_964440395.1 uncultured Microbacteriaceae bacterium
CGGCAAAACGGGGCTGCTTGTGCCCGTGTCGGATCCGGCGAGTTTGGCAGATGCTTTGGAATCTTTGGTCAGCGACGCAGGCAGCCGAGCGAAACTGGGCACAGCCGCCCGGGCACACGTTGAAGCGGAGTACGAGCAAACGCGCGTATGGTCCGGGTACCATGCAGCCTTGCTCAAGCAGATCGGTCAGCCCACCGAGCGGTAGCGCGCACCCGCGTCAGTGAGGCGCTGCCGCGTCACCCGCAGGCAGCCAAAAACGCCCTGATCAGGCCGTTGCGGCAGATTCGGCGGTCAATGCGCGCGTGTGCACAGTTTTCACGCCTCAGCTCCACCCCGGCGCGCTCACCGCACGGAATCGGCAACACGCCGTCCACCCCGCCGCACAAACACATCAAATTTTCGCAAATAAACTCCACGGCAACGCATTTTATACTTTTATACAGCCTTAACTATTGCACATAAAATATTGGAATATTATTTCTGGCGATTTTCCCCGATATTCCGCGGCTAAATCGAGAAAATTAATTTCATGTTTAATAATATCGAGATATTTTGTTTGGCCTGCTCGCAAACCCGTTGTAGGCTCGCTACTACCGAAACGTTCGTCACCAACTTGAACTCCGAAACAGGCATTAACCAGGCATTTTGTCACAATCCACTGTTCTGAGTCCGGCGGCCACGCAGCGAATCGCAAGCTCTGCGACATAGGGAATCGCAGTACCTTCACCCTGGATAACTTAATACAAAAATATTACATCGATCACGGTCGAATTTTATTTTCAATACACATCGCCTACGGGCAATATCTTTGGGGAGATATCATGTACAACACCAAGCCGCTACTCTCTGCAGCACTCGTCGGGGCACTCTTCACCACCACCCTGCTACCCACCGCACTCATCACCGCCGAAGCCGAAGCAACCATTGAGTGCAACGCCGGCGACACCGTCAAAGCCGAAGCAATTCACACCATCAAAACAACAAACTGCCCAGCCGGCGAAGTGATTGTGGAGATCGCCGATGGGCGCACCTTCGCACTCCCAGAACCGGGCATGTCGGTTGAGCTAGACACACTCACCGTCGAGGGCGCACCCCGGGTCGACGAGGTGCTCGTGGCTCGCACCGCATCCGGCGAGGTGGGCGTGAAAGTTGGCGAAGCATCCTTCGGGACGACAGCGGCGAAAGCAAACCTCGCGATGCTCACAAAAGCAATCGAGGGTCAGCGCCCTGCCGCAGCATTGCCAAAGTGCACCAACAATTCCTTTGCAACTTCGCCATCAGGGTTCGCCTGGACCGGTGGCTTCACCTGGCGCTACAACCCGGCGAACCAGCCAAATCCTGCCGCATTCAACGCCATCAGAAGTGGTGCCGCGGCCTGGTCAGGAACCATCAACGCGTGCGGCCTGATGGCGACAAACTCGCTGAAACAGGTCTACGCAGGCACGACCAGCATTAAGCCTGGAATCACCTCGACCGCGGCGTGCGGCAGCCATGACGGGCTCAACGTAATCGGCTGGGGACCGGTCAGCCGCACCGGCGGCATCCTGGCGGCGACCTGCACCTGGCGGGTCGGCACCAAGCCGTACAGCTCAGACCAGATTTACAACACGCTCTACCCCTGGTCGATGAGCCCGGCGCTGAGCTGCACCACCGCACACTACGATGTGCAGGGCGTCGCCGCACACGAGTTCGGCCACAGCTACGGCCTGGCACACGTGGATGGCGCTACCGGCCAAACCATGAAGCCAACCGCCAAAACCTGCGATCTCGACATGCGCAAGATTGGTCTCGGCGACAGCGCCGGCATCAAGAAGCTCTACCCCTAATCGCATTCTGCGCATTCGCACCCCCGAACTGCCGCCGCTGGGAACCCTCATCCCAGCGGCGGCGTCGCCGTTAAGCTGCCAGTATTTTTCAAGCAACCTGGCAGACGAGTCACAGCCAGCACCCATTGAAAGCACAGCCGAGCAGGCGCTAAATGTGAGTGTGTCCCCCAAACAGGTCCGCTTGGGAACCACGGGCACACACACGTTAGGGAGAAGATCATGCAATGGACAACCACACACCACACGGCAGCAACGCTCACAGCGCTCACCTGCAGCACCTGCTTTCTCATCGCCACGCAAACCTCCTCAGCCGCATCGCAGCGCGGCGACCAGGGGTGCTCACCGGACAACAGCATCCCCGTTGCATTGATCGACAGCGCAACCGTCGCGGACTGCCTCAGCACAGCCAACACAATCGCCGTGCCAGACGGCCGCACATTCGCCGTGCCGGCGGCCGGCATGTCGGTCGAAGCTGAGGCGCTCGTTGTGAGCGGCGCCCCGGAAGTGGCCGAAGTCGTCGTCGCCCGCACCCCCGCAGGCGAGACGGCCGCGCAGGTGGGCGAAACGTTCTATGGGTCGGATGCCGCGGTTGCGAACCTGAAGCGCGTCACCAACACCCCAATCACCTCAAACGCGGCCATCACCAAATGTCAAAACGCCAGCTACGCGCTCAGCAAATCCAACTTCCGCTGGACCAACAGCTACACCTGGCGCTACAACCCCAAAAACCAGCCCACCCCTGCAGCGCTCAGCGCAATTCAGCGGGGCGCCGGCACCTGGGCGGGCAGGGTGAGCGTCTGCGGATCCACCGTCACCAACTCGCTTCGCCAAGTCTACGCAGGAACCACGCAGATTGAGCCCGGCGTGCTTGCCAACGGTTCGTGCGGTTCGCACGACGGGGTGAACACCATCGGGTGGGGGCCGATCCGCGCTGCGAGCGGGGGCGTGCTCGCCGCAACGTGCACGTGGCGCGTCGGTGCGGTTCCGTTCAGTTCCGACCAGAAATACAACACCCTCTACGCCTGGTCCGCCAGCACCACCTGCGCCGTCGGCCGCTACGACATTCAGGGGGTCGCCGCCCACGAGTTCGGCCACACGTTCGGACTCGGCCACGTGGCGGTCGGCACGGAGCAAACGATGAAACCGAGCGCACGCACCTGCGATGTGCAGATGCGCTCACTGGGTCGCGGTGACGCAGCCGGCATCAAGGCGCTGTACCGTTAGTCACCCGGGGTGGGAGTGTGCTTGGGAAGCAGCACGGTAAACACCGTGTTCCCGGGCACACTTTCCACGCCGACGGTCCCCCCGTGGGCCGTCACAATGGCATCAACAATCGCCAACCCAAGCCCGGTGCTGCCGGTGCTGCGGGTGCGGGATTCGTCACCGCGGACGAACCGTTCAAACAGGGTATCCATGTGTTGTTTCGGGATGCCCTGGCCGGTGTCCGTGACCCGCAACCGGACCCAGCGGCCTGAGGGGCGTTCTTCTTCGTCAAGCTCCACCGTAATATCGGTTCCGGGTGGGGTGTGGGTGCGGGCGTTTGATACCAGGTTCAGCACCACCTGGTTGAGTCGCGGCCCGTCACCGAGTGCGTAGACGGGTTCGGGCGGGAGGATGACCTCCCAGCGGTGTTTGGGGCTGGTGACCCGGGCATCCATCACCACATCGAGCGCCACCTGGCACAGGTCGACGGGTTCTTTTGCGAGCGCGCGACCCTCATCAAGCCTGGCGAGGAGCAGGAGGTCTTCGACCAGACCGGTCATGCGGATTGATTCGGATTCGATGCGTTGCAGGGAACGGTCGACGTCTGCGTTGTTACCGCCGCCGATGCGGCGAATGAGTTCGGAGTAGC
>CAYTSH010000196.1:0-3678 GCA_964440395.1 uncultured Microbacteriaceae bacterium
GGCTGCAGGGCTGGGTGGCTGCAGGGCTGGGTGACTGCAGGGCTGGGTGACTGCAGGGCTGGGTGGCTGGGGGTTGGGTGGGGTTGGCTGGGTCTGAGTTTGGGTGAGTGGCTGGCTGGGGGTTGGCTGGGGCTGAGTTTGGGTGAGTGGCTGGCTGGGTGCGTGGCGACAGCTGCCCGACTGGCAACTGATCTGCTTGTGCGACCGATTCGCGGTATTTTGACCAATAATAGGTAAGAATCAGCCCGAACTACCGGGAATTGGTCAAAATACCGCGGATTGGCTCGACGCCCCGTCAGGTTGCGACGCCGACCGCCGGGTCGATGCTCCGTTAGGCTGCGACGCCGACCGCTGGGTCGACGCCCCGTTAGGCTGCGACGCCGACAGCCGCGCCGATTGCCGGGTCGACCGCCGCGCCGAATGCTGGGTCGACTTTCGCGCCGATTGCCGGGTCAGCGTCCGGATTGGAATCCAGTTCGGCTTCCTCGTCGGCATCCTCGTCGGCATCCTCGTCGGCTTCCTCGTCAAGCAGTTGGGTCAACACATCAGACTGGAACAGGAAGCAGTTTCGACCGGCGACCCCGGCTAATTGCCCACTGTCTAGGTACAAGTCATTCTGTGGCTCCGCATCGTCCACCTCTGCGGGATCGTCAAAAAACTGAGCAGAGGCATTTCGTTCGTATACTGCACAAATTTCATAGACCAGCGCCGACTTTTTTGTATAGGTGAGCCCCTCAGGGATGTCAAGAACCGCCGCAGAGCCGGGGAGCATGCCCGTATCTTCTGCATAGCTCGAAACGTCTTCAGTCAACTCAACAATATTGTCGCGGGTTTCCCAATCCCTGCTAATCGGGCCAAGATTCACCACTGAAACAATGAAAAACACGCCCAAAATGGTGGCTGCCACGGGAACACCACTGCTGAGCAACACTGTTCGCAGGCGCCGCCTCGTCACGGGAATGAACGTGGCGGCCAAATATGTGATTACAATGCAAATGTAAATGATAAACAGAGTCAGTGTCGTCACGATTGTGACCGTCGACTCACTGTCAAGCACGCTCACAATGAACACAATTGCGGCCACCATCGCAGCAACGCCAAACAGGCAAATTGTTATTGTCGACCACACTCGGTGCGCCGACACAAACGGTGGTTTTCGAGTTTTGAACCAGTACGGAATGAAGAAAGAAAGATACACCACCAGGGTGACGCCGGTGACCGCAATGGTTGACGTGATACTGCGTGGATACGGGTCATACGAGAACAACAGTTCGATAACGACAGCAACACTGTACGAAGCTGAACCCACAAAAAACCACAAAAACACGTGGTGCAGCGCCGCAATCAGCGGGATGAGCGCGGGGCGCGCGGCGGGCGGAGCCGGCGCGGCGGACGCGGCCTGCGCGGGCGCGGCGAACGCGGCCTGCGCGGGCGCGGCGAACGCGGCCTGCGCGGGCACCGCAGCCAGCGCAGGAGCCTCGGCGGCCGGGGGCGCAGGGTTGGGCACCGGCACGTTGATTAGATGGCGCGAGATGTCGCTCGGGTTCCAGCCGCTCGCCAACAGCAACCGAATGATGACGTCGTCGGAAAGCTCGTGTTCCCGAGCAGAACGAATATATGCACTGAGTTCGTCATTGATTGCTGGCATGCGTCAAAGGTTACCACGAGAACAGTACCCGTTCGGGCGCTCAGGGATGCCGCGCCCGCCAGGCCGGGAAGTGCCGGGTTCCTGCGTGACCGACACCACAGGGGATGCCGCACCCGCCAGGCCGGGAAGTGCCGGGTTCCTGCGTGACCGACACCACAGGGGATGCCGGACCCGCCGGGTTGAGGGGGGGTCGCCGGCTGCACGCGCATCCACTCGTGGAGAACATTCCCAGCCGAACGTAACCTCTGCGCGGTACATTTAAAGCACAGACACCATCGGCGATAGCTACGCCGATGCACGTTGGCTGGCGGTTGCCGGGTTCAACACCCATGCAACTTGAGAAGGGGGATACTGTTGGCACGATTCGGTGTAACCGCTGCGAAGCGATTGCGGTGGCAGGTTCTTGCGGCACCCGCGCTGCTTGTGAGCATTGCGACAATCATTTGGGGTGGCGGGGCGGTTGCTGCACCGCTGAACGAAACAGGCCTGGTGACAGGCGGGACGAGCGTTTCGGTTGCGGGTGTTGAGTTTGTGCAAATCTCGGCGCATCACCGGCACACGTTGGCGCTCACCAACCTTGGCACGGTGTATGCCTGGGGCGCCAACGATCACGGTCAGCTTGGCGACGGCACGCTGGTGAACAGGAACACGCCCGTGCAGGTGCTGGGGCCTGACGGGGTTACTCCGCTGAGCGGCGTGACCTCGGTTGATACCGGGGTGGATTTCTCGCTCGCCCTCACCGCAACCGGACTGTTCGCGTGGGGCATCAACACCAACGGGCAACTTGGCGACGGCACCACCACCGAACGCGCCCTGCCGGCACTCGTGCACGGCCCGGGCGATGCGGGGCTGCTCACGGGAGTCACCCAGTTCAGTGCGGGCGGTTCGCACGCGCTGGCGGCAACAGCAAGCGGGGTGTTTGCGTGGGGTCTCGGCACCAGCGGGCAGTTGGGGAACGGCAGCAGCATCAGTAGTTCCACCCCCGTGCAGGTGCTGGGGTTGGGCGGGGTGGGAACCTTGAATAACGTGACGGCGCTCGCGACGGGTGGTGAACATTCCATGGCGATTGTCGGCGGCGAAGTGCTCACCTGGGGTCAAGGCACCGGTTCGCAACTTGGCGACGGCGCGAGCGTGAACCGTACAACACCGGTGAACGTGGTGGGCGTTGGTGGGGTGGGCACCCTCACCGGGGCAACCGCCATTGTTGGCGGCCTCACCCACTCAGCCGCTCTCGTCGGCGGCGAAGTGCTCACCTGGGGCAGCAACTACAGTGCGCAGCTTGGTGACGGCACCACAACGTTGCGCCTCAGCCCGGTGAAAGTGCTCGGCGTTGGCGGGGTCGGCACCCTCAACGACATCACCCAAATTTCCTCCGCCTGGCTGCACACCATCGCATCCGGCCCTTCCGGCGTCTACGCGTGGGGGCTGAACAACGTGGGGCAGTTGGGCAACAACTCGCAAACCAACAGCCCGCTCGCGGTGCGCCCAATCGGCCTGGGCGGCACTGGCACCCTCACCGGCGCGCAACTCATCGCCGCCAGTTATTACAACGGCTTCATTGTTCGCGGCACGCAGGTGATTGGTTGGGGCGGTAACGGGTTCAGCCAGGTTGGCGACGGCACCACCGCCACGCCGAAACTCACCCCGGTGCTCAGCACCAACCTGCAACCGGTGGGGATCAATTTTGGCAATCAGCCGGGCACAGATTTCAGTGTCGCCGGCACCACCTGGACCGCCACATCGCCGCCCGGCGCGGTCGGCACCGTCGCAATCACCCCCGTGGCGAACGTGTTCGGCGGCAGTACTCCCGCAACCCCGGCGACGCTCAGCTGGACCGCCGGCACGTTTGAATACCAGCCACTGCCCGCACCTGCCGTTTCGCACCAAATAACCGTCACCCCCAGCAGTGTGCAGGGGGCAGGGCAAACCCTGAATTACACCGCAACCGTGACCAACGACGGTAACGTGACGCTCAGTAATCCGGCGATCACGGCATCCCACACATTGAGCCCACAAACACCCGTCACGTT
>CAYTSH010000197.1:0-3598 GCA_964440395.1 uncultured Microbacteriaceae bacterium
GGATTGACCTGTCGGATGGTTCACTGATCGCACACGGAGGTGTGCTGGCAGCGCTCGGTGCTAGCTGGGGCGGTTCCATCGGCGGGGTTGCCGGCGCGATCCTGCTGCCGGTGGTGATCTGCGGCGCGATCGGCCTGTTTCACGGTGTGCTCGTTGCCTACGGCGGCATGGCGCCGTTCATCGTCACCCTCGCCGGTTTGCTCGGCGTGCGGGGCATCGTTTTTGTGCTCACCGATGGTGGGGCAAGCACTCCCCTCATCACCAACCCGGCGGTCACCGCGCTCGGGCAAGACCGTTTTGCGGGGCTCAGCTGGCCCGTTTGGCTTGCCGCGGCGCTGGTGACTGCCGGCACCGTGCTGCTCAGTCGAACCAGCACCGGGCAGAGCATTCTCGCCGTTGGCGGTTCAGAAAGCGCGGCAACACTCATGGGGTTGCCCATTGCGACTGTCAAAACCGCCGTCTACGTGATCAGCGGGTGCACCGCCGGCCTGGCCGGGGCGCTCAACGCGGCCTACACCTCGTCCGGCGTGCCAACCGTTGGGGTGGGGTTAGAACTGAGCGCAATATCGGCGGTGGTCATCGGGGGCACCCTGCTCGTCGGTGGACGGGGCACCCTGCTCGGCACCGTCGCCGGGGTGTTGCTGCTTAGCGTCATCCAAAACCTCATCAACCAGGTGGGTTCGTTGAGTTCGTCGGTGCAGTCGGTTGTTTCGGGCGGATTCTTGGCGCTCGTGGTGATCATCCAAACCGTGCTGTCCCGCAGTCAACGGCTCTGAGGAGCCGGGTGCAGCGCTGCCCCACAATTCCCGCACCATTTTCAAGGAAGGACACACAGTATGTCTGGTTCACAATCACTATCCACGCTGCTGCGGCGAGGGGTCAGGTCGTCGCTCGGGTTCACACTCGGCGCAGCTTTACTCATTGGGACTCTCACCGCCACGGCGTTGCCCGGCAGCGAAGCACGGGCGCTCGACATTCCCGCGCAGGACGCTGGCGCTTCGCCGGTGATCAACGGGCTAAAAGGGGAATACTTTACCTCCACACCGGAGAATCGTTTTGACACTCGCCACGCAGACCGTCTCGAACCGGCGGTAAACTTTCCCGATCTGGTGTCGGTGTTCAGCACACTCACCGGTCGCGGCGAGCGCACCGCGGCACGGTGGACCGGGTTTCTCGAACCACGTTTCACCGAGTCGTATACGTTCAGCGCCATCGGTGACAACGGTTTTCGGGTGTGGCTGAACGACCAGCTGGTGATTGATCACTGGGTTGGCGACTGGGACAACGAGCAAACCGCCGCCCCCGTGGCGCTTGTCGCGGGCACGAAGTATGCGGTGAAGGTTGAACTGTTTCAGGATGTGGGCGGCGCGAACATGTTTCTTCGTTGGCAGAGTCCCAGCCAGCAGCGCGAAGTGATCCCCACCGCCGCCTTTACCCCGCCGGAGGGCTATCCTTCGTTTGCGCCGGCCGCCCGGGTGTTGCCTGACGGTCAAACGCTGACACTGTCGTTTGGTCAACAGGCTGTGGTGCTTGGGGAGGGGTTCGCGGCGGGGCTGCAGGTGCTTGTCAACGATCAGGCGTATCCGCTCACCGCGGTGCGGGCTTCTGCTGCCAACGAGCTGAGCGTTGAGTTGGGGTTGCGTATTGATCGTGCCGCCGCGGTGCGCGTGCTGTGGGCTGGCGAGGGTGCTGATCTGAATGGGGCAACTACGGTTGGTGGCGTGCCGGTGCCGTCGTTCAACGTGCCCGCGGTGAATGATTCTTCGTATGCGATGCAAACCCGTTTTGCCGCTGATGTTGATCCGGCGTTGCCGTTGCCGGAGTATCCGCGTCCGCAGCTGACGCGGGCCGAGTGGCGCAACCTGAACGGGTTGTGGGAGTTTGCTGCGGCCGCCGCGGGGCAGGCACCGCCGGTGGGGCAGACGCTGCCAGAGAGGGTGCTTGTGCCGTTTGCTATCGAGTCTTACCTGTCTGGCATTGAGCGGCATGAGGATCACATGTTTTACCGCCGCACGCTTGAGGTGCCTGCCGATTGGAATATCGGTTCGGGCCGTCGCTTGCAGTTGAACTTTGGTGCGGTTGATTATGAGACCCGCGTTTGGGTGAACGGGGTGTTGGTCGGTCAACATACGGGTGGGTTTTTGCCGTTTTCGTTCGATGTGACGGATGCTTTGGTTGCGGGTGCCGTGCAGGAACTGATTGTTGGGGTCACCGATACGACGAGCACGCAGCAGCCGATTGGGAAGCAGCGGGCGAATCCGAGTGGCATTTTTTATACGCCCACGTCGGGCATTTGGCAGACGGTGTGGATGGAGCCGGTGGCGCCGGTTTCGATTGATCAGATTGTTGCGGTGCCGGATATTCATGCGGGTTCTGCGGCGGTGACGGTGCATGCGGCGAATGCCGGCGCGGGTGACGTGGTCACCGTGGTGGCGTTTGATGCGGACGGGGGTGAGGTGGGCCGGGTGTCGGGTGCCGCGAATGAGCCGTTGACGTTGCCGGTGCCGTCGCCGCATTTGTGGAGCCCGGACGATCCGTACTTGTATCAGCTTTCCGCATCGATTGGGGGTGGGGATGCCGTGGGCAGTTATCTGGGTATGCGCAGCATTGGGGTGGCTGTGGTGAATGGGGTGCAGAAGATTGTGCTGAATGACGCCCCGGTGTTTATGCTTTCCACGCTCGATCAGGGGTATTGGCCGGAGAGTCAGTACACTGCGCCGACTGATGCCGCGTTGCTGTTTGACATGCAGGTGACGAAGGATTTGGCGTTCAACACGATTCGGAAACACATTAAGGTGGAGCCTGCGCGTTTTTATTACTATGCGGACACGTTGGGGTTGATGGTGTGGCAGGATACGGTGCCGGGGGGCACCGGGCCGTTGACGGATCCGGGCGCGCAGGCGACGCTGATTGATCAGATGAATCAAACGGTGGATGCGTTGGCCGGGTTCCCGTCGATTGTGGAGTGGACGGTGTTCAATGAGGGGTGGAGCGAGTGGAGTAACGCCGCCGCCGGTGAGATTGCCGATGCGTTGGGGGAGCGGGATCCGTCCCGGTTGGTGAATGCGCGCAGCGGTTTGAATTGTTGTGAGATGCCTGGTGATTCTGGCCGCGGCGATGTGATTGACTGGCATGCCTATCCTGGTCCGGGTTTTCCGGCACCTGATCGCACACGAGCAGCGGTGGATGGTGAGCATGGCGGATTTTCGTACAGCGTGTTGGGGCACACCTGGCCGGGGGCGTTTACCCCTTACCAGGCGGTGCGAAACGAGGCGGAACTGACCGCGGCGTATGTTGAGAATACTGAGAAGCTGATTTTGCCCGCCCGCACGTACCTTTCGGGGTCTGTGTATACGCAGATTTCTGATGTTGAGGGTGAGGTGAACGGCTTTCTGACTTATGACCGCCGGGTGGAAAAGATGAGTTTTGCGGCGGTGCGGGCGGTGAATGCTCGCGTGTTGGCTGCGGGTGCAGCCGCCGGCGCCAGAACCGTCCGCACCTGCGCCAGCCGCAACCGAAGCGCCCGCTGCAGATGCCGCTGCCACGGAGCCGCCCGCCGAGGAGCCAGCTGCCGAAGCAGCAGCGCCGGCCGCCGGCG
>CAYTSH010000198.1:0-3572 GCA_964440395.1 uncultured Microbacteriaceae bacterium
TCGGTTGACCCCAGGTTTCAGTTCGATGCTGCCGCGGTGTTTGGGCGAGACGCCGAACTGGTGGTTGAGGTTGGGTCGGGTTTGGGTGAGGCGGTCGTCGCCGCGGCCGTGCGGCAACCCGAACGCAACTTTTTAGCCCTCGAAGTGTATCGCCCGGGGGTCGCCACAACGCTGGGGCGCATCGCACAGCACGGTCTCACCAACGTGCGCATTGCTGAAGCGAACGCCATCGAAGCCTTTCAAACCATGCTGCCACCCGGCTCGGTGCACGAACTGTGGCTGAACTTTCCCGATCCGTGGCACAAGAAACGCCACCAAAAGCGACGCATCGTGCGTGACTCGTTTGTTGCGCTTGTTGCGGCGGCCATGCCGGCGGGTGGGGTTTGGCGTCTCGCAACGGATTGGTCTGACTACGCCGTGCAGATGCGGGAGGTGCTTGAACGTTCAAACACCTTTGCGAACGTGCATGCCGGGGAGTTGGCGGGTGCGCTGAGCCCGTTGACCGAGGCGCGGCGTCGCGGTCTCGATTGCGAGGTGGATGCCGCGGAGGACCAGCGCGGTGGCTGGGCGCCGCGGTTTGAGGGTCGCGTGGTGACAAGTTTTGAACAGAAGGCCACCCAGGCAGGTCGGGTGGTGTTTGATTTGACCTTCCGCCGCAAGGGTTAGCCGAGGGTGCGGGTGATGCTGAGCAGCCCATCGCCGACCGGCGAGAGTGCGGTGGTGACGGCTGTTGATTGGGTGAGCTCGCTCATGAGCGCCCGGTAGTCCTGAGTTCTGGTGTCGCGCGCGTTGGGGTCGGCGAGTTTGCCGCCCTGCAATATTCGCGGGATGAGCACGGTTCCGCCGGGGCGCACGAGCCGTAACCCGTGTTCAACGTATTCGAGAATGCTGTCGGTGTCTGCATCGAGGAACACGAGATCGTAAGTATTTTCGTTCATTCGAGGGAGCACATCTTGCGCGTTGCCGTTTATGAAACGCAACCGCGGAGTACTGATGCCGGCTTCAGTGAAGAAGCGTTTGGCGTGGCGTTGATATTCGGATTCGACATCGATTGTGGTGAGTGTGCTGTGTGCGTGGGCACTGAGGAGCCACAGGCCGCTCACGCCCATGCCGGTGCCGATTTCGGCAATGGTGCGACTGTTTGACATGGCGGCGATGCTGGCGAGTTGCGCGCCGGTGGCGACGCTGATCGGGGCGACGCCGTGCTCCAACGCGTGTTTTCGAGCCCGCTGAGTGTGTTCTGGTTCGCGGTGAATGGTTTCGGTGTATTGCCAGTTGTGCGCGGTGTGTGACACGGGGGTTCTCCAGCCAGATCGTTCAATGGGTCAAGCATACTCGAGCGGGTGTGTGTCGTGCGTTGATTCGGGATACCCTTAAGCGTATGGGTGGTGTGACGCTGGAAAAACTGTTGGTGATCGGGCTGATTGCTGCCGTGCTCATCGGCCCCGAACGGTTGCCACAGTTCGCGTCAGGCTTTGCCCGCATCATTAAAGGCTTGCAGGTGCTGGCATCGGGCGCGAAGGAGCGCATGCGCGAGGAAATGGGCCCCGAGTTTGATGAGGTTGATTGGAAGTCGTTTGACCCGCGCCGGTACGATCCTCGCACGATTGTTCGGGATGCCCTGTTTGAGGATTCAGCTGTCGCGCCTACCAGCGGCGGAGGTGGCGCGCGGGAAGCCAGCGCCGTTGGTGATGAGCGTGTGCGCCCACCGCAGCCGCTCGATGTTTTGCCAATCACCGAGTCGCCCCGGTTTGACTCTGAAGCAACGTAGCGGGTGCTTCGCGCGCGCCCAAGCGCTGTTGCCCGCCGGTCGGGGGGATCGCGGGCTGAGTTTTCTCGCGGGCTGGGTTTTCTCGCGGGCTGGGTTTTCTCGCGGGCTGAGGGCTTCGCGGGCTGAGTTTTCTCGCGAGAAAGTGGACCGGACGGGATAAATATTCGTTGTGACCGATATAATTTTTCGGTGTGCCGAACTTTTTGAACGCCGCGCGTCGCCACGGGCGCAGCCCTGCTGGTGGGGAAACCAGCGAAACCAGCGCGCTGTGCGAAACCCAGCGCCCGCAGCAACGGCCGCACCAACCGCTGCAATCGCAACAGTCTCACCAACCGCAGCAACATCAGCATCAGCAACAACAACAGCAACAACAGCAGCAACCGTCGCACCCACGGGAACGCCGCGGCCCACGCGGCTCGCTGCGAGTAGTGGCGCTGCTTGGTCCCGCGTTCGTTGCCGCCGTTGCCTACGTTGATCCTGGCAACGTCGCCGCGAATCTCACCGCAGGCGCCCGATACGGTTACCTGCTCGTGTGGGTTTTGGTGCTCGCAAACCTCATGGCGATGCTCATTCAGTACCAATCCGCCAAGCTCGGGCTTGCCACGGGAAAAAGCCTCCCGGAGCTGCTCGGTGAACGACTCGGCACCTGGCCGCGACGGTTCTACTGGTTGCAAGCAGAGCTCATCGCCGCGGTCACCGACGTGGCCGAAGTGGTCGGGGGAGCGATCGCCCTGCACCTCCTTGTTGGGTTGCCGCTCGTTGTGGGCGGGACGCTGGTCGGCACGGCATCCTTGCTGTTGTTGCTCCTGCAGCACCGCCGCAGCCAGCAGCGGTTTGAACTGGCGGTGGTTATGTTGCTTGCCGTCGTTGCCGCCGGTTTTTTGGCGGGTTTACTCTTCAATCCGCCGCCGATCGGTTCGGCGCTGGGCGGGCTGTTGCCGCGCTTTTCTGGCGCGGATTCGGTGCTGCTCGCCGCGAGCATGCTGGGAGCCACGGTTATGCCGCACGTGATTTATTTGCACTCCTCACTCGCTCGTGACCGCCACCTGCAACCGGGCACCACCATCGCAGATCACCCCAATCCGGCGCGGCTGCTGCGCGCCACCCGGGTCGATGTTGTGCTGGCGCTGCTGCTGGCTGGCGCCGTGAACATCGGCATGCTGCTGCTTGCGGCCAGCAACTTTCAGGGTGCCGCGGGAACCGATTCGATTGAGGGCGCGCACCGCGTCATCGTTGCCACGCTCGGTTCGGGCGTTGGTGTGGCCTTCGCGGTCGGGCTGCTGGCGGCGAGCCTCGCCTCCACCTCGGTGGGTGCGTATGCGGGTGACGCAATTATGCGTGGCCTGCTTCGCGTGCGGGTGCCGATCTGGCTGCGCCGAGTAGTCACGCTCATTCCGGCGCTGCTGCTGCTCGCCGGCGGGGTTGACCCGACCACTGCGCTCGTGTTCAGCCAGGTTGTGCTGAGCGTTGGCATTCCGTTTGCCATCATTCCGCTGGTGCGCCTCTGCAGTGACCGCAGTGTGATGGGTCAATTGGTGGATGCCACTCCCGCGCGTGTTGTCGCCTGGCTGTCTGTCGCGCTTGTGGTTGCGTTGAACGTCACGCTCATCCTGCTCACGCTTCGCTGACGCGCCGGAGAGCTGCGGCGGGCCAGCGAGCTGCGGCAGGCCTGAAAATTGCGGCGCGCCCGAGAGTTGCGGCCGGTGCCGGCCGGACAGTGAAACAGGCAAAACTATGAGGAGCCCCAGTCGATTTGACTGGGGCTCCTCATGTGTTACTCGTGCGCGAGGGGGGAATTGAA
>CAYTSH010000199.1:0-3558 GCA_964440395.1 uncultured Microbacteriaceae bacterium
GCTCGCTGATGGCTGAAGGGTTTGCGGCTCTGCACGTGCACGGTCCGGTGCACGGCGCGCGCGTGATTGAATCGAGGTTTTGAATTGGCTGAGCAAGCGATTGTGGTGGATATTTGGTCTGACGTGGTGTGTCCGTGGTGTTTCATCGGGAAACGCCGGTTTGAGACCGCGGTTGATCGTTTTCTGGCGGCGCACCCGGGCGCGACGGTGGACGTGCGCTTTCACAGTTTTCAACTCTCGCCCGACGCGCCGTTGGAGAACCCGCTGAGCGCCCGGGAGTCGCTGAGTGCCCACCTGGGGCAGCCGCTCGCGCAGATTGACGCGATGCTGCGGCACGTTGTGTCGCTCGCCGCGGCGGAGGGGTTGCAGTTTGATCTGGATGCGCAGCGCATGACGAACAGTGGGCAGGCGCACCGGTTGTTGCATTTCGCCGCGGAGCATGGGCGCCAGGGTGAACTGGTTGACGCCCTCTTTTCGGCCTATTTTGAACGCGGGTTGCACATTGGTGATCCCGAAACCCTGGCGCAGCTCGCCGAGGCTGCCGGTTTGGATCCGGTCGCAGCGCGCGCAGCGCTCAGCTCGGACACGTATGCTCGCGCGGTGGCGCAGGATCTGACGCTTGCGCGCAGTATCGGTATCGGCGGGGTGCCGTTTTTCGTGTTTAACGGGCGCACGGCGGTGTCTGGCGCGCAAGACGTGAGCGTGTTTGTGGCTCAATTGGAGGATGCCGTGGTCGCCGGTTGACCGCTGCACCCGGTGCCAGCCGGTGAGGGTGGCGAGCAGATTGATGTAGTGCGGGGGAGCGATGGAGGGAAACTAATGATTGCCGCTCGGGACGTTGTGTGTGAACTGAATTCGCATCGCGTGTTGGGGGGTGTTTCGCTTGACGTTGCCGCGCGGGAGACTGTTGCGCTGGTTGGGGCGTCTGGGGTTGGCAAGAGCACGTTACTCAACTGTTTGGCAGGTTTGCAACCGGTGCAATCGGGCAGTATCCGGTACCGCGATACTGAGATCACCGCACTGAACGACGAGCAGCGGGGCGCGTTGCGTTTGCGCGAGTTTGGTTTTGTGTTTCAACGGCCAGAGTTTGTGCCGGAGCTGACGCTCGCGCAGAACATTGCTATTCCGTTGTTGTTCCAGAGGGTGGCCGGGAGGCAACGCGCCGAACGGGTGCACTCGTTGGGTGAGCGCCTCGAGCTGACGCACTGCCTTGAGCGGCGGGCTCATGAGGTGTCGGGCGGGGAGTTGCAACGCGCAGCTATCGCCAGGGCAATTGTGCACCACCCGACGGTGATTTTTGCCGACGAACCGACCGGCGCGCTAGACGAGATTAACACGGCGAATACGCTTGATGTGCTGCTTGCATGCGCGCGGGAAGAACAGGCATCGATTGTGCTTGTCACGCATGATCGGGGCGTTGCCAAACGCTGTGATCGTCGCCTGGTGCTGCGCGGTGGGACAGTGGTGGATGATGTTGACCCGTTGGAACGCTGACGCATGAGGGTTGTGTTCCTGATTGCGTTTCAGGTGTTGCGGGGGACAACACGCGCGGGAGTGCTTCGACTGTTCGCGCTCGTTGCGGGTGTCACCATTTCCTCACTGGCGTTGCTGTTTGCAGCACAACTACCGGCCATTCTGTCTGCTCAAGCCGAGCGCGAGGCGGCGAGAGCGCTCGTGCAAGCCGATGAGGCGACAGACGCAGCGCACAGCCTCACGTTCACTCGATCCCAGGAATACGTGAAGGGGCAACGAGTCACCCGCGTCCTGGTGGCCAATGTTGGCGAGTTCGCGCCACTGCCGCCGGGCCTGGCAGCCTGGCCGAAGGCCGGTGAGATGGCGCTTTCTCCCGCTCTCGCGGAGATGCTGGATCGCACAGATGAGTTTAGTGAATGGATTCCGCTGCGCCGAGCGCAAATCATCACGGCAGCCGGTCTCACCGATCCGCACGAGCTCTTGGCTTACATGGTGTTGGAGGAACTGGCCGGTTCCAGCGCAACCGCGGTGGGTGGATCAGCCGCCGGGTTTGCGCAAGCGATGCGCACGGATCGTTTTTCCGTCGAACTTGCACTCATCGTCGGTATGCCCGCGTTGGTGTTCTTGCTTGTCTCAGCGCAACTCGCGGCAACAATTGCGAAACCGCGATTGCGCGCGCTGCGGTTGCTGGGGGTGTCCGAGCGGCTGTGTGTGCACACGCTCACACTCGAAAGCGGTGTGGCCGCAACACTCGGTGTGCTCTGCGCACTCGTCGGTTATGAGCCGTTGCAGTTCTGGCTTGGGAAATCCGGAATCGTGGGACTGTACTGGTTCGGTTCGGACGGCGCACTCACGGCACTGCAACGCGTCGTGTTTGGTGCGGTACTCCTGTGCGTGTTTGGTGCCACCTGCGTTTACTCGCTGCGCCGCGGGTTGATGCTCCCATCTGGTGCGAGCAAGCCGGCGCGAGCGCACAGTGGAACACGGACAGTGATTTGGCTTGGCGCCGGAGCTGCATGGTTCGCTGCGTGCGGGTTGATGGCGCAGTTTTTGGCGACGGTGTTGTGGAGACAGGCGAACATTCTTGGCGCACCCGTTGGATTGCAGGTTGCTTGGCTCCTCGCCGCGGTGGTGTTATTGGCCGCACCATTTGTGGCAGGTCGCTCTCTTGTAGGGCAAATTGCCCGATGGCTCGAGCGGAGAAGGATGATTCGGCACCCTGGTGTGGTGCTCGGATTGCAGTCGATCCGCTGGCACTCGGTTTCGTTCGCCTTGCCCTTGACCGCGGTGCTCGTGGTGCTGAACATAGCGATGCTGGGTGCCGCCGTTCGCCAGGCAATGCTGCTGGAAGCGTTCGGCACGGACGGCGTAACCGATGTTGACCTTTCACTCGATACCGCATCCGAATCAACCCGCGCCGAGGTCATTAGGCTGATGGACGCCAAACGTTTTGATGTGGTGTTCCAGATTCCGGGCCTGCTCCCTGACCGTCCGAACCTGGCGGTGAACATTCGGGTGGGAGAGTGTGCACAACTCGCCGACGTTGCTCGGTTTGATTCACAACGGTGTGCCGGTCTCGCCACGGGTCGGGTGCTCCCCGTCCGAGAGTTTGATCCCGCCATGCAAACCCAACTCGCGCCGCAACAAAAACTTCTGCTGGAACTGCGGGACGGGGCAACCGCGCCGGTGTATGCTCCCGAAGCGACAATCACCGATGACATCGTCTTTCGCAACGCTGAACTAATTCTCCGCCCTGCTGACGTTCCAGCACTGCTTCGGGTTGCGACACTTCGCGCCACGTTTAGTGTTTCGACCGGTTCAAACGAACACGCGCAGCTGCTCAGCGAGCTTGCAGCCATCTCAACCGACCTGTCGCCCGTCACACAGGTGAAAAACTCTGAGATGCAGGCCATTGCGGAGCACCAGTTGACCACGATGCGTCTCGCGATCTCGTTCGCCTCGCTGATCACGTTCATGTCTTTGGTGACAGCTGCATACACACACATGCTCGCGGGACGGGCAATCACCCGAGAGCTTTGGTGCCTTGGGGTGCCGACGGGGAGTATTCGTCTCGCGTCGTTGACG
>CAYTSH010000200.1:0-3555 GCA_964440395.1 uncultured Microbacteriaceae bacterium
AAAGATTTCAGCACACTCGCCGCGGCACGTGTGCGCTCACGCCAGCGCTCCTTCGGAGACAACGTCAGAAGTGCCTGACGAAACCCTTGACTCAGCCGAAACCGGAACTCGTCGTCATCGTGCTTGCTTGCCTCCATCTCGATCACAACCCACCGAGCAGCCACAGCAGTTTCGCGGAAATTGTTCAACAAAACCGTTTTGCCCACACCGCGCAGGCCTGTGACGATCATCGACTGTTCGGTGAAACCCGCCCGGAGGCGATCCAACAAGAACACGAACGATTCAATCTGATCATCGCGCCCGATCAGAAGCGGCGGCGTTGCGCCTACAATCGGCGTGTAAGGGTTCAGCCTTGGATCCATGAATAAAAATTAGCATCTTTCTAAAAAACAATAAGATGCAAATAGTGGCCTATCGGCAATAAAGAGTGGATGGGATCTTGATCCAGCCGCGTAACTACGCTGTAAAACCGGGATCACTAATGTCAGCAATGATTAGTTGTGACAGACACCACCCACCCTTCTCTCTGCGTGGTATGCGATACCAAGCTCGTCAAGAACGGCCGGAACACAGCAGGCAACCAACGCTGGAAGTGCCCCTCGTGCGGAGCGTCATCGGTACGCAAACGCCCTGACCGCACCAGGCTTTTCATTCTGCACCGGTTCCTGAACTGGCTCCTTGGGAAACACTCGCAAGCCGAAACCGAACCAGGCGGAACCGGCCGGTCGTTCAGACACCAGATTCGCTGGTGCTGGAACCTCCACTCCCATGTCCCCAGCACCGGTGTCGTGCATGACGTAGTCGAGATCGATGGATTCAACCTGCGAACCGGCTGGTGCATCCTGACCGCCCGAGCAAACGGAAAAGTCGTCGCCGCTCAATGGTGCGCCCGAGAATCACAGGCGGCGTGGGGCGAACTATTCAAACGACTCCCTGCACCCCTCGTGGTGGTGTGCGACGGCGGCCCCGGCATGCACGCCGCCCTCAAAGACCACTGGCCCGCCACACGCGTGCAACGCTGCCTCGTACACCTGCAACGCAACGTCCGAAAGTACGTCACTACCAGATCAAAAACGTTACCTGGCAAAGCGTTATGGGGTCTCGCCCTGAAACGTACCCGAGTGAAAACGAACGATGATGCCGCAGCACGGTCAAAACTCCTCATTGAATGGGAGTCCGAGTTCCTCCCCCTCACAAAAGAGCGCAGCTATCGCAAGACCGCTACCGAGGTGCCGTCCTGGGTTCAAGCCTCGCAGCAATGGTGGTACACGCATCAGCGACTGCGTTCCGGCTACCAAGTACTCCGCCGGATCCTTGATCGAGGGCACCTCTTCACGTTCCTTGACAGGGAAGTCCAGCACCTCAATGTGCCTCCAACAACGAACGGTATCGAGGGCGGCACACACTCGCCCATGCGGCTCCTGCTACTCCATCACCGCGGCATGACCGAGGAACATCAGCGCCGTGCGATCGAGTGGTGGCTCTACCTCCACTCAGAGCATCCCGACCCCGCCAGAGTGCTCGCTGAGCACCAGACACAACCCGCGAAGCAAGTACGCACAACGCCCAACGAACCCGGTCATGGCCCAGCACTCTACGACACAGGCCTCGACGCTGCAGAAGGACTCTGGCTACGCAGCGGATGGGCCGGAAGAGGATGACACGCCCAACACCATCCACTCTTTATTGCCGATAGCCCGGTTAGCCAAATTGTGGCAAGGAAACTTCCGGCCCGCATGAAGCTGATTGCGTTACGGCAGCGGGCGCTGGTGACGGGTAAGACTGCGCCACGGGCGCAGAGGGTAGACACGCCCGAGGCTATCCACCTTTTATTGCCGATAGCCCGATCTCGCCAGCGTTGGCTCCCTTATCGGTCGGGATCGTGAGGTGCGCCTTGGCAAGGTCAGACAACCCCGCCATCTGTGCCAAACGCATCACCGGCATCACTCCCGCGGCCGACACGAGATTCGGATCATGAAACGATGCAGCAACCTGAGCAAAAGTATGTTTGGATAGCTACTACGAGATGCCTTCTTGGCTGTGGAAAATAGCGGCTTGATTACTACTATTATCCCAGTTCAACGAGGCATTCTCGGTATCTAAAACCTAAACACCCACAAACTCACCGGTGAATTCAGGCTTAGCCGTGATTGAGCGGGCGATTTCGGCGTGAAGCGCTCTGGGCTGTTGTGGCGGCAGTAGAGTGCTGTGTATCGCTGGTGGCTTTTTTGGAGGCTGTGTTGTTGAAATTGTGTGGCTGGATTGCGGGTGTGGTTTCGCTGTGTGTGCTGTTGGTTGGGTGTGGTGTTCAGGGTGAACCTGCTCCAGCAAAGAGCGTTTCTGCTGAGCCGGTTGCGGTTTTTGATGAGTGTGGTCGTTCGCCTGGCTCGTCTGCCCTTGCTGGGGTTGGGGTGGCATGCTTGTTGTAGACAGTGAGACGCTCTCACTGGAAGAGAGAACGACAACATGTCCACACCACGAATCAAGCGCCAGTTCACGTCTGAGTTCAAAGCCGACGCGGTACGCCAAGCGTCGCAGGTGATTCAATATTTGTTCTAATTTTTCAAAATTCTGTTTATAAGGAATTAGAGGATGCGATGATATTTATGTCACACGCCGGGGTTGTCAGTGTCGAACAAGGTATGCCAGACGGGATTGATGGTTGGTGGTTCGAACAGGGTGGGCTCCTGCGTGTTCAGGGCGGGCGAGTCAGCCGAGCGAGTCAAGCTGAGAGTGCTGCACTTGGTGTTGCGGTAACGCGCACGATCATCGAGCGGTATTCGACCACAGAAGGTCTTCGGGGATTCTTTGATCGCAAAGAGGTCGCTACCCTCACGTCTACGCTCGAAAAGCTCACCCTGGAAAACCTCTTTGGAATGCTGCTGTGTGTTTCGCAACGGGTTGATTTGACGAACAACGGTGACAATCCTGCTCCTGCCGGTGAGGCACCGACCGCGGGAACCGAAGCCCGGTGGCCTCTGCTCGTCGCCTTTCTAGGAGGGGGCGTGCAGTTAGTTGTATCGGAGTCCGATTTTAGACGCGTTGCTAAACAATCAAGGATCACTAAAGTGCTGCACTGTTTCGATGCGGATGGCATGGCTTGTAGGTTGCACCCGCCCGGGGCGGCGCAGCGTGTTGAAGTGTTGCACAGGCAAGCGTCTGAGGTGAATCGAGCGTTGCTTGTTGCCTACCTGAAAGAAACCGGTGACGATGTGCGCGGTGTCCCGCGAATCACTGAAGCGTTGCCTGCTGAGATTACTGCGCGCGAGGACCTGGTGAGTTTGCCGAATCTATTTGGGGTGGCGGTGTTGGTGAGCATGCGGGGTATTTTTGCGTCTGCGAAGCGAAGTTTCTTGGCTAAAGTTTTTGATGCGATTATGGATGGTGTCATTATGGAGGCCTTGTAGCCCGCTGCAATGTCAGCGGTGCAAACAGTTTTGGCTGTAATTTTTGCTGCTTTAATGTGTGCACATATACTTCAAATTTCGTTGAAACATTTGCCTGGGGTGGCATGCTTGTTGTAGACAGTGAGACGCTCTCACTGGAAGAGAGAAC
>CAYTSH010000201.1:0-3462 GCA_964440395.1 uncultured Microbacteriaceae bacterium
GCCCTTCTCCGTAATCACGTGCACAATAACGGGCTGGCCGTAATGCTTCGCCTGCAAAAATGCCCGCTCAAGAGCCGCAATGTCGTGGCCGTCCACAGGACCAACATACTTAATGTCCAGATTCGAATACAGCGCCTCGTTATTGCTAAACCGGCTCAAAAAGCCGTGCATTCCGCCGCGGACGCCACGATAGACCGACCGCCCCATAGATCCAAGCCGGTCAAACGCCTGCTCACTTTTCAGCTGCAGCTGACGATACGTTTTTCGCGTCCGCACAGTGTTCAAAAACCGCGCCATACCGCCAATCGTCGGTGCATACGAACGACCATTATCATTGACCACAATAATCAATTTGCGCGAATTGTCATCGCTGATGTTATTCAGCGCTTCCCAAGTCATCCCGCCCGTCAGCGCGCCGTCACCGACCACCGCAACCACGTAGCGATCATGCTGCCCCGTGCTCGAAAACGCGCGAGAAATGCCGTCAGCCCAGCTCAGCGAACTCGACGCGTGCGAGCTTTCCACAATGTCGTGCTCCGACTCACTGCGCTGCGGGTAGCCCGCCAGGCCGCCGCGCATGCGCAACCGCGAAAAATCTTGCCGCCCCGTAAGCAGCTTGTGCACATACGACTGATGCCCGGTATCAAAAATTATCGGATCTTTCGGCGAATCAAACACCCGATGCAACGCAATCGTCGTCTCAACCACGCCAAGGTTCGGGCCAAGATGACCCCCGTGTTTGGCAACCTCGGTGATGAGGAAGTCGCGGATCTCCCGCGCGAGCATCTCGAGCTCCTGGGGCGAACGTGCCGCGAGGTCACGCGGGTTGTTGACACTGGACAAGATGTTCACAGGTTCTCCTTTGACCCCGCAACGGCGAGGGTTCGTCAATCAGCGTGTGCCGCTGACGGTGAGCTGCGCCAGGCAGCTCGGAACTTCGGGCTGGCAGCGCACACGGCATCCACTGTGGCAATCGAAACCGGCGAATGCGCTGCCACAAATCTACCGCACCGGCCGAGCGGTGCCCCGCAACGCACGCTGCGAGGCACCGGCAACACGCACTAGGCCGTCACGAGGGAACGCAGCACATACTGCAGAATGCCGCCGTTGCGGTAATAGTCAGCCTCGCCGGGCGTGTCAATGCGCACCACTGCGTCGAATGTCACAGTCGGCTTGCCAGCAGGCGAGAACTCGCTTGGTGCCGCGGTCACCCGAACGGTCTTTGGCGTGCTGCCCTCGTTCAGTTGCGTGACACCCGCAATGTGGAACACTTCCGTGCCGTCAAGTCCAAGAGAATCGGCGCTCTCCCCCGCCGGGAACTGCAGCGGCAACACGCCCATCCCGATCAGGTTCGAGCGGTGAATTCGCTCAAAACTCTCCGTAATCACGGCGCGCACACCGAGCAGACTGGTTCCCTTTGCAGCCCAGTCTCGCGATGAGCCGGAACCGTACTCTTTGCCACCGAGCACCACCAGCGGGGTGCCGGTAGCCTGGTAGTGGCTGGCGGCATCGTAAATGAACGCCTGCGGGGCACCCTCCTGGGTGAAGTCGCGAGTGTAGCCGCCCTCCACGTTGTCGAGCAGTTGGTTGCGCAACCGAATGTTTGCGAACGTGCCCCGGATCATGACCTCGTGGTTCCCGCGGCGCGACCCGTACGAGTTGAAGTCGTTTCGGGCGATACCGTTTTCGCTGAGGTACTGCCCTGCCGGACTGTCCGCCTTGATGTTTCCTGCCGGACTGATGTGGTCGGTCGTGACCGAGTCGCCAAGTTTGGCGAGTACGCGCGCACCGACAATGTCACTCACCGGGGTGGTTTCGCGACTCATGCCTTCAAAATATGGGGGTTTGCGCACGTAGGTGGATTCCGCATCCCACTCAAACACGTCGCCGGTCGGCACCGGCAGTGTGCGCCAGCGCTCGTCGCCCTCGAACACACTGTTGTACTTGCCGGTAAACATTTCGGTGCTGATGGAGGTGTCGATGGTTTGCTGCACCTCGTGGGTGTCTGGCCAAATATCGGCGAGGTACACGTCGTTTCCGTCGTGATCTTGCCCGAGTGGTTCGGTTGCGAAGTCAAAATTCATGGTGCCGGCCAACGCGTACGCAATCACTAGCGGCGGGCTGGCGAGGTAGTTCATTTTGACGTCAGGGTTGATGCGCCCTTCGAAGTTTCGGTTTCCGGAGAGCACTGCGGCAACGGCGAGGTCGTTCTGCTGAATTGCTTCAGAGAGCTCCGCGGGCAGGGGGCCGGAGTTACCGATGCAGGTCACGCAGCCGTAACCAACAAGGTAGAAGCCGAGTTGTTCCAGGTAGGGGGTGAGCCCTGCTTTATCGTAGTAGTCCGTGACGACCTGCGAGCCCGGTGCGAGTGTGGTTTTCACCCACGGTTTTACGGTGAGGCCTTTTTGTGCCGCGTTGCGTGCAAGCAGACCGGCGGCGAGCATCACGGATGGGTTTGAGGTGTTGGTGCAGGACGTGATCGACGCGATGGTCACCGCACCGTGGTCGATGGTGATCAATTCACCGGATGCCGTGGTGTAGCTGGTCGGGCGGGATTCGGCCGCGTTGTAGCCGGCACGGTCGGTGGCGAACTGTTCTTTCGCTCGCGAAAGTTCGATGCGATCTTGTGGACGCTTGGGACCCGCAATGGAGGGTACGACGGTGCCGAGATCCAGCTCGAGGTATTCGCTGAAGACGGGCGCAACTGCCGGATCGTGCCAGAGGTGCTGCTGTTTGGCGTACTGTTCGATCAGATCGATTTGTTCTGCTGAACGACCGGTGAGCCGCAGGTAGTCCAGGGTGACGTCGTCGATTGGGAACATGGCTGCGGTGGAGCCGAACTCGGGGCTCATGTTTCCAATGGTGGCTCGGTTTGCCAACGGCACAGAGGAGACCCCTTCACCGTAAAATTCTACGAACTTGCCGACCACGCCGTGCTGGCGGAGCATCTGGGTGATGGTGAGCACAACATCCGTTGCGGTGACGCCCGCAGGGATCTGTCCGGAGAGTTTGAACCCAACCACGCGGGGAATAAGCATTGACACGGGCTGCCCCAGCATCGCCGCTTCAGCTTCGATGCCGCCGACGCCCCAACCGAGCACACCGAGACCATTAACCATGGTGGTGTGGGAATCGGTGCCGACGCAGGTGTCGGGGTAGGCTTGCAGCACACCGTTGACCTCGCGGGTGAATGTCACGCGCGCCAAGTATTCGATGTTGACCTGGTGCACGATCCCGGTTCCCGGCGGCACCACTTTGAAGTCGTCAAACGCGGTCTGTCCCCAGCGCAGGAACTGGTAGCGCTCACTGTTTCGCTGGTATTCCAGCTCAACATTTCTGCTGAACGAGTTTGCTGAGCCGAAAAGATCGGAAATGACGGAGTGGTCAATGACCAGTTCCGCCGGTGCGAGCGGGTTGATCTTGTTGGCGTCGCCGCCAAGCTCTGCGACGGCTTCGCGCATG
>CAYTSH010000202.1:0-3459 GCA_964440395.1 uncultured Microbacteriaceae bacterium
GGGCGCGGGGTGGGCCGGGCGCGGGGCACACGCGCCGGGCCGGCGCGGGCGGGACGGACGCGGACGAAGCGCAGGAACGGGAAGCGAGCACATCCACGAGCACAAGCAATTTCTCGTGCACCCCAGCACAAAACTTGTTATGCTTAGACTAGAACAATCCGTCACCACGCCCCAGCAACACACCACCCAGCACACCAGCAACATCACACCGACCAACACCCAACACCCTCAGGCAACCACCATGCTCCTCACAATCACGCCCGGTTCCAGCGTGGCGCTTAACGAGCAACTGGCCAACGGCATCCGGCAATTGATTCTGAGTGGCGAGCTGGCACCGGGCACCCGCCTCCCGCCGGCAAAGACGTTGGCGTCGTCGTTCAGCGTCAACCTGCACACGGTGTTGCGGGCGCTGCACACGCTGCGCGACGAGGGCTACTTGGAGCTTGCTCGGGGGCGAGGCGCCACGGTTACGGCGCGGGGCGATGCGCTCACGCAGATTCGCCCACTGATTCGCGACCTTGCAGCAACCGCGAAAACTCAGGGCGTTGCGCTGAGCACGCTCACCTCTCTGATTGCACAGGAGTATCACTCATGACGAAGCACGAAAATACCCCAGCCGCGTCGACCCCAGCCGCGTCGACCCCAGCCGCGTCGACCCCAGCCGCGTCGACCCCAGCCGCGTCGACCCCACCCGCGTCGACCCGCACGTTGACGGGGTCGCAACGGTTGCGGTTGTGGACCGCGGCGTTGGTGGTGCCGCTTGCTGCGGTGCTGGTTGCGAGCGGCGTCATTGCGGCGATCACTGCTGAGCTGCCTGATCGCATCGCAACCCATTGGGGTGTCGGCGGCGCGCCGAACGGGTTTGCGCCGAGCTGGGTGGCTCCCCTGCTGCCGTTGCTCACCGGCGGGCTGAGTGCGTTGCTTTTGGCGGTTTTGATCATTTCGGGGGCGCACCGGGCACGGTCGGGGCCGTTGCGCCTGTTTTGCGCCCTGAATGGCGGTTTGGCGTCACTGATTGCGACGATTTCGCTGGCCAGCGTCGTGCCGCAGCGCGGGTTGGCTGCCGCGGAGGTTGCGTCGTTTCAATTCGGGATGCTTGCGCTGGCTCTCTGCCTCGTCCCGGCTGCCGCCGTGGCTGGTTGTTGCTGGCTGATTGCACCGAAGCTTGCCCCGTTGCCGGTTGGGGTGTCGCTGGTGGAGCCGTTTCCGGTGGCAGCTTCGGAGCGCACCGTGTGGTTGCAGCATGTGGGGTTGGGTTTGACCAAGCAGATGTTGCTGATGGTGGCGCTGCTGGTGCCGATGCTGGGCATGATTTGGGCGGCGTTGGGTTCGCCGTCTGCTGAGTCTGCGGCTGCGCTTTGGGCTGTTTCGGGGGGTTTGCTGTTTCCGTTGCTGATTTTGGTGGCGTTGACGTCGTCGTGGCACGTGTCGGCGGGTGAGCACGGACTGTCGGCGCGTTCCGCTGCGGGGTGGCCGAGCATCCACGTGCCGTTGCAGGCGATGGTGTCGGTGCGGGTTGTGGAGGTGGATGCGTTGACCGAGTTTGGTGGTTGGGGGTTTCGCCTGGGCGTGAATCGTCGCTTTGGGTTGATTTTCCGTAGCGGCGCGAGCATTGAGGTGGAACGTAACGACGGTAAACGCACGTTCGTGTTGCCTGTGGCGGATGCGGCGACTGGCGCGAGCCTGCTTGCCGGCTTGTTGGCGCAGCCACGCCCCTAAACGTGGGGGTGCCGGCGCGTTCTTGCGGGCCGGCATGCGCGGCTGTGCGGCTGTGCGGCTGCGCGGCTGCGCACCCGCGTTTCGGGCAGTACACTGGCAGCATGTCCGAGCTCATTGTCAGCCTCCCGGGTGACGCACTGTTGCGTGCGTTGCAGCCCGCGCCGCGGGGTGTGCGTTTTGTGCGTTGGGATCTGACCGGGGAGCCACCGTTGCCGCACATTGATATTGTGGTGCCACCTTACATGGGGCCGACGGGTCAGCTTTCGGCGCTGAGCCGGGTTTCGACTCGCCTGGTGCAAAGCCAGTCGATTGGTTTCGACGGTGTGGCGGAGGTGTTGCCGCCGGGGCATCGGTTTGCGAACGCGGCGACGGTGCACGAAACGTCGACCGCTGAGCTTGCCGTGACGCTGATTCTTGCCACGTTTCGCGGCATTCCCGACTTGGTGCGCGCGCAGGATGCGGGTCGGTGGGCGCCGAAACGGTTGCATAGTTTGGCTGACAGCCGGGTGCTGATTGTGGGGTTTGGTGGCATTGGGCGGGCGTTGGAGCGCCGGCTTGGCGGGTTTGAGGTGACGATTGACCGGGTGGCGGCGCACGCCCGAGTTGACGCGACCGGCCCAATCCATGGGGTGGATGCCTTGCCCGCGTTGCTTCCGACAGCCGACGTGGTGGTGTTGGCTGTCCCGTTGACCCCGGGCACGACCGGTCTGGTTGATGCGGGGTTCCTCGCGGCGATGCGCGACGGGGCGACGCTTGTGAACGTGTCGCGCGGCCCGGTTGTGGTGACGGATGCGCTCGTGCGGGAGCTCAGCACGGGGCGGTTGCGTGCGGCGCTGGATGTTACGGATCCGGAACCGTTGCCACCCGGGCATCCACTGTGGAATTGTCCTGGGCTGCTGCTCAGCCCGCACCTTGGCGGGGCGACCACCGCAATGCTGCCCCGAATGGCTGCCCTGATTCGCCGCCAGATTGCCCACCTGCTCGCTGGCGAACCGCCCGAATGCGTGGTGTTGTAGGATTTTTCACGCCATTGACGAAGGAGTCACGAATGATGTTGAGCCCCAGTGTTGCGATGATTACGTCGCCGGACCCGGAGGTTGCGGCACCGCTGTTCCGCACGGAGTTCACGCTTGACCAGTCGGCGGGCGCGGTGGTTTCGGCGACGCTGACGTTGAGCGCGTTTGGCGTGGTGGAGGCGTGGGTGAATGGTGAACGCCCCGCCCCCGATCTGCTCACCCCGGGTTGGAGTAGTTACGAGTGGCGGCTGCGTTTCGTGACGTACGATGTTACCGCGCTGCTGCGTGACACGACGGTGTTGGCGCTTGCGGTGGGGAATGGCTGGTTCCGTGGCCGGTTGGGCTGGTGGGGGCGGCGCGCGTTTTACGGCGAGCGGTTGGGTGTTATTGCGCAGGTGGATGTGACGTTCAGCGATGGGAGCACGCAGCGGGTTGGGACTGACGAGACGTGGCGCACCGGTTCGGGCGCGGTGTTGGAGAACGATCTGTATGACGGGCAAACCGTTGATGCCCGGTTGGCGCAGCCGGCTTGGCTGCTGCCGAGGGGTGAGCCGGCAGGCTGGAAACCGGCGGAACGGTTGGCGTTTGACCACGGCATCCTTGCACCCGCTGTTGGACCGCCGGTGCGGGTGTGGGGCGAGGTGAAACCGGTGCGCACTTTTGTGACCCCTTCGGGCAGGACGGTGCTTGATTTGGGGCAGAATCTGGTGGGTTGGGTGCGGGT
>CAYTSH010000203.1:0-3427 GCA_964440395.1 uncultured Microbacteriaceae bacterium
CAGACCAACAACACGCCCGCACCATAGCAATCGCGCAACTCACACAGGCAGACCAACAACACGCCCGCACCATAGCAATCGCGCAACTCACACTCAGCCTCCTGCTGGTGCTCCTTGCACTACCCACCGCAGCGGTCGTGGAACGCCCCGGAAAGCAGCGCAGACGGCAAGACCTTGAAAGCCTGCCCTGGCATCGCGAACCCGCAGGGCAACCCGAAACGGCACCAAACGCCGAAAGGAACCCCGATGCGTAAACGACACAAACGAATCGCCCTGCGCATCGCCCGCGTGTGCATCGGGGTGTTCGCCGCCGCCGCGACACTCACCACCATCGCCTTTTACAGCGTCCTCAACGTGCCCCACGTGAACGCCAGCATCGCCGCCACAACCGTCGAACGCAGCGGCGAAACAGAAAGCCGACTCGCCTGTGTGGGATCATTCACAGAGCTTGGGGTGGACGCAACCCAAGCATCCACCCAAATGGATGTGGGAAGCCCCACCGTCACCGTACAACCAAACGCAGCCACGGCGGACCTGCAACCAATCGTGCGCAAAACCACCACTCAATCAATGGATGCCGTGGCAGCCCCCACACCGCAACCCACCAACCAGCCGGCGCCCCCACCCAACGTCAGCACCTCGTGGCCTGTGGGCGTCCTGCGCACCGGGGTCGGGCAAAGCCAAACCGCGGCTGCACAATCACAAGAAATCGCCACAGAACGCATCCGCGGATTCGACGCCAGCGTGTGCACCGAAACCGGCCCAGAACACTGGCTCGTCGCAGGCGGAACCGGAGACGGCGCCACCAGCATACTCGTGCTCACCAACCCCGGGGAGGTGAGCGCAACCGTCACCGTCACCGTATTCAGCGAAGTGGGGAAACGGGACACACCCGGCTCCAAAGGCATCACCGTGGAAGGTGGCACGCAACGCCGCATATCACTCAACGGTTTTGTGCCAGACGCAACCGCAACAATAGTGCACGTCAGCGCTCGCGGGGGAACCATCAGCGCGGCGCTGCAACACTCCCAAAGCGAAGCGCTCGAAGCCACCGGCGTCGACACGGCAGCCTCCGCTCCTGCACCCGCAACCAACCTCACGATTCCCGGCGTTCGCATGTACACCCAGCCGGGGGTGCAAGTCGTCGATGAGCACGGCCACGAAGAAGACGTCCGAATACTCCGCGTCATGAACACCGGGTCAATCAACACCACCGTCGAGGCGGTCGCGCACGCCAGCACCGGCGAACAACTCCCACTGGGGCGTCTCGACTGCGCACCAAACCTGGTGAACGAGCTGGAACTTCCCCCACTCGACCCCGGCGCGTACACCATCACCCTGCACGCCAGCCAACCCATTGTCGCCGGGGTGCGGGTGGTGACCATCGGCTCAACCGGTTTTGACCTGGCCTGGTTCAGCGCGGCACAACCATTCGAAAACCCCACCGGTGTGGCCGTCGCCGCAGGCGGCAACCCCCTCCTCAGCCTCCACAACCCCGGAGAAACCGAGGTAAGCGTCAACATCGAACCAGAAACCGGGGGAACCACGCAGCAGCGCATCCCCGCCGGTGAAACCCGAACCATCACCGTGGCGCCGAATAGTCGAGCACTCCTCACGCCGAGCGGCCCAGTCACCGCCGCGGTGAGCTACGCCGCGGACGGTGCCCTGTCCGGCTACCCGGTGCAGGCGGAACGCCCCGCACAGCAGGCAATCACCGTTGTGACCAGATGAATCTGGGTCCCGGGCGGGGCGAGGGCTGGTTGGGGCTTGGGTGGCGGGTGGTGCTGGGTCAGGGTGGTGCTGGGCTTGGGCGGGTTTTGGCGGTTCTGGGCGGGTGCTGTGGCTAAAAGTGCGGTGAACTGTCCGGGGGTAGCAACTCCCAGGGTTCTTTCCCGAGAAGCTCCGCCACGGCGCAGTACACGCCGTACTCGATGAACATGCGGCGATGGGCCTCATCATCAACATGTAGTTGGCCGCTGCGTTGCAGTGGAACCCGGAACAACGTAATCCTGCGTGTCGTTGCGCACACCCGCCACAGTTTTGGCGAATCACTAATCTCCCACGGCGGGTTGGAGGGCACGGACACAAAATCAAACGTGACCTGTTCCAATTCCGCGGGCCACAGTGAACGAAGATACTCCACTGTGCCGCCCGCAATGCGATCGAACGCGGCAATGCGCGTGTGCAAGGGTGGCAATGTGGGGCCGAGCACGGGTGAGCGAACCGTTCGACCGTGACGAGAAGCCCGCGAGCGCTTTCTCGAAAAGAGCGGGTCGGAAGTCTGCATGGCCACCAGTCTACGGCGATTGTTGCGGAGGGGCGAACGTGAAGCTCGCGTTGTCTCAGGGCATCACGCTGATGGGAGTGCAACAGTCAGCATTGGTGCGAAGGGGCGAACGTGAAGCTCGCGATGCTCGGAACGGTTGACCGATTCGCGAAGATCGACGCCGCGCCCCAAACAGCCGCCGACAACCATACGATACTGTTGACTGCTCGCTCCGAAATCAGAAAGCTAACCCGCGCCGTCACCAAAGCCGCCGACAGCCCAAGGATGCTGCTGATTGTTTGCTCGTTGTTTGCGGGTGTGTTGCGGGTTTTTGTTTTTGCCCCAAGAGAGAAACCCCTGGCCAGCCGATAGTGACGGCTGACCCGGGGTTTGCTGTGTGGGCCCTGCGGGGCTCGAACCCGCGACCCGCGGATTAAAAGTCCGATGCTCTACCAACTGAGCTAAAGGCCCGACGACATCTAACTTACCCGAAAGTTTGCAAAAACGAAAACCGCGCCGAATCGACAATATGCAGCTGCCCGGCTGTGCGGCTGCCTGGCAGTCCTGCTGGGGCTGGGGACGAGGAGCTGGTCAGGCTGAAACGCCTACCAAAACAATAGCCACAGATGTAACCGCGCGCTAGGCACCGGTGCTGCTGTGGTCTTCCTCCACGGGATGCGCTGTCGGTTGTCGTGCCTGAGGTGGGGGTTCTCTGTTGGTCTTGTTGAGCTCGGCGGTGTCGTCGATTCGGCAGAAAGTGCGTTCTGTCGTGGTGTGGACCGTTCGTTTTTGCCGAATGGATGCGCGGTGAGGATACCGTTTGCAAACGCAGGGCGTGTTGTCGGTTGACGTTCCTGAGGTGGGGGGTCTCTGTTGGCCTTGTTGAGCTCGGCGGTGTCGTCGATTCGGCAGAAAGTGCGTTCAGTCGTGGTGTGGACCGTTCGTTTTTGCCGAATGGAGGTGTGGAGGTGTGTGGGCGAGTGGATCTGCGTTGCTCTGCGGCGTCGATTCGGCAGAAAGTGCGTTCAGTCGTGGTGTGGACCGTTCGTTTTTGCCGAATGGAGGTGTGGAGGTGTGTGGGCGAGTGGATCTGCGTTGCTCTGCGGCGTCGATTCGGCAGAAAGTGCGTTCAGTCGTGGTGTGGACCGTTCGTTTTTGCCG
>CAYTSH010000204.1:0-3426 GCA_964440395.1 uncultured Microbacteriaceae bacterium
GTTCTCTCTTCCAGTGAGAGCGTCTCACTGTCTACAACAAGCATGCCACCCCAGTCGCGACATCCAGGCGGGTCGGGTGTGGGTGAACAATTACCACGCCTACCCCGCCGGCGCGGCGTTTGGCGGTTACAAGAGCTCAGGAATCGGGCGGGAAAACAACCGACTCGCGCTCGATCACTACCAGCAGACGAAGAACCTGCTGATGAGCTACGGCGAGACGCCGCTCGGTTTCTTCTAGGCGATCCTGTGACTGACATCGCCCTCGCAGCGAGTGTCACCGTGCCCGGTGAGCAGCAACCACGGGTTGCGCTCACCGGGGCGGCGCTCCGCCTGCTTCTCACGCTCACGCAGCAGCACGGTGCGCTCATGTTTCATCAGTCTGGCGGCTGCTGTGACGGTAGTTCGCCGATGTGCTACCAGCTTGGTGAGTTCATTGTTTCGGAAGCCGACGTGTTGCTTGGCGAGTTCCGGCTGCCGGACGTCGATCAGTCGGTGCCGTTTTACATGTCTGCCGAACAGTTTGAGCTGTGGCGGCACACCTTTCTCCTGGTCGACGTCGTGCCCGGTCGCGGCTCCGGGTTTTCGCTCGAGGCGCCCTCGGGGGTGCGGTTTCTCATTCGATCCTCGCTGCTCACGTAGTCGGCGACTCCTGCCCGGCAGCCCGGTTTCGGCAGTTCCGCCGCCGCTGCGGCACGAGTAGGATGGTGTGTGATGTCTGAGCTTTTTTCCCCCAACACTGTCCACCCGTTCTCGCAAGCAACCGGCGCTGATGTGCGCGTGCGCTTCTGCCCGTCGCCCACCGGCACGCCCCACGTGGGGCTCGTCCGCACGGCGCTGTTCAACTGGGCTTATGCGCGGCACACGGGGGGCAAACTGATTTTTCGCATTGAAGACACCGATGAGGCTCGCGATAGTGAGGAAAGCTTCGTGCAGGTGGTGGAATCGCTGCGTTGGCTCGGCTTGCACTGGGATGAGGGCATCGACGTGGGCGGGCCGCACGCGCCCTACCGCCAGTCGGAGCGCGGTGCGCTGTATCAGGACGTGATTGAACGGCTGGTGGCTTCGGGTCACGTGTATGAGAGCTATTCAAGCGCTGAAGAAATTGACGCGCGAAATGAGGCGGCCGGCCGACCAAAACAGCTTGGGTACGACAACGCCGATCGCTCGCTGACCGAGGAGGAGCGCGCCGCGTTCCGTGCAGCGGGCCGGCAGCCTGCGCTGCGGCTGCGCGTGCCTGACACTGAGCTGTCATTCACCGACCTGGTGCGGGGCGAGATCACGTTCCCCGCCGGTTCGTTGAGCGATTTTGTGGTGGTTCGTCCCAACGGCAAACCGCTCTACACGCTCGTGAACCCGGTTGACGATGCGCTGATGGGCGTCACCCACGTGCTGCGCGGCGAGGATTTGCTCTCCTCAACGCCCCGACAAATCGCGCTCTACCATGCCCTAATCGATATTGGTGTCACGACGTTCATTCCACAGTTCGGGCATCTTCCCTATGTCATGGGCGAGGGGAACAAGAAACTTTCCAAGCGCGACCCAGAATCCAACCTTTTTCATCACCGCGACCGCGGAAGCATCCCCGAGGGGCTGATCAACTATCTTTCGCTGCTCGGTTGGTCTCTCGCGCCGGATCGCGACGTCTTCAGCATCGACGAACTGGTTGCTGCGTTCGACGTGAGCGACGTGAACCCAAACCCTGCGCGGTTCGATCAGCGCAAGGCGGATTCCATTAACGGTGACCACATCCGTCGCCTCGAGCTTTCCGATTTCACCGAACGTCTCGTGCCCTACCTGATTGCCGGCGGCGTGTTTGCTGGCGAACCCACGGAGCGCGAGCGCGGCATCCTGAATGCGGCGGCACCGCTGGTGCAGGAACGCATCGCTGTGCTCAGCGAGGCGGTCGATATGCTGCGGTTCCTGTTTGTGCCTGCCGAGGAGATTTCCATTGCGGTGGATGCCCGAAAGGGCTTGCCCTCGGACGCTTACGAGAGCGCCGCCGCGGCACTCGAGGCACTTCGGGGGATTCCGGCAGGCGAATGGGTGACGGAGCGCGTGCAGGCCGTTCTCGCGCACACGCTGATCGAGCAGCTGGGGTTGAAGCCGCGCAACGCCTACGGGCCGATTCGCACCGCGCTTTCGGGGCGGCGGATCTCGCCGCCGCTGTTTGAGTCGATGGAAATCCTTGGCCGTGACGAATCGTTGCTGCGTTTGGAACGCTTTGTGGCGGAGCCCACCCGGTCTGCTGGTGCTTGATCGGCGGCGGGTCACCGCGGGGGCCGCTCAACCGGCAGTGCCGGGTGCCGCTTGAGTGCTAGCCCGGGCGCAGCGTTGCCCGGCGAGCCCCGGTCGATTTTGCACTGAACAGATTCTCCGCTAGGCTTGTATCTTGTGTTCGGAAGCGATTCTGAGCCGGTGGGGTATGGTGTAATTGGCAACACGGATGATTCTGGTTCATTTGTTCTTGGTTCGAGTCCAGGTACCCCAGCAGTGAGCGGGCAGTTGATACTGCCCGCTTTTGCGTTTCACTCCTTTCATTCCCCCCCCGCCGGCGGCTTATAGGACAGAAATAGTGGATGGGGTCGGGCGTGTCACGTTCTTCCAGCCCATCCTGATCGGGGCTTATAGGACAGAAATAGTGGATGGGGTCGGGCGTGTCACGTTCTTCCAGCCCATCCTGATCGGAGCCAGAGTCCTTCGCTGGCGTCGAGGCCGGTGTCGTAGAGTGCTGGCCCGGTGAGTTCTTCCTCGGTCACGTGGGTGTCTGGTTTTGGTGTTCTTGGTTGACTGGTGATGAGTTCGTGAGCTTGTTTGAGTGGGATTTCTTGCATGGTGAGGAACCACTCCGCGGCCCGTTTCATGTGCGCCTCGCTCATCCCGCGGTGGTTTCTGAGGACAGTTCTGATGCCGTTATTGATGCCGCCCTCGAGCGGGGACGTTGTGCGGGCGTTGCCATGCTCGAGATACGTGAACAGCACGTTCTTCTGGTTCAATGAGTGGAGCAGGTTCCACGCTTTCCGGAGCCGGTCATGCGTGTAGCCCCAACCACCGTCACGATATTTCGTGCGTTCTGTGGTGAGGTGTCCGTAGGCTTGCCACCACACGTTGAGGAGTTTTTGCCATTCGATCGCGTCCTCAATAGTCGTGACTTCTGCCAGTGCCCGCCCGATCTGCGCGAGATGCCGACCGGCCTGGGTTCTGGGGTTCAGTGTGAGGTGTCGGCGCAGGTTCATACGGATGTGAAAGATGCAGCGTTGCACTCGGGTGGTTGGCCATTCCTGGCGCAGCGCGGACGCGATACCGGCACCACCATCACAGACGACCACTGTCGGGGCGGGGATACGAGCCAGCAACGCGGTCCAGGCCGCTGCGGATTCCCTGGCACACCATTGCCAGGCCAACACCTGTAACTGTTCGGTGACTGCG
>CAYTSH010000205.1:0-3390 GCA_964440395.1 uncultured Microbacteriaceae bacterium
GTTACATCGAACTGTGACTGGTGGCAGGGGCACAGTAGGTGGTGCGTTTGCTGCTCGTAGAGAGCAACTGGGCAGCCAACGTGCGTGCAGACCTTGGAATAGGCAACGATGCCATCATAGGACCAATCTTTGCGCGATTCTTCCTCGATCAAATCCTCCGGCTTGAGGCGCATGAGGAGCACAATCGAACGAGCCTTTTCGCCAAGTTTGCCGTGCTCAAGCTCATTCAATCCTTCGGGAATAACGTGAAACACTGAACCCAGCGTGACATCTGAAGCTTTGATGGGCGCTCCGGTTGGGTCGATGGTCAGACGGGTGCCTTTTTTCCACATCGTGTGTTGCAGTGATGCGACCGGATCAGTGTTTTGCGGCGCCAGGCTGCGCAGCAGCACAATTCCGGGCAGCGGAAACGCAATCAACGCACCGATAAGCGAGTTGCGAATAAGCGTGCGACGCCCAAAACCGGACTCCTCGTTAGCCACCTTGAAAATCTCGGCAACCTGTTCACGAGTCTCCTGATCGCCACCAACCGGATGCCTCTCGTCGACACCCTCATGGTCCGCCATGAGAGCCTTGCCCCAGTGGACAGCGGCAATGCCGATTCCGAAGAGCGAAAGCGCCATGCCCAAACCGATAAAAAGTGTGCTGAGGCGCTGCATAAGCGCGCTGCCATCTTCAATCGGAATAGCAAAGTAAGCGGTGATTGCAGCAATGCTGCCAAGAATCGACACGAAAAACAGCAAGAACACTGCACGAGCGGCGGTGCGTTCCTTTTTCGGGTCTGTGTCAGTTACACGCTTGCGATGTGGCGGGTGGCCAGGGTTCTCGAATGCGTCAGCCGGAAGAACCGCTGTTCCTGCAAGCCGCGCATCATCGTTCGACGCACCCTGGTGGGCGGCAACGACGGCGTCTGTCGAGCCGTCCTTCGCGTCGTGTGCCATTGTTTCTCCTTGAACCTTTACTGTCGGTAATGTCGAGCTCAACGCCCGAATGTGCAGAACATTAGTTAGATTTTGCGGTGATCCAGACCGTCAAGCCGATCAGGGTGCCAAGACCAAAGATCCACACGAACAGACCCTCAGCAACCGGGCCAAGTGAACCCAGCTTGAACCCACCAACGGAAGGGGTGTTCTCCATGTATTTGAGGTAGCTAATAATGTCTCGTTTATCTTCGGGAGAGATGTTGGCATCATTGAACACAGGCATGTTTTGGGGGCCTGTGACCATTGCTTCATAAATATGCGAAGACTCCACGCCATCGAGTGCGGGGGCAAACTTGCCCTCCGTGAGCGCGCCACCAGCGCCAGCAACGTTGTGACACATTGCGCAGTTCACCCGGAAGAGTTCGCCACCGTTTGCGATGTCACCCTTCCCGTCAAGGTAGCTGCTCTTTGGCAACTCAGGTCCCGGCGCAAGCGAAGCAACATAAGCAGCGAGCTGTAACGTTTGATCGTCGCTGAACTGCTTCGGCTTCACCCGTGCCTGCGGTCCCTGATAGGCGAGCGGCATGCGACCTGAGCCGACCTGAAAATGCACCGAAGCCGCCCCGACACCAATCAGGCTCGGCCCCTCGCCGGTACCCTCGGCATTCAGGCCGTGGCAGGTAGCACAGTTCGCGCCGAACAGCACCTTGCCCTCATCAATAGTCTCCTGGGCGTTCAGGTCAACTTCAGCAACCGCGGCTGTCGCAGACACGCCAATGTAGGCACCGCCGGTCAGCAACAAACCCACCGCAACAAGCGCTGCGGTGGCAAGTGGGTGACGACGAGCCTTGCGATCGCCGATGTGTAGATGTAAGCGTTTCATGAATGAACGATTCTCCAGATTATTTGATGACGTAGATGACGAAGAACAGGCCAAGCCAGACCACGTCTACGAAGTGCCAGTAATACGAAACGACGATTGCGCTCGTTGCCTCTTTGTGGCCGAACGTCTTGACGGCAAAAGCTCGACCGATCACAAGCAGGAACGCGATCAGGCCACCAGTCACGTGCAAGCCGTGAAATCCGGTCGTCATGTAAAACGCTGAACCGTAAGCGCTTGCCGGCATAGTCACGCCCTCGCTCACCAGGTTGGCATACTCCCAGACCTGACCGCCCACGAAGATCGCCCCCAGCGCATACGTGATAAAAAACCACTCAACCATGCCCCATTGGCTCGGACGTGGACCGATCGAGCGCGGCCGGAATTTCTCCGCCGCAAACACACCCATCTGGCAGCTAAACGAAGACGACACCAGAATGATCGTGTTAATCGTCGCAAACGGCACGTTCAAAATTGCCGTGTTTTCCGCCCAAACTTCTGGAGCCATGCTCCGCAAGGTGAAATAGATCGCGAATAGCCCCGCGAAGAACATTACTTCGCTGCCAAGCCACACAACCGTGCCAACGGCTACGGTATCTGGTCGTTTAATGGTGGGCACGGTGGCCTGTGGTTTGAGAGTCGTTGCTGTCACATATCTATTATGGCGGATAGCCTGCGTAATTTCTGCCACCCGGGGGAGGAGGTGTGTGGCTGCGGGAAAAAACAGCCCCGGCATCCACCCATTGATGGCCAATCGCTCGCGAGCCCCACCCAGAAAACCGATACGATTGCAGGCATGCACAGTAGCAACACCTGGTCCTCGTCCCTCGGCGCACTGCTCGACGGTCACTCGCTCAGCGTCGAAAACGCCCGCTGGTGCATGCAGCAAATCATGCAGGGCAACGCAACCGATGCACAGATCGCAGCGTTTCTCACAGCGCTGCGCGCCAACGGCGAAACCGTTGACGAAGTGATTGGCTTTCGCGACGCGATCCTTGAGGGCGCGGTTCGGGTTCCCATCGACAGCGCCGCGGTGGATATTGTGGGAACCGGCGGGGACCAATTCGCAACCGTGAACGTCTCCACCATGGCGGCGCTCGTCGTTTCAGCTGCCGGTGTGCCGGTGGTCAAGCACGGCAACCGGGCAGCAAGCTCCCAATCAGGCGCCTCCGATATGCTCAGCGCACTCGGCGCAAACCTCAGCATCACACCCCAAAGCCTGCACGCCGTGTTCGAACAGACCGGGCTCGCGTTCCTGTTCGCCGCCCGCCTCCACCCCGGCTTCGCGAACGTTGCATCGGTGCGTGCGGAACTGGGAATCCCAACAATCTTCAACATCCTCGGCCCACTCTGCAACCCCGTTCGGCCTGAAAGTTCCGCCGTTGGGGTAGCCTCCCTCGAGCGAGTGCCCCTGATCGTCGGCGTGTTTCAAACCCGCGGCGCCCACGCGCTGGTATTCCGCGGCGATGAGGGGCTCGATGAGCTGTCAATCGCAGGACACTCACACATTTGGGAAATCACCCGCGGCGGCGTCACCGAACATGACCTCGACCCGCGTGATCTCGGCATTGCACGCTCGCCGCTCAG
>CAYTSH010000206.1:0-3386 GCA_964440395.1 uncultured Microbacteriaceae bacterium
CTCAACAAGGTATTCTACTCAACCGGCGGCGGCGAAGCCGTCGAATCAGCCTTCAAGCTCGCCAAAAACTATTTCAAACTCACCGGGCGACCCGGAAAACACAAAGTCATTTCACGACAAATCGCCTACCACGGCACCACCCACGGGGCGCTCACCATCACCGGGCTGCCCGGAATCAAGCACATGTTTGAACCGCTCGTGCCCGGCGGCATGAAAGTGCCGAACACCAACTTTTATCGCGCACCAGAACACGGCGACAACCTCGAAGACTTTGGTCGCTGGGCGGCAAACCGCATCGAAGACGCCATCCTGGCGGAAGGCCCAGACACGGTTGCCGCCGTGTTCCTCGGACCGGTGCAGAACTCGGGCGGCTGCTTCCCGCCACCCCCCGGCTACTTCGCTCGCGTACGCGAAATCTGTGACCAGTACGATGTGCTCATGATCAGCGACGAAGTAATCTGCGCCTTCGGTCGCGTGGGCGAAATCTTCGCCTGCAACGCCTACGGCTACGTACCCGACATGATCACCTGTGCTAAAGGCATCACCAGCGGGTATGCACCGCTGGGAGCCACCATCATCAGCGATCGACTCTTCGAGCCCTTCGCCAACGGAGACGCAACGTTCTATCACGGATACACGTTCGGCGGGCATCCCGTATCGACAGCCGTTGCACTCGAAAACCTCAACATTTTTGAAGAAGAAAAACTCACCCAACGCGTGCGGGAACACTCACCGCTATTCCGTGCAGAACTCGAAAAACTGCGCGACCTGCCAATCGTTGGCGACGTTCGCGGCGACGGGTACTTCTTCGGCATCGAACTCGTCAAAGACAAAACCACCAAAGAAACCTTCAACGAAGACGAATCCGAACGGCTGCTGCGCGGCTTCCTCTCCGGTGCCCTCTACGACGCAGGTTTGTACTGCCGCGCAGATGACCGGGGCGACCCCGTCATCCAGCTGGCACCACCGCTCACCATCGGCCCAAGCGAGTTCAGCGAAATTGAGCAGATTCTTCGCAGCGTGCTCACCGAAGCCTGGACAAAAATCTAACCGGCTGCGAACAACCCGCGCTCACGTCAAAACCCCGGCCTGCACCAATCGGTATCAGGCCGGGGTTTTGTCGTGAGCGCCTCACCCAGCAGCGCCTAGCCCAGCAGCGTCTAGCCCAGCGGCGCCTAGCCCAGCAGCGCCTAGCCCAGCAGCGTCTCAATCGGGCCGCGCGCAAAGTACACCAGGAAGCCAGCGGCCACAATCCACAGCAGCGGGCTGATCGTGCGCGCCCGACCCGCAAAGGCGTGAATCAGCACCCAGCTCACAAAACCCACCCCAATGCCATTCGCAATCGAATACGTCAACGGCATGATAATCATGGTGAGGAACGACGGCAACGCCACCGCAAAATCGGTGAAATCAATGTCGCGAATCTGAATGACCATGAGCGCCCCCACAACCACAAGCGCCGCGGCAGCCGCCTCCAGTGGCACGGCCTGCGTGAGCGGGGTGAAAAACATTGCCGCCACAAACAACGCCCCAGTCACCACGTTTGCCAAACCGGTGCGCGCACCCTCACCAATGCCGGCGGCCGAGTCGACAAAAATAGTGTTCGACGACACCGAGGCTGCACCACCGGCAACCGCACCCACCCCCTCGACGATCAGGGCAGATTTCAACCGCGGCGTGTTGCCGTTCGCATCGGTAAGCCCTGCAGATTTGCTCAAACCGGTGATCGTTCCCATCGCATCGAAAAAGTTCGTGAACACCAATGTGAACAGCAACATGCTCGCCGAAAGCACACCAATCCGTTCAAAAGCCCCAAAACTCACGTGCCCCAGCAAACCCAAATCTGGCACGGCGATCAGCTGTTGGGGTATCGCCGGAACGTTCAGGTTCCAACCGCCCGGGTTTTTGAAACTCGGTCCCAAGTGCGCAAACGACTCGACCACAATCGCCAACACCGTCGTCCCCAGGATGCCAATCAGCAGTGCGCCGCGCACCTTGCGCGCCATCAACACACCCATGAGGATCACACCAAACAAAAACACCAATGTGGGGATGCTCGCAATCGACCCCTGATCGCCCAGCTGCACCGGGGGTGCGGCAATACCACTCGAACGCACGAATCCCGCATTCACGCAGCCAATGAACGCGATGAACAGCCCAATGCCGACCGTAATCGCAGTTTTCAACTGTTGCGGAACAGCCTGGAAAATTAAGGTGCGAAGCCCGGTGCTCGCAAGCACCACAATAATGAGGCCGTTCAACACGACCAGACCCATCGCCTCTGCCCAGGTCACCTGCCCCACAACGCTCACCGCCAAGAACGAGTTAATCCCCAACCCCGCAGCCAACCCGTAGGGCATATTCGCGATCAACCCAAACAGAATCGTGAGCACCCCCGCGGTGAGCGCCGTCGCCGCACCAACCTGACCAGCCGCAAGCCAACCACCGGTAACATCCCGGGTCGCCGCCTCCGCACTGAAACCGCCCAGAATCAGCGGGTTCAGCACGACAATGTAAGCCATCGTCACAAACGTCACCAAGCCACCACGAATTTCTTTCGAAAAACTAGACTGACGCTCTGAAATGTGGAAAAAAAGATCAAGTCGTTGACGGAAAGATGGGCGCGCTGCTGGAAGAGTGTTCGTCACCCCATCAATAGTAATACAGACAGCAAGAGACCCCATCGGCTCCTAAGTGCTGATGGGGTCTCTCGGTTAACTCGGCGTGCACGAAATGCGGCACGATCTCGCTACATTAGCGGCGCAGCCCGAGTCGTTCAATCAGTGAACGGTAACGGTTGATGTCAAGCGACTGCAGGTAACCCAGCAGGCGACGACGCTGACCGACAAGAATCAGCAGACCACGACGCGAGTGGTGATCGTGCTTGTGCTCTTTCAGGTGCTCGGTAAGGTCTTTGATTCGACGGGTCAACATGGCAACCTGAACCTCAGGAGAACCGGTGTCACCAGGGTGGGTTGCGTACTCTTCAATGATTGACTGCTTTACACTTGCTTCGAGTGCCATAGCTGGTCTCCCTTCGCTCGTTGCGCGGCGCTGTGGGCGGGCTGCCTCAGCTCTCTTGATCCGCGGCCGGTAAACGGCAACCGAACAAGCTTACCACCAGTCGCGCCGCCGCCAAAATCCCCTTGAAGCAAGGATCCCCCACGACCCCGCGGCGTGCCACCCCGGTGTGCTCGAGGCGGGCACGGGGCTGCGCGCTGCGAGCCGATTTGAAATTTTTCATCATAGTTGATCCATATACTGGTAACATTTTTTCCGCGGGATCTTCTTTCTGCTCACATTGGATCACCCGTGACCGGGCATCTCATAAGGGAGAATTATTTTGGGGAAATTTGCTGTACGCACCCGGCTTGGGCGCATGGCGC
>CAYTSH010000207.1:0-3353 GCA_964440395.1 uncultured Microbacteriaceae bacterium
ACAAGGTGCCATTGCCGACGCCGAGCCCCAGCCCGAGCCCGAGCCCAGACCCGAACGCGACGGCCTCTCCCTCGCCCACCGGATCGCCGACGCCGACGCCGACCGCGACGTCGTCGGGTGCGCCTGCTACGGGCGCGCAGGCCGAGCTGAATGCGGCCCTCCAGGACGCGAAGACGGCGATGGTCGACTCCAACGCCGCCATGCAGAGCGGCAACTGGGCCGCCTACGGTGAGGCGCAAGCTCGCCTGACGGATGCGGTCAACCGGGCCATCGCCGCGGAGGCGAAGCTGGGCTGAATCGCCGGAGCACCTTAAGGCCCCGGTGGCCCGCCAGAAAGTGGCGGGCCACCGGGGCCTTCGCTATTGATTTGGTGTTAGGCGGGTAGGCGACGTAGGCTGGTATCACCGACGCGGGGTGGAGCAGTTCGGTAGCTCGCCGGGCTCATAACCCGGAGGTCGCAGGTTCAAATCCTGTCCCCGCAACGAAAAACAGCCCCTGATCTGGTGAAAACCAGGTCAGGGGCTGTTTCTTTTGCCGAGCGTCAATGAACCAGCTGGAACGCCAGACCGATCGTTCGCTAGAGTCAATGCATGAAGCAACAGCCATCATGGGATTCACTGAAGCTGTTTGTCATGGTTGCGCGCGCGGGCTCATTCTCTGCAGCGGCGGATGACCTTGGGATTGCCCAGTCGTCACTTTCAGATCATGTCGCACGCTTTGAAGAAAAACTCGGCTACGCAGTCCTCAACCGCACCCGAACGGGGGTGACTCTCACCAAACGGGGCAAGACACTCTTCACAAGCGTCTCCCCCGCCGTGGACACCCTCGATCGTGCGGTGCAGCAAACCCTGCACCCAGAGCTCGGCCTGAAACCCACACTCCGACTGGCCGGGCCGGCAGAGTTCCTTTCAGAGTTTGTCCTGCCAGCATTGACTGGCCGATTGCCGGGAGTGCAGCTCGAATGCACCTTTGGGTTGACCCCCGACCTACTTGACGACCTGGGTTCTGGAGCCGTAGACGTTGTGCTCAGTTCCGTTCCGGTGCGTCAACCCGGCCTGCACAGCGCTCCCCTCTTCGAAGAACAATTCGTGCTGGTAGCCGCAGCCAAATGGCGCCAAAACAGTGACCTCGAGACGGTGCCCATCTTGGCCTACGCCCCAGAATTGCCGATCATTCGACGCTACTGGCTAAGCGTGTTCGGCCATCGTCCACGGGGAAGTGCGGCGGTGATTGCACCAGACCTTCGTACGCTGCGCACCCTTGCGGTCGCAGGTCACGGCATGACAGTGCTGCCGCACTATCTGGCGGCAGATCCGTTGCGGCTGGGTGAACTCGTCACACTCCACGAGCCGGCAAACGCACCAACAAACACCCTCTGGGTAATCACCCGGGCAACGCGCAATCAACACCCACATCTCGTGGCCGGGCTTCACGCGCTCCGTGAGGCTGCCAGCCTGCCAGAAATCGCGCCAAGTGGTGCGGCGCACCCGAGCTCGATTACGCACCAAGGATTCTGAAACGCTACACCGAAACTCCGTTAGGCACCAACGAAGTATCGGTTACTGTCCACCAAGTCATCCACGATACGGTACACGAAGAACACCGCTAGACGAGGAGCACTCATGACCCACCAAGCAGCCGCAACAACACCGAACAACATCCTGCTCGTGCTCACGAGCCATGACGATCTCGCCGGAATTCGACCAACAGGATTCTACGTCAGCGAAGCCGCAGATCCGTGGCAGGTATTCACCGAACACGGCTACCAGGTTGACTTGGCAGCAGTGCGCGCCGGTTTCGCGCCGATGGATGGTTACGACGAAGGGGACGTCACCCAGCGGGCGTTCCTGCAAGATGCCCACATCGCTGCACAACTCTCAGCCATCCGCGGAATCGAATCCGTGCAGCCGGAAGCCTACCGGGGTGTATTTTTCGTCGGCGGACACGGCACCATGTGGGATTTTCCACAAGCAACCCACCTGCAATCCTTCACGGCAAACCTCTACGAAGCCGGCGGCGTGATCGGCGCCGTCTGCCACGGACCGGCAGCACTCCTCGGCATTCGACTCAGCGACGGTACGCATCTAATGCAAAACAGACGTGTCGCCGGTTTCACCAACGATGAAGAAGAAGCGGTCGGGCTCACCAACGTGGTGCCCTTCTCGCTTGCCGACGAGCTCACCGCGCGCGGGGCAATCCACCTGCCCGCTCCAAACTTCACCCCACAGGTGGTCAGCGATGGACGCCTCGTCACCGGTCAAAACCCACAATCGGCGGCTGGCGTTGCGCGAGCAATGATTCCGCTGCTCGCAGCGCACGGCGCTACCAGTTGAAGAGTTCCCCCGGGTGAGTCCAGCGCCACGAAAATGACGGCGGTTGCAAATCGTCCGCAGTAACCTGCACCTCGCGTTCAGCGAGGAGCGGGGAAGCGGCGGGGGTTTCACCGGTCACATCCTCCCCGCGAAGAAGCGCACGAGCCCGCACCGAGGCGACACCAGGCTGAGACGCACCCTCGGCATCCACCGTGATGGAGAACCGCACACCGGCGGAACCCCACACCCGCTCGCTGACAGTCTCCGCCACCCGAACCTCGGCGGTCGCACCCCACGCTGAAGTGAGCTTGGCCAGGGGTGTGCCCGCCGCGAGAATCTGCACGGTGGTGACACTCTCAGCAACGCTCTCAGAAAGTTGCACGGCAAGATCGCCGCGCTGCTGGGAAGAATCGGCGCCAAGCACCACACCCACCAGCGTGACATTCGGAGACGAGCCATCAACCGTGCCAACAAGCGGTGTGGGGTCAAGCGCCGGTTCCGCCCCCCACGCTTCAGGCACCGCAACCCGCGCCACAGCCAGTGTGCGGGCGAACAACAAACAATACCCTGCCGCCGGGGTGAACCCGGTCTTAACACCAACAAACCCGTCGTAGGCGAGCGCAGGGTTCGTGTTGAAAATTTCACCAACCCCCGGCAGCTCCGCCCGCTGCAACGCAACAATCTCGGCAAGAACCGGGTTCGCCACCACCAGTCGACCAATCTGCACCAGGTCCCGAACGCTCGACACGTTCGAATCGTCCAACCCGGTCGGCTCAACAATGACCGTCTCCGTCAAACCGTGCTCCAGCAACCACGCCGCGGTCTCCCGCACAAACGTCTCCTCGTCGCCAAACGCCCACGAGCTCAAGGTGATGGCGTAATTGTTGGCCGAAGCCAGCAGCGTGCCAAGCAGCACATCACGCTCAGTCAACCCGCCCGAATCCGGCAACGGCAAAAACGTGCCCCCAAGTGCGATCACCTCATCCATCACAGCGGCGGCATCCGAACCAAACTCGATCATCGGGCCCGACTCACCGGGTG
>CAYTSH010000208.1:0-3332 GCA_964440395.1 uncultured Microbacteriaceae bacterium
GTGGCCTGTTCCGGCGGAAAACTCCAGGTGCCCAGCCGTCTCCGATTCGGGGGGGCGTGTATCTGGATGGCGGCTTCGGGGTTGGAAAAACCCACCTGCTCGCCGCGCTCTGGCATGAATCTGCGGGCAAGAAATATTTCGGCACGTTCATTCAGTACACCGCCCTGGTGGGAGCATTGGGGTATGCCGCGGCCGCACAGGCGCTGCAGGGTGCTTCGCTCATTTGCATTGACGAGTTTGAGCTTGATGATCCGGGTGACACGATGATCATGACGCGGCTGCTCGGCGAGCTGACTGCGCGCGGCACTCGGGTCGCTGCGACTTCCAATACGCCGCCGAACGCGCTCGGGGAGGGGAGGTTCGCGGCTGCTGATTTTCTTCGCGAGATTCAGTCGTTGGCTGCGAACTTTGAGACGATCCGGATTGACGGAACAGATTATCGGCAGCGGGATTTGAGCGGCCAGGCGCGCACGTATGAACCCGCGGAGCTTGCAGCTCGTGTGGATGCGCTGCTGGATGAGGGTCGCGCGGTGAGTTGTGATGACTTTCCGGCGCTGATGCGTCATCTTTCGGCGATTCATCCGTCGGCCTATGTGCGCCTGATTGACGGGATCGAGGTGATTGTGCTCACGTCGGTGCACGAGTTTGACAATCAGACTGATGCGTTGCGGCTGGTCGCGTTCATCGATCGGGTGTATGACGCGCAGATTCCGATTGTTGCGAGTGGTGTACCTCTCAATCAGGTGTTCGGGGGCGGCATGCTTGATGGTGGGTATCGCAAAAAATATCTTCGTGCGATGTCCCGCATGAACGCGCTGACCACTGTGTTGTAGCGGCTCCATGGACGGGATGCCTGACTCGCTTTCGCGCGGAGCGCACGCCGCGTCGTTGCCCACGTCAGGAGTTTTTCGTGGTGTGCTGATTTCGGTTGCTGCTTCGGTTTTGTTTGCGCTGCTCAGCGCGCTTTCGACGCTGCTGGTTGGGTTGGATGCGCAGCGGATGTTTGCCTTTCGCCTGCTGGGAACCGTGCCAGTGGTGACGGGTTTTCTGGTGTGGGCTGGGCACGCTTCGCGGGTGCGCGAGCATGTGTTCCGCGTGTTTCGTAGCCCGCTGTTGACGTGTGCTGCCCTGGGCTGTTCGGTGATGTTGGGGGTGCAGATGTGGATTTTTCTGTACGGCCCAGCGACGGGCGATGCCCTTGGCGTGGCGCAGGGGTATTTTCTCCTTCCGCTTGTGATGGTTCTTGTGGGGCGCTGCGTGTATCGCGAACGGCTGAGTGCGTTTCGCGTGGCCGCGACGGTGTCGGCGTTGTTTGGGGTCTTGCATGGCGTGTTTACCGGTGGTGGAGTGTCTTGGTTGACCTGGGTGATCGCGTTTGGGTATCCGGTGTATTTTGTGGTTCGGCGTGCCGCTCGTTTCGACGCGTTGGGGGAGTTGTGGTTGGAACTCGTGGCGCTCGTGCCGGTTGCTGTGCTGATTCTCTGGTTTACGCGTGGTGATGTCGGTGCAGCGGGGGTAGATCACTACTGGTTGCTTGTTGTGTTGCTTGGCGTATTGAGCGCCGCGGCACTGTGCTGCTACATGGTGGCAAGTCAGCCGTTGCCGTTTGGGTTGTTCGGGCTGCTGGGGTATTTGGAGCCCGCACTGTTACTGCTGGTCGCTGTACTCCTCGGTGCGCACATCCGGGGCGCACAGTGGTTTACGCACGGTCCGATTTGGCTGGCGTTGCTGCTGCTCGGCGTGGAGGGTGTGCTGCAACTGGTCGGGGATTCGTCAAGGCGGCGCTGATCGCAAAACGGTGCGCAAGGCAGCAAGCCATAAGGTTTATAAGCGCTGGATATATATCTATTAGGCAAGAAACATTGAGGTATGAAGAAAATTTATTCGGACGCAGCTACGCAGGTTGGTCAGCGCATTCGGGCTGAACGGGAGCGGCTTGGTGTGAGCCAGATGCACATTGCAGAGCTGGCTGAGATGCATTTTACGAGTCTCGGAAAGATTGAACGCGGCGAGGCGAACCCGAGTCTCACCACGATGTTGCGCATTGCCGTGGCGTTGGGTGTGGAGCTCTCAGATTTGGTTCGTGATCTTGGCGCGGAGAATTTGCCGCATCGGGCACAGGGTCTCACGATCCAGGACTATGTGAAGGCCCGCCAACAGTCCCAGATGGGTGGGCGTTCATTTTAGGTTGCTCCTCGAGCATGAACGTGGGGCATGGTTGCTGAGAGTTACGATCATGCCGCGCCGAGGGGTGCGCGGCGATGTGAGCGCGGCCGTGCGCGGCGATATGAGCGCAGCGGCGTGGCCTAAACAGGTGGTGATGAAAGCGGCGCCGAGGATGCCGGTAGAGAAACGCCGAGGATGACGGCAGCGAAAAGGCCTCCTGCCAAGCGACAGGAGGCCTTTCGGGTGGTGGGCGATACCAGACTCGAACTGATGACCTCTTCCGTGTGAAGGAAGCGCGCTACCAACTGCGCCAATCGCCCGCGCCGGGTTGTTTCCCGGAACGAAGATTAGCTTAGCAACATTGCCGGCAGATGCAAATTGGCTTCCGTTGGTAGGGTTCGTCGTCATCTGCCGGGCGGCTCTGCCTGGTTTTGTGACGACTCGTCGCATGCCTGGCGGCGTATTGTCGTGGTGCTGCGGCAGGTTCGACACTCCCGGACGCGGAAATAAAATCATTGAAATATCGCGGAAAAATCGGATATTTTTCGGATTTCACTTCACGGATTTGCTTGGGGGTGCAACGTCGTATACAGTTTATCAAGTGCCAAGCAGATCGGCACAGTGCGGATGTGGCGCAGTGGTAGCGCATCACCTTGCCAAGGTGAGGGTCGCGAGTTCGAATCTCGTCATCCGCTCGAGTGGGTCCAGTAAACCGATTGGATCGCTGGTGGTAGTCCCACGACGGTGGCGTGGCCGAGAGGCGAGGCAGCGGCCTGCAAAGCCGTCCACACGGGTTCGAATCCCGTCGCCACCTCCAGGACTCAAATGGGCGATTGGCGCAGCGGTAGCGCGCTTCCCTGACACGGAAGAGGTCATCGGTTCGATCCCGGTATCGCCCACTCAGAAAAAAGCGACTACACAACGTAGTCGCTTTTGTGTTTCTTGCCGACCCGCACGGGTGTGGGTGTGGCGTTGCACTCTTGTAGAGTGGAGGTCAGTACCGAACAGAAACAGGAGTTCTTCGTGGCCGATGGGTTTTCACTTTTTTCAGATCGTTCCGTCATTGCGATGCGGGTGAACGGTGAGCTGCGGGATCTGGCCGCTACGGTCGTGGACAGTGACATTGTTGAACCGGTAACGATCGATTCCCCAGACGGCCTCGACAT
>CAYTSH010000209.1:0-3293 GCA_964440395.1 uncultured Microbacteriaceae bacterium
GGCCTTCGGCGGAATCCCCCCTCGGCCCGCAATTAGATCAGCTCACCACCGACGCTTCGGACGCTTCCGGCACGGCGTACTGGTCGGCGGCGCGCAGGGAATACGACCGAGAATTGTTTCGCATCGCGCTCGGGCAGGACGCCATCCTCCCCCGAGTGCTTGAGGCGGGAGCCGCGGCTGGCACAACCGCAGCGGTGGGGCTGCCGCGCGGTCTGCTCGTCGGGGTGGGCGCGGGAGATAACGCGGGGGCGGCGCTGGGCCTTTCGGCGGCGGTTGGTGACGTGGTGGTGTCGTTGGGCACTTCGGGAACGGTGTTCGGGGTGTCACCAACCCCGGTGGCGGATCCGAGCGGCACCGTCGCCGGTTTCGCCGACGCGAGCGGGCAGCACCTTCCCCTCGTGTGCACGCTGAACGCCGCCCAGGTGCTTGATCGGGTCGCGGCACTGCTCGGGGTGAACCACCAGGAGTTTGGCGAACTGGCGCTCCAAGCACCGGCCGGTTCCGGCGGCGCGGTGCTGGTGCCCTACTTCGCGGGGGAACGCACCCCGAATCTTCCCGACGCCACGGCAAGCTTTGCGGGACTTACCCTAGAAAACACCACCCGGGCGGGCATCGCCCGGGCCACAATTGAGGGGATGCTGTGCGGCCTTGCCGACGGACTCGACGCCGCGATCGCCACGGGTCTCGAGCCCCGCAGGGTGCTGCTCATCGGTGGTGCCGCGCAAAATCCGGCCGTGCAGCACATCGCCGGTGAGGTGTTTGGGCTGCCCGTGGTGGTGCCGAAGCCCGGTGAATACGTGGCTCAGGGTGCCGCGGCCCAGGCGGCCTGGGCGCTGTTGGGGCACCGACCCGAGTGGCAGCTCGAAACCGAAGCAGTCGTGTCACTACCCGCAGCGACCCAGATTCGCTCGCAATACGCGACACGGGCTCGGGCCTACCGTGACGACATCGCCACCACGCACTCGTAATACGCCCGCCCCGCCGCAGGTGCGCACCAGGCACCGGACCCCACGCGAACGCCCCCGTCCCCGCCTTCGCCCCTGCTTCCGCCTCCGCCTCCGCCCCCGCTTCGGCCTCCGCCTCTGCCTCTGCCTGAGCAACAATTTTCAAAACACTTTTAAAAACCACCAAACCCGCCCCATTAAGTGAATATAAAATAATATTGCAAACTTATCGAAGTAACATTTTGATAACGATTAGAAAATCCCCTTGAGCCCCAAACTCGGGCCCACCTAGCCTAGAGGTGCAGCGTGCGGCAGGGAAAGCCTACCGGCAAGCCACGCGCCAGAGAGCGCTCAAACGGCGCTCGCAGATTCGCACACTAAGGGGTTCGTTTTGACAAACATTGATCTGATTCTCGCATTCATGTATTCAACAGGTTTTCTACTTTTCTCACTCGCAACGCTCGGAGTTGTCAACGTAGAAATGCCAATCAAATCAAAAATACTATTCCTGCTCCTAACCCTACTTTTTCCCATCGCGGGACCGGCCATAACGCTCGGAACACTCATCGTCACCACGAGCCGCAACCGGAAACACCTCCCACACGAATCGTTCACCGAAACCGAACAGTTGCAGCACGTGGCAGCACGACTCGAAGCGCAACGCAAATCCAACGCGGCGCTGCAGAGCCGGCAAGCAACGGCATCCACCGGGGAAATCGATGCCCACCCAGCCCCACTGCTGCGCGAAGAACACCACTGCATCCCACAACTGCAACCCCACCTGCACGGCACCGTCCGCCAGGTCACCGCATACTCGGCTGACCCAAGCAGCCACCGAGCCCCGGAATACCGCCAACACGGCATCGCCACCTAAGCAACTCAACGGCGCTCAGCGGTGCTCCCAATCCAGCGACCCGCCCAGGCTGCGGGGCAGCAGGGCCGCGTGCGCGGAAGTGAGCTCATCGGCCAACCGCCAAAGCGTTTCGGGTGTGGCACTACTGCTGGCGTTCGCGTCGAGGAGCAGCGCCTGCCGCACCAGCTCCGGATTCCCGTCGCGCATGGCGCGAATGGTGAGCGCGGCCACGTCAAGGAGGCGGCGGTTGTGCGCGGCGGCCTGCTCGGGCAGCGCCCCCACCGAAACCGGGCGCAGCCCGCGCGCATCGAACTCGCAGGGAACCTCAACCACTGCGTCTGGCGGCAAATTGTCGATCAGTGCGGCGGGCGGCGGGCTGGCACCCTCGGCAGCAGCGACCGGATCAACCCACCGGTTTGGCACGTTCACATACAGCGACTGGCTACTCCCGGTGAGCAGCGCGTGCACCAGCTGTGGGGCGTATTCAACCGCACCGTCGTGCAACGTCAGGTCACGACCGGCGGCGAGCGCGCGGCGGGTGGCTTCAAACTGGGCGGCGTTTGCTTCCGAAATGCGCACGTACTGTTCGGTTTCGATGCGGAATCGCGCACGCTCGGTTTCGCGGTGCAGGAACCAGTTGACGTATTCTGCGGAGTGTTCACTGGTTTCGGTGGGAAAGTATCCGATCCGCGCGAAGATTTCGAACCGCACGCGCCGCGCCAGCTCAGGGTGCTGCTCTTGGTGTTCCCGTAGCAGGGGGTACAGGTCGCGGCCCTGGTGTTCCCAACGTAGCAGCCACGACTGGTGGTTCACCCCGGCGGCCAGGTAGGTGGTTTCCCGCAGCGGCACGCCGATCATGGCGCACAGGTTGTGCACCGTCCAGTACACGCTGTGGCAGAGCCCCAGGGTTCGCAGCCCGGGGGCGGCTTCGCGCAACCAGCCCACGTTCATGGTCATGGGGTTGGTGTAGTTGAGCAGCCACGCCTCGGGGCAGCATTCGAGCATGTCGCGGGCGATGCCGCTCAGCACCGGGAAGGTGCGTAACCCTCGAAACACCCCGCCCACCCCGGTGGTATCCCCAATCGTTTGGTGGATGCCGTGCCCGGCTGGCAGCAGCAGGTCCGCCTTGGTTGCGGCCAACCCGCCGACCTGGATCATGTTGACGACGGCGACGGCGTCGCGGAGTGCTTCTCGACGATCAAGCGTGGCGAGAACACGTATCCGCCTGGCCGCGGGCGGGTGCCGTTCGATGATGTGTTGCACGCTGGCGTGCGCCACGGCGAGGCGCCGCGGGTCAATGTCGTGCAGCGCAAGCGTGTAGGTGGGGGTGTCGTCGAAGCGAACCAGGTCGGTGACGAGCTGTTGGGTGAAGACGACGCTGCCCGCACCCAGAAACGCGATCTGTGGCATGCCCTCATGCTAGCGCAGCGGGGCCGGGTGGGCGCGGGGCGGGTGCGGGTTGGGTGGGCGCGGGGCCGGGTGCGGGTTGGGCGGGC
>CAYTSH010000210.1:0-3282 GCA_964440395.1 uncultured Microbacteriaceae bacterium
AAAAAGCGCGCCTGCTCGTCGGTGTATTCGGCCGCGCGATCCTCCGCAGTTTCACCCACGCAAATCACCGGCACAATGCCGTGCTTCACCGCGGCCGCGGCTTTCTGCCCGATCACCGCGTCGGTTTCGCCATGATACTGGCGACGCTCAGAATGCCCCACGATGACATACTCAGACTCAAGCTGAGCCAGGAATGCGGCCGAAATCTCCCCGGTAAACGCCCCCAGCTCGTGTGCGGAAACATCCTGTGCACCCAGCGAAAGCCCGAGTTTTTCTGCAGAGATCAGGGTCTGCACTGACCTCAGGTCGGTAAACGGTGGGAAAATTGCCACCTCAACGTCATCGTATTCGTGATGCGCATCCGAGAGCGCCCACGCAAGTTTCTGCACAAACGCGATCGCCTGAAGATGGTCAAGATTCATCTTCCAGTTGCCGGCAATCAGCGGGGTGCGCCCATTCGTGTGTGTCTGCGTTACCATCCCAAAACCTCCAAACCTGGGAGCTGCGCTCCCTCCAAAAATTCAAGACTAGCGCCGCCGCCAGTCGAAATGTGACCAAATTGCTCATCAGCGAAGCCGAGCTGTCGCACGGCAGCAGCAGAATCGCCGCCACCCACAACGGCAAGCCCCGCCACCTCCGTCAACGCTTCCGCAACGGTTCGGGTGCCAGCAGCAAACGCTGCGAACTCAAACACACCCATTGGTCCGTTCCAGAAAACGGTGCGAGATGCCCGAATTTCGACAGCAAACCGCGCGGCACTCTCCGGCCCGATGTCCAAACCGATACCGGCATCGCCAAACACGGTGTCAGCAATACCCGCAACCGAGGCGACCACATGATCGGCGTCAGGTGCGAACGAATTGGCGACCACGACATCCGTGGGAAGCACAATGGAGACACCCAGCCGTTCCGCCTCCGCAAGATAACCGCGAACGGTGTCGAGCTGATCGGCCTCGAGCAGGCTCGATGCCACCCGGTGCCCCTGCGCCGCCAGGAAGGTGAACACCATGCCACCGCCAACCAGAATCGTGTCAACCCGCGGCAGCAGGTGAGCAATCACCCCCAGCTTGTCTGAAACTTTCGAACCACCAAGCACAACCGTGTAGGGTCGCTCAGGGTCTGTCGTCAACCGTTCCAACACCCTCAGCTCAGCCTCGATAAGAGCACCAGCGGCGCTGGGCAACAGTTCTGCAAGCTCAAACACGCTCGCCTGCGCTCGATGCACCACACCGAAGCCATCAGAAATCAACACGTCACCGCATGCTGCAAGCTGCTCCGCAAACTCTCGCCGCTGCGCGGCATCCTTCGACGTCTCAGCAGCCGAAAAACGCAGGTTTTCCAGCACAACCACTTCCCCCGGGGCAAGCGCGGCAACCGCAGCGGTCGCGAGCGGCCCAACCGTATCACCGGCAAACGACACCGGGGCGTCAAGCAGTTCACCGAGGCGAGCGGCGACCGGCGCGAGCGAGGCCTCCGGCACAATCGCCCCCTGTGGCCGCCCCAGGTGACTCATCACCACGACGCGAGCTCCCTCAGCGACCAGCGCCTGAAGGGTAGGAACGGAGGCACGGATGCGGCAGTCGTCAGTGATCACGCCATCACGAATGGGCACGTTCAGGTCACAGCGAATGAGCACACGCTTGCCTGCAAGCGAGCCAAGGGTGTCACGGGTACGAATTGCCAAGGGAAACCTTTCTCAGGGGGTGGGCACAAGAATGGTGGCCCGGGCGAAACCGCCCGAGCCACCGAAACACGCTACAGTTTTGCAGCGACCAGCTCAGCGAGATCAACGAGGCGGTTGGAGTAACCCCACTCGTTGTCATACCATGAACCAAGCTTGACCTGGTTGCCAATCACCTTGGTGAGGCCGGCATCGAAGATCGAAGAGTGCGGGTCGGTCACGATATCGCTCGAAACAATCGGCTCCTCAGTGTATTTGAGGATGCCGACCAGTGGACCGCTCTCCGCGGCAGCCTTGAACACCGCGTTGATTTCAGCAACGGTAAGGTCATCGCGCGTGGTTTCCACAGTGAGATCGGTGATCGAGCCGGTTGGCACGGGAACGCGCAGCGCGTAGCCGTCAAGTTTGCCGTTCAGCTCGGGCAGCACAAGCCCGATCGCTTTTGCCGCGCCGGTACCGGTGGGCACAATGTTCAGGGCCGCTGCGCGCGCACGGCGCAGGTCGCTGTGCGGACCGTCCTGCAGATTCTGATCAGCGGTGTAGGCGTGCACGGTGGTCATGAGACCCTTCTTGATTCCGAACGCGTCGTTGAACACCTTCGCCAAGGGGGCGAGGCAGTTCGTGGTGCAGGAAGCGTTTGAAATGATGTGGTGCGCTGCCGGGTCGTAGCTGTCGCCGTTCACACCGAGCACAAACGTCGCAACATCACCGGTCGCGGGAGCAGAGATGATCACTTTTTTCGCGCCGGCATCCAGGTGTTTCTGGGCTGCCTCGGCGCTCGTGAAGAACCCGGTCGACTCGATGACGATGTCTACACCAAGCTCTGCCCACGGCAGATCCTTCGGGTCGCGCTGCGCGAACACCCGAATCGACTTGCCGTCGACGACAATGGAGTCGCCGTCGACGTGCACATCCTGCGCAAGACGACCGGTTACCGAATCGTACTTGAGCAGGTGCGCCAGTGCAGCGTTGTCGGTGAGGTCATTTACAGCGACGACGTTCAAATCGCTGCCCTGCGCAAGGGCTGCCCGAAGGAAATTACGGCCAATCCGGCCAAAGCCGTTAATGGCTACTGTTGCGGTCACATTTGCTCCTGTTGTGTAAGCACACGGTGTGTGCGGTTGTGGTGTTTGCACCCCCGCGAATGTGAAATGCACAAAGCCGCGGGCGATCAACAATTATGCGTTGAGGTTGAGCCCCGGGGTGTGCGTGCGTGCGTCTGCGAGGCGCCGCTCCACATCGGTCCAGTTCACGATATTCCAAAACGCTTTGACATAGTCTGCGCGAACGTTGCGGTAGTCGAGGTAGTAGGCGTGCTCCCAGACGTCGAGCAGCAGCAGGGGAACCGTGCCCGCGGCGAAGTTGGCCTGCTGGTCGAAGAACTGGTTGATGAGCAGGTTCTGGCCGATCGAATCCCAGGTCAGCGCCGCCCATCCCGAGCCCTGCACGCCCATCGCCGCCGCCGTGAAGTGGGCGGTGAAATTGTCGAACGAGCCGAACTGGTCGTCGAGGGCGCTCGCGAGCTCGCCGGTGGGCTTGTCGCCGCCGTCGGGCGACATGTTGGTCCAGAAGATCGAGTGGTTGACGTGACCGCCGAGGTT
>CAYTSH010000211.1:0-3267 GCA_964440395.1 uncultured Microbacteriaceae bacterium
CAGATGGACGGCGCAATCCTCGTGGTTGCTGCTACTGACGGCCCGATGCCGCAGACCCGTGAGCACGTGCTGCTCGCAAAGCAGGTTGGTGTTCCGTACCTGCTCGTCGCACTGAACAAGTCTGACGTTGTTGAGGACGAAGAGATTCTTGAGCTGGTTGAGCTTGAGGTTCGCGAGCTCCTCTCGAGCCAGGGCTTCGACGGCGACAACGCTCCCGTTGTGCAGGTTTCGGGTCTCAAGGCGCTTGAGGGCGACGAGAAGTGGACCCAGCGCATTCTGGATCTGATGGACGCAGTCGATGACAACGTTCCGGATCCTGTCCGCGATAAGGACAAGCCGTTCCTTATGCCTGTTGAGGACGTGTTCACCATCACCGGTCGTGGCACCGTTGTGACGGGTCGCGCCGAGCGTGGCACCCTGCAGATCAACTCTGAGGTTGAGATTGTTGGTATCCGCCCGACCGTGAAGACCACCGTGACCGGTATCGAGATGTTCCACAAGCAACTCGATGAGGCATGGGCTGGCGAGAACTGTGGCCTCCTGCTCCGCGGCACCAAGCGTGAAGACGTTGAGCGCGGCCAGGTTATCGTCAAGCCAGGTTCGGTAACCCCGCACACCGAGTTTGAGGGTACTGCCTACATCCTTTCGAAGGAAGAGGGCGGCCGTCACAACCCGTTCTTCACCAACTACCGTCCGCAGTTCTACTTCCGCACCACCGACGTGACCGGCGTGATTACCCTCCCAGAGGGCACGGACATGGTTATGCCTGGTGACACCACGGACATGTCGGTTGTGCTGATTCAGCCGATCGCTATGGAAGAGGGCCTCGGCTTCGCTATCCGTGAGGGTGGCCGTACCGTTGGTGCTGGTACCGTAACCAAGATCACCAAGTAAGTTTTACTTACGTTGAGCCGGCTTCGCGGAGTATTCCGCGGGGCCGGCTTTTTCTTGCGCCCAGCAAGCCAGCCGCAATTCTGGCGGCGGTTCGGTTGCTGATTTGCTGGGCGCTGCCCGTTTGTTCCTCGCAGAATTGGAGTTACAGTGCAACACGATACGAATCACGGCCACTTTGGTGGGGGCGTTGTCGCCACCGACCGCACGCGAGTGCTTGTCGAACTGTGCGTCGACGATATCGCGGGGGTCAAGACCGCGAGCTTGGCGGGTGCGCAACGCGTGGAGCTGTGCGCGGATCTGCACCAGGGCGGTGTGACGCCCAGCATCGGTTTGATCCGTCAGGCGGCCTCGGTGTCGCCGGACCTGAGCGTGCAGGTTATGATTCGACCGCGTGGCGGCAACTTTGTGTACACCGAGGACGAGTTGCAGTGCATGCTGGCGGATATTGGCGCTGTTCGTCGACTGTGTTCCGAGGTGCCGGCTGAACTTGGCGTGGTGTTTGGGGCGCTGACGGTTGCTAACGAGCTCGACTCTGAAGCCTTGCGTCGTTTGTGCGCCGCCGCTGGCGACATGCCGGCCACGTTGCATAAGGCGTTTGACGATTGCCGCGATCAGGTGGCCGCGTTTCACGAGGCTCACCGGCTGGGGTTCACCCGCGTGCTCACCTCAGGTGGTGCGGCGACGGCGCTTGCTGGTGCGAGCGTGCTCGCCGAGCTGCAACGGCTTTCGGATGCGAGTCGCGAATCCGCGGCCGCGGGCGTGCCGGCGGCTCCGGAGGTGCTTGCCGGGGGCGGGGTGCGTCCGCAGAACGTTCGTGAGTTGATCGAGCGCAGCGGGGTGCGCCAGGTGCATTTGCGGGCGCTTGCCCCCGCTTCGCGCGGTGACGGCAGTAGCGAGACGAGTCGGAGTGTCGTGGCTGCGTTGCTTGCGCAGCTTCGCTAGCGTCTTGGCCGGGCTCCATCACCGGTGGGATGCCCGGGCTGGCTTCCCGGGTCGCTCACCACTCCTCGTTCAGGCGCCCTGCCATACGGCGTCGAATGGGGCTGCCGAGGATACACGGTGCTCGATGCTGCGGGTCACGAATGTTTTCGCTTGCCGCGCCGCTTCGAGTGGGGTTTCGCCCCGGGCGAGCAGCGCTGTGACTGCAGCGGCGAGGGTGCAACCGGCACCACTCACGGCGACTTCGCCAATCTTGGGTGCGCTGAGCAGTTCAAGCGTGCTGCCGTCGTAGAAGACGTCGACGGCTTCGGTGCCGCTGAGGCGCACGCCGCCTTTTGCCAGCACGGTTGCACCGCTGCGATCGAATATTCGCTTGGCGGCATCGCTGAGTTGCGCGACGGTTTCGATGCTTTCTACGCCGGCGAGCCGCTCAGTTTCGAAGTGGTTTGGCGTTACGAAGGTTGCCCGGGGGAGCACCTCGTTGATCAACGCCTGATCGGTGTCGAGGGCGTGTCCGGGTTCTTGACCTTTGCAGATGAGCACCGGATCGAGCACCACGGACTGGAATTGGTGTTGTTGCAGCGCCGCAGCAACGACGGCTATGGTGGCTGGCGACCCAAGCATCCCGATCTTGATGGTGTTGAGTCGTTCTATCGGGTAGGCGCCTGTTGCCGCCTCGATTTGATCGGCGATGACCGTGGGATCAACCGGCACAAAGCGGTGGTTCCAGGAGTTCTTGGGGTCGAATGACACGATGCACGTGAGTGCTGCGATTCCGAATACGTTGAACGAGTGGAAGGTTTTCAGGTCAGCCTGGGCGCCTGCGCCACCAGTTGCTTCGGAGCCTGCGATGGTAAGAACTGTGTTTGGCATAGGTTCATTGTAAAGCACCGCGATGGGTTCCTGAGAAGACGCCATGAGCGCGACACGCCCGGGTTGCAGTCAACCTGGTTTCTGTGGCAGAATTACGTAGTTCAGTATTTTGCTGCGCGAAGCGTGCGGTAAATCACTACACGGTTGTGTTTTTGCGTGCGCCCGCTTGAGGTGCAATCGCGGGGGCCGCCGGTAGCAGAACGTCTCACCAGGCGCATTTGTGCGCTATGGCGCGCTGTAGTCGTGCGCGTGCGTCTGGCGAATTAATAGCAGAACAGCGGTGACATGAAAGTGTTTCACGTTGTGTCCATAAGACGTCCAATGCGAAGCAATTCGTACGACGCAATCAGAAAGAGAGAGTCACACATGGCGGGACAAAAGATCCGCATTCGACTTAAGTCATACGACCACGCAGGTCTTGACACCTCGGCACGCAAGATCGTTGACACGGTAACCCGCGCGGGTGCCACTGTTGTCGGCCCGGTGCCGTTGCCAACCGAGAAGAACGTGATCGCAGTGATCCGTTCGCCCCACAAGTACAAGGACAGCCGTGAGCACTTT
>CAYTSH010000212.1:0-3265 GCA_964440395.1 uncultured Microbacteriaceae bacterium
TGGGGTGCCCGAGCCTCCCGGCGCTACATTCGCGCCGCCATCGAGGGCTCCCTGCGCAGGCTTCGCACAGACTACATCGACCTCTATCAACTCCACACGCCAGATGCGCACACCCCGATCGAAGAGACGCTCGCAACCCTCGATGATCTGGTGCGGGAGGGGAAAGTGCGCTACATCGGCCACTCCAACCTCAACGCGTGGCAAACGGCAGACGCACACTACCGGGCGACGCTCGGCGGGCATCCACACTGGATTTCGGCGCAGCTGGAATATAACCTGCTCACCCGAAGCATTGAGCAGGACACCATTCCGGCGCTGCAACACTACGGCCTCGGTCTGCTGCCGTTCTTCCCGCTGTACAACGGCCTGTTTACCGCGAAATTCAGCCGCAGTGGGGAACAGCCGGACAGTCGCATTCTGCGTCAGCGGCCGCACCTGTTGGAGCACGCACCCTGGGATCGCATCGAACGCTTCGAGGCGCTCTGTGCGGATTGGGGCGTGAGTATGCTCGCCGCAACGTTCGGCTGGTTGTTGCACAATCCTGCCGCGCCCGGCCTGATTCCGAGTGTGATCGCCGGTGCAACCACGCCGGAACAGGTTCGACAAAACGCAGCGGAAGGTATCGCTTGGGTGCCAACGCCGGAACAACACGCCGCCATCTCTGCCTGTTTCCCGCCAGACTCGGTCGAGCGCCAGACGGCGTAGCCGGCGGACTCCGGACACACACGCAGATCGACTCGCCCCAGCCCGCACAGCCCGCCCAGCCCACTACCACCCCGATGAGAGGAATCCCATGTCCACCACTGTTGAGTTCTGGTTTGACCCCGTTTGCCCTTACGCCTGGATGACCAGCCGCTGGGTTGACGAAGTCACCCCGCAGCGTGACCTCACGGTCACCTGGAACGTCATGAGCCTCGCCATCCTGAACGAGCACAACACGGAGCTTCCTGAGCGCTACCGCGTCCTACTGCCGCAGGCGCTGCGCCTCACCCGGATCGTGACCGCGGTTCGTGAACTGGTCGGGCAGCACGCCGTGAAGGGCCTGTACGACGCGCTCGGCACCAGGCTGCACCCGGGCGGACGAACCGACTACGACAACATCATCGCTGAGGCGCTCAGCGAATGTGAACTGCCAGAAGAACTTCGCGAACCAGTGCTGGCCGCTGCGGATAGCGAAACGTTTGACGCGCAGCTGCGCGCCTCGCACACCCGTGGGTTGAGCCTCGTGGGCCAAGATGTGGGCACCCCGATTATTTCCGTCAACGGGGTGGCTTTCTTTGGTCCCGTTGTGGTGCCCACGCCTCGAGGGGCGGATGCCCTGGCCCTGTGGGACGGTGTGGTGCAGGTTGCCAGCGTGCCCAACTTTTTTGAACTCAAGCGAAGCCGAACCGTCGCGCCCAGCTTCGACTAGCCCGCAACACACCCAGGGGGTGGCGTGCGCGCCACCCCTCAGCACCGAAAGCAGCACAGCATATGCGTATCCACATCGCCACAGATCACGCCGGATTGGAGCTCAGCCAGCGCATTCAGGAGCACCTGCGCGCGCAGGGGCACGAGGTGATCGATCATGGTCCCGAACACTACGATCCGCTCGACGATTACCCGTCATTCTGCATCCACGCGGCTGAGGCGGTCGTGGCCGATCAACGTGCCGGCATTGCGGCGCTCGGCGTGGTGTTTGGGGGTTCCGGCAACGGCGAACAGATTGCGGCAAACAAGGTGTCGGGGGTGCGGGCAGCGCTCGTGTGGAACGACAGCACGGCGAAACTGGCCCGTGAACACAACGACGCCAACGTGATTGCGGGTGGTGCCCGGCAGCACACCGCCGAGGAGGCCATCGCGCTCATCGACGCGTTTGTTGCGCAACCGTTTCCCGGCGAGGAGCGACATGTGCGCCGCATCGCGCAGCTCGCCGAATACGAACAGACCGGAGCCATTCGGCTGCCGTAGCCAGCCGCGCCCGAACCGCCCAAACCGTCGGAAAGTCAGTCATGCCAGAGGGTCACTCCGTTCATCGCATCGCCAACACCTTCTCCTGCAACTTGGTCGGGAAACGGCTGCGCGTCAGTTCGCCGCAGGGGAGATTCGCCGAGGGGGCTGCGCTGCTCGATGGTCACGTGCTCACCCGGGCAGAAGCAACCGGCAAGCAGTTGTTTCTGGCGTTCGATGACGATGAGCGCCTGTGGCTTCGGGTGCACTTAGGAATCTACGGTGCCTGGGATTTCGCCGGGGCGCTCAGGGCGGCGCCGGGCATGATCACGGCCGAGCGCCGACACACCCGGCTGCGGCTCGCCGAAGCCGAACGACACGACCCTGAAGCCCTCACCGCGTTCCCGCCCGCACCGGTCGGTCAGGTGCGGGTTCGATTGCTCGCGGATGATGTGGTCGCCGACCTGCGCGGCCCCACCGTGTGCGAGGTCACCGACGCGCACGGCATTGCGGCCGTTCGGCGCCGCTTGGGTCCCGACCCGATGCACGGTGAGCTGGCAGCGGGGGAGGCGCTGTTTGTCTCCCGGGCATCCAAGACATCGAGAGCGATCGCGGTGGTGCTCATGGATCAGTCGATCGTCAGCGGCATCGGCAACGTCTACCGTGCGGAACTCCTGTTTCGCGCGGGGCTCAACCCGCACACCCCGGCAGCACGGCTGGGTGCTGAGCAACTGGCGGCACTGTGGCGCGACTGGGCAACACTGCTGGCCACCGGCGTGCAGCGGTTCGTAGTGGACACCTTTACCGCCGGCGACGGCAACGGGGGCGGGCGAACGGCTCGCTCGCCCTACGCGCGCCTGGTCGACGACTGGGACGACGAGGGCCCGGCCTCGGCCCTGCACGACGAGCTGGCCGCGGCCGGGGTGGAAGTCGGCTGGTCGGCCGAGGGCTTCGGCGGCATTCCCTACCGCACCGAGGAGGCCAAGCGCGGCCACCCTGGCGGCAAAGCGGCGGCCGACGAGGGGGAGGCTGAAATGCAGCTCAGCCTGTTTGCCGCCGAGCCCCCGCCGGCCGACGCCATGGTGCTCACGATCGGCGACCCCGCGTTACCACGCACGCCCCTCCCTGGCTTCCCGTACTTCTGGCTGAAGTACGTCAGCGGCTTCGACGCCCGCTACCACTGCGCGAACTGCCTTGTCGGCCCCTTCCACCGAGGCTTCTGGTCGACGATGAAGATCCCCGCCGTCCACGTCCTCAACCAGGGCGGGGCCGGCTGGCGCTACGCCTACCTGTGCGGCGTGGCCGAGACGCGCTGGGCCGACAACCTGCACGTCCC
>CAYTSH010000213.1:0-3264 GCA_964440395.1 uncultured Microbacteriaceae bacterium
GGGGAGCGGTTCAGTGTGGGCGACTTGGCAGCGGCTCGGTAACGAAATCGATGAGCTGTTCCACACTGCCGAGCAGGCTGGATTCGAGGTCGCGAAACGTGCGCACCTTGCCGAGGAGTTGCTGCCAGGCATTCGCAATGTCTGTCTGCGTGGCGTGCGGCCAGCCCAGTGCGGCGCAGATGCCCTGCTTCCATTCGACGTCCCGCGGAATATTCGGCCAGGCGGGCAGGCCGATGCGCTCTGGTTTAATGGCCTGCCACACATCCACAAACGGGTGACCCACAACCAACACGTGCGCCCCGTGCGGGCCGGCGTGCACCCGCTGCGCGATGCGGGATTCTTTACTGCCGGGCACGAGGTGATCAACGAGTACGCCGATGCGACGTTCGCGGTTGGGTGCATACGATTCGAGCGCCGTTTCGAGGTGGTCGATGCCGGCGAGGTATTCCACGACAACGCCTTCCACCCGGAGGTCGGCACCCCACACCTTTTCGACGAGTTCGGCATCGTGACGCCCCTCAACCAGGATTCGGCTGGGGAGTGCGACCCGGGCGCGCTGCTCGGCAACCGCGAACGACCCGGAGGCGGTGCGGGCACGAGCCCCGCTGCTGGTGCGTGGTGTGTCCGGTGTGCCCGACGCGCGTTGCGCCGCCGCGGGCACGAGCGCGACCCGTTTACCGTCGATGAGATACCCGTCGGTGAGCGGGAAGGTTCGGATGCGGTTTCGCCAGTCCGCCAGTTCTACGAAGCCGCCGGCGATGCGAACGATGGCACCGCACCACTCGGTTTGGGTGTGTTCCACCACGAGCCCCAGTTCTGCGGGCACGGGTTGCGGTCCGCTCGGTTGGGTGGGTCGTGTCGACTGCGCGAGCACGTCGCGTCCGTATCGTTCCTCATGCACATATCCGAGGATAGACGGTGTAGCGCGTGCACGGGGGTCGCCGATAAGGTTTAAACACAACGGTTTGCTCGTGGAGGGTAGCATGCAGAACATCATTCCTTGGCTCTGGTTCGACGGGAACGCTGAAGAGGCTGTTGAGACGTACCTGTCGGTGTTTCGGAATTCTCGTATTTTGAGCGTGGAATGTTTCGGCGAGGCGCACGGTGACCGGGCTGGTTCGGTGAGCACGGTGACGTTTGAGCTTGACGGGTTGGAGCTTGTGGCGCTGAACGCCGCAGCGGCGCCGGCGTTCAGTGCGGCCGTTTCGCTGTGCGCAGCTGCAGAGACGCAGGAGGAGATCGATCGATTGTGGGATGCCCTGCTCGCCAATGGTGGAACTCCCGGCCGTTGTGGTTGGCTTCGCGACCGGTTTGGGGTGTCTTGGCAGGTTGCCCCCACGCACCTCGCTGAGTTGTTGGCGGCTTCGCCCGGGGCGCAGCGGGAGCTGGAGACTATGGGCAAGATTGTGCTTGACCGGCTGGGTTGACCGGCTGGGCTGACTGGTTGGCCTGCCCGGCTGTCGTGACCGCATTGGTGCGGTCGCGCTAGAATGGGTGGGGTGCCGCGATCGTTGCGGCACGCTTGTTGCTGTACCGCCACTGAAGGGTTTCCTCATGTCAAAGCCGGTCGTGCTGATCGCTGAAGAATTGTCCCCCGCCACCGTTGAAGCGCTCGGCCCCGATTTTGAGATTGTGCAGGTGGATGGCACTGATCGTTCCGCTTTGCTCGCTGAGGTTGCTCGGGCGCACGCGATTCTGATTCGCTCGGCCACCCAGGTGGACGCCGAGGTGTTGCAGGCGGCGCCTGAGCTGAAGGTGGTTGCGCGCGCCGGTGTTGGGTTGGACAACGTCGACATTAAGGCGGCGACGACCGCCGGCGTGATGGTGGTGAACGCCCCGACGTCGAACATCATTAGTGCGGCTGAGCTGACGATTGGGCACATGCTGAGTTTGGCTCGCCATATTCCGCAGGCGCATGAGGCGCTCTCTGCCGGGCAGTGGAAACGTTCGGCGTACACCGGCACGGAACTGTATGAGAAAACCATTGGAATTATCGGTCTGGGTCGCATCGGTGCGTTGATTAGTGAACGGTTGCGCGGGTTTGGGGTGACCATCCTTGCCTACGACCCGTATGTGACCGCGGCGCGGGCGCAGCAGCTTGGCGTGCAGTTGGTGAGTTTGGAGGAGTTGCTCCAGCAGGCGGATTTCTTGACGATTCACATGCCCAAAACCCCTGAGACTACGGGCATGATTGCCGCGGAGCAGCTTCGCATGATGAAGCCGACCGCCTACGTGATTAACGTTGCCCGTGGCGGGTTGATTGATGAGGATGCGCTCGCGGCGGCGTTGCGTGCGGGCGAGATCGCCGGTGCCGGTCTGGACGTGTTTGTGCAGGAACCTCCGCGCGATTCTGTGCTCACGTCAATGCCAAACGTGATTGTGACCCCACACCTGGGTGCCTCCACGGATGAGGCGCAGGAGAAAGCTGGCATTGCCGTGGCGAAGTCGGTTCGTCTTGCACTTGCCGGCGAGTTGGTTCCCGACGCGGTGAACGTGGCGGGTGGGGTGATTGACCCGTATGTTCGTCCCGGGTTGCCGTTGACGGAGAAGTTGGGGCAGGTGTTCGCTGCGCTTTCCGAGTCGCCAATCATCAGCTTGGACGTGGAGGTGCACGGCGAGCTGTCGAATTTCGATGTGAACGTGCTTCGCCTGGCAGCGCTCAAGGGGGTGTTTACGAACGTGGTTTCGGAACCCGTTTCGTATGTGAACGCGCCGTTGATTGCCGAGCAGCGTGGCATTGAGGTTCGTCTGGTCACCGATTCGATTTCGGATGCGTACCGCAACGTGGTCACGTTGCGGGGCGCTTTGGCCGACGGGAGCCAGGTTTCGGTTTCAGGCACCCTCACCGGTCCGAAGCAGGTGGAGAAGATTGTGGCGATCAACGGCTACGAGGTGGAATTGCCGTTCGCCGAGCACATGATTGTGTTTACCTATGAGGATCGTCCGGGGATTGTTGCGTCCTATGGTCGCCTGCTGGGTGACGCCGGCATTAACATTGCCGGGTTGCAGATCGCGCGTGACGCCCACGCTGAGAAAGCGTTGAGCGTGCTTTGCGTCGATTCGCCGCTGAGCGAGGGCATGCTGGAGCAGTTGAGCGAGCAGATTCAGGCTGATTTGCTGCGGGAGATCACCGTCACCATGTAGTGTCACTGCCTGGTCGAAACGAACGCCACCCCACCAAAGCGGCTATATTTGGTGGGGTGGTTACGTTATCAGATCTCCCGCTCCGCGACGACCTTGTCGGCAAAACCCCCTACGGCGCCC
>CAYTSH010000214.1:0-3220 GCA_964440395.1 uncultured Microbacteriaceae bacterium
CGCGCGGTACCCTTCGGCTTGGTGCGCCCGAATGGAGTCGAACAGTTCCGGCAGTTCGGCCCCGCTCGCATGTCAGTAACTGAGCAGCCCGTAGCGGCTGCGACCGCCGAGCAGCTGGTAGAGCGGCATGCCGGCGCGTTTCGCTTTGATGTCCCACAGCGCCGTGTCTACCGCGGCGATTGCGGCCATCGTGACCGGGCCGCGCCGCCAATACGCGCCGCGATACAGGTACTGCCAGGTGTCTTCAATTTGGTGCGCGTTGCGGCCAATGAGCAGCGGCACCACGTGTTCGCTCAGGTAGCTGGCCGCGGCAAGTTCGCGCCCGTTCAGGGTGGCGTCGCCAAGCCCGGTCGTGCCGTCTGCCGTGGTGATGCGGAGGGTGACAAAGTTGCGCCCCGGGCTGGTGATGAGTACTTCGGCCCGGGTGATGGGGAGTTCGTTGCTGTTCATGCTGCAGATTCCTAACGGTCTGGGTTGGGGGTGTGGTTCTGGCGCTGCGTGGTGTCGCACCGTGCGGTTCAATGGGTGGATGCCGCGGTCGGCTCGCTCCCGAACCCCGCCATGGTGTGGGCGAGCGCCCCGACCAACTGGCGGAACTCGCTGGGAGTGAGGACGGCATCCACCCCCAGGTGATGGAGCACAGCCTGCGCGCGTCCGTGGGAACCGCCCGGGTGTTGCGGCTGGGTGAGGGTTGCCACGAGGGGCGCGGCGGCTGGGTCGTCGGCCGGTTGCTGTGCGTGCGGTTGGCTGAGGTAGGCCGCCCAGGCGGCGAGCGTGCGCAGCTGCGTCTCCCCCGGGGGGAGGTCGCGGGCGAGGCGGGCGAGGAGCGGATCGATGATGCGGGGCCCGAGTTTTTGCGAACCACCCTTGGCGATTTGTGCGAGCCGGTGGGCGATTCGGGCGTTTTCAAAGCGCTGTCGCAGCACGGCGGTTGCGGTGGCGTATTCCGTGTCGGGCAGGTCAAGAACCTCCCCGGCCTCCGCCCAGAGCGCATCGAGGGCGGCAACGCATTCGGTGTCGGTCATGGCGGCGTGGATGGTGTGGTGGCCGCGCAGCTGCCCCAGATAAGCGAGGAGGCTGTGCCCCGCGTTCAAGAGCCACAGTTTGCGGCGACTGCTGGGCCCCAGGTCGGAGACAATCCGCACCCCCACGCGTTCCCATTCCGGGCGGCCGGCGGGGAACGCACCGCACAGCACCCACTCGCTGAACGGTTCGGTGACGACCGGCACCCGGTCGTCGTAGCCGGTGAGGCTGCGCACCGTGCGGCGATCCTCGGCGGTGGTCGCCGGGGTGATCCGGTCAACCATGCTGTGCACGAAGCTCACGTTGCGCAGCACCCATTCGCGCAGCCCACGCGCGTCGCCAGGTTCGCCGCGCTCGGCAGGTTCGCCGCGCTCGGCAGGTTCGCCGCGCTCGCCGGGCATCGCGCCGCGGCGTCGCTCCCACTCGGCAATAAAGTCCAGCACAACCGTTTGGGTGAGGGTGCCGTTATTCGCCACGTTATCGCAGCTCACAATCGCGAGCGGCGCATCCCCAGCTGCGCAGGCGGCACGGCGAGCGACGAGCCCGGCGACAAGTTTTCCGGGGGCGCTGATTGCGCGCAGCGGCCACCTTCCCGAACAAAACTCGGCCAGGTCACGCTGCACCAGATCGTCGCCGGGCAGTAAGCGCCCGGCAGCATCGGCGCAATACCCGGCCTCGGTGATGGTGAGGGTGATGATGGCCGTGTCGGGCGCCGAAACGAGTTCAAGCCAGCGCTCGTGCGCCGCCCCGTCATACGCGGCCACAATGCTCTCCACGCGGGTGACGCGATCAGTCGCCCCGCGCTCCACCAGGGTGTAGACGCAGTCTTGCGCGTTCAGTGCCTCAGCAACGCCCGGGGAACGCCCCGTGAACGCCGCGATGCCCCAGCGGGTGGGCGGCATCGCGCCGCCCGGCCCAGCCGGAAACGCGACATCCGTCGCGGCATCCGTCGCGGCATCCGTCGCGGCATCCGCCGCGGTGGATGCCGCAACGTCGTTCGCCAGGTCGTTCGCCAGCTGGGTGTACCAGGCCTGGTGGGCGCGGTGAAACGCCCCCACACCAAGATGCACCATGCGAATCGGCGCGGCGGGTGCAGCGCGCACCAACGGCTCAACACCCCCGCTCACGAGCGCACCGACTCCCACACGGCGCGCACATACGCCAGGTTCGCCGCGGTTCGCTCCAGCAGCGGCAGCTCCAGCGAAAAATCCTCCACCGTCACCCAATCGTCATACCCCACCTCGGCGAGCGCCCGAAAATACGCGGACACGTTCCCCTGACCCGCAGGGAGTGGCGCCCACTCGTGCTGCCAGGCCACGGCATCCACCCCATTGATGGGCGAAGCGGCGGCATCCGCACCCACCGGCACCCAGCGCGCATTCTTCACGTGCACGTGGGCGAGGTAGGGGCCGAGCAGTTGAAATGCGCCAAGCACGTCCTCGAAGCCCTCAATGACCAGGTTTCCCAGGTCGTGAATCACGCCAATGTGCGCCGGATCCCGCCCCGCAACGAGTCGCATCGCCGCAGAGGCGGACGCAACAATGGTGTCATGGTGCAGCTCGATGAGCGCCTTCACCCCGTGCGCCTCGGCGCGCGCCACCACCCAGTCCAGGTCGCGCTGGGTGTCCCGAAAAAGGTCTGGGTAGCTGCCGCTGCGCACCGCCGGCATGGTGACCCGCACCTGGCGTGCGCCAAGCGTTGCGGTTGCGGCGAGGAGCCGCTCCACGTCGTCGCGTTCAAAACATTTCGCGTAGCCGCCCAGCCCGGAGAATGCCAGGCCGGCGCCCCGGGTGAGTGCCGCGATTCGGGGCAGGTCCGCTTCCAGGGTTGCCAGCGGCCAGGTTGCCCGGTTTCCCGACCAAAATTGGGGTGGATTCGCGGCGGTTTGGTCGGTCACGCGCCATTCAACGCCGTCCCACCCTTGGCTTGCGAGCGTGTCGACAGCCTCCTGCGGGCTCCATTCGGGGGTGGATGCCGTAAATACTGACCAGCGCATGTTCAGTCCTTCCCTGGTTGGCCGCCGGTGACGGGGTGGACGTGTTCGAGGGAGCCGTCACGCAGCTCGGCGAGGCGAACCGACCGACCCAGCGTGGCTGAAAGGTAGCAGGCGTGCACCAGTTCGAGCGCGGCGAGCGCTTCGGGCACCCCCACACCGGGGGCTCGCCGGGTGTGGATGGCGTCGAGGATGTCGGCGTAT
>CAYTSH010000215.1:0-3213 GCA_964440395.1 uncultured Microbacteriaceae bacterium
AGGCCGGCTGCTCTTCGGTGCCCTCGTAGGCGAGGATGTGGGTGGCGATGCGGTCGAGGAACCAGCGATCGTGCGTGATAACCACAGCGCAGCCGGGGAACTCGAGCAGCGCGTTTTCCAGGCTGCCGAGTGTCTCCACATCGAGGTCGTTTGTGGGCTCATCGAGCAGCAGCAGGTTGCCGCCCTGTTTGAGCGTTAGCGCCAGGTTGAGGCGGTTGCGTTCGCCACCGGAGAGCACACCGGCGGGTTTTTGCTGGTCTGGTCCTTTAAACCCGAATGTTGACACGTAGGCGCGTGAGGGAATCTCGGTGTTGCCGACCTGAATGTAGTCCAGACCGTCTGAAACCACCTCCCACAGCGTTTTCTTGGGGTCAATACCGCCACGTGACTGGTCAACGTAGGAGAGTTTCACGGTCTCGCCCACCTTGATCTCTCCGCTATCCACTTCTTCGAGTCCAACAATTGATTTGAACAGGGTGGTCTTGCCAACCCCGTTGGGGCCAATAATTCCGACGATCCCGTTGCGTGGCAGGCTAAACGACAGGTTATCGATCAGCGTGCGATCGCCGAATCCTTTGCGAAGGTTCTGCACCTCCAGCACCACGTTTCCGAGACGCGGGCCGGCAGGAATTTGGATTTCTTCAAAGTCCAGCTTTTTGGTGCGCTCCGCCTCTGCAGCCATCTCTTCATAGCGGGCAAGTCGTGCCTTCGATTTTGCTTGGCGACCTTTGGCGTTGGACCGCACCCAGTCCAATTCTTCGGCAAGTCGCTTGGCAAGTTTGGCGTCTTTCTTGCCCTGCACCTGGAGACGTTCCTGCTTTTTCTCAAGGTAGGTTGAGTAGTTCCCCTCGTAGGGGTATAGCCGGCCCCGATCAACTTCGGCAATCCACTCGGCAACATGGTCAAGGAAGTACCGGTCGTGAGTTACGGCAAGAACCGCACCGGGATATTTGGATAGGTGCTGCTCCAGCCAGAGCACGCTCTCAGCGTCAAGGTGGTTGGTTGGCTCATCGAGCAGCAGCAGATCCGGCTTCTGCAGCAGGAGCTTGCACAGCGCGACACGGCGTTTTTCACCGCCTGAAAGGTGTTTCACGATCGCGTCAGCGGGCGGGCAACGCAGCGCGTCCATGGCCTGCTCCAGCTGTGATTCAAGATCCCAAGCGTCTGCAGCGTCAATCTCTTCCTGAAGTGTGCCCATTTCTGGGAGGAGCACATCGTAATCTGCATCAGGATCAGCCATTTCGAGCGAAATGGCGTTGAAGCGGTCAATCTTCGATTTGATCTCAGCAACCCCCATCTCAACATTGGCAAGCACGGTTGCTTCTTCGTTGAGCTCGGGTTCCTGGAGCAAAATGCCCACCGTGTAACCGGGGCTCAACTTTGCTTCGCCATTGCTCGGAGTGTCTAACCCCGCCATTATCTTGAGAATCGTTGATTTTCCGGCACCGTTGGGTCCGACGACGCCAATCTTTGCCCCGGGAATGAACGACATGGACACATCGTCCAGGATGACTTTGTCACCATGCGCTTTTCGGGCGCGCACCATTTGATAAATATATTCAGCCATAACGGGTTACCAGTCTATTGTTCGGGTGGTTGAGGGGTTACAAATTGTGAAGTTGGGGCCAAGCGCCCTGGTTTCGATGCCGGTGTAGCTTCGATCGGCGCGCACAAACTGCCCCATAAGGCAGGATTGGTCGATGAGCACCGAAACGAAAATATTTTCAGCGTTCAAGCCGGTTGCAGTTTTATCGAACGAAACCTGCATCGCCTGCTTGTCGAATCCGGCAGCAGCCAGCGCGTCAACAACATTCTTGCCGTTGATTTCCTGCGCACCGGCGGCGAACGCCTGATTTGTCTTGTTAAAATATGGCAGGTTTTCAGCTGCCGAACCGTCGGGATTGTAGGTCGGTTCCGGTGCGTTTTGCTCGGTACTTTGCGGGCTCGGCATGGCACTGCGTTGAGCGGCTGGCGCTTTGCCCGTGACAATGCCAATAGCGCTGCACCCGCTGAGCGCGGCGCTTGCCACAACGGCGCTCAGAGTGAGTGCGGCTGCGCGATTGAGCCGGCGCGCTCGCATTGAACGCGTGTGTCCACCGGAATCAGTCACCACATCCGACTGCTGAACGCCTGTACGACGCACCCCGCTTGAATACCGGTGCCACAACGAGTGCTGATTCGTACTGATTGGTGCTTGGTTCACACGAAGAGTCTACCGTTCTTCGTCGGGGAATTCGATCACCGCTGGCGGCTACCGGGGTGGGGATGGCTGGCGCTGCACGGTTCGGTGCAGCGCCAGCACCGGCGCAATTCACCGCTCAGAACGGGACAGGTACCGCCACCGCAGCTGGTGCAGGCGCTGACTCAATCGACGCCCGCTCCTCCGACGCATCATGGTGTTGACCCCCTGGTTGCGCAGCACGAGCATCACCGGTCGCGGCGGTGAGTTCCTGCTGGGCGGGCTGCTCCCCGGCCACTTCCTGCACCGCTTGAGCACTGCTATGGGAAACCCTGGTGAACTGGTCTGTGCCCCAGTTGAGATCATGACCGATCACGTCTGCGTCAACCTCAACGTTCATGCCGGTTTTCTCGCCGTTCTCCCATGATTTCAACCGAAGCCTGCCGCTGAGAATGAGGCGGTCTCCTCGCCGAATTGACTGCTGCGTGTTTCTCGCCAATTGCCGAAACGCCGTCACGGTGTACCAGTTCGTATCGCCGTCCACCCAGCTGTTACTTGAGCGCTGGTATCTGCGATGGGTTGAAGCAAGTCGAAACGAGGTGATGGCGAGACCCTCGTTCGTGACGATGTGGCGAGGCTGAGTGGCAACCACGCCGGTGAGGTGAATGAAGTCGTTCATAACAAACTGCTTTCCGGTTGATTCCTGTGGCAACATTGCCGATTGAGCTGTGGAACACCGGGGGCGTGTCCGTGCCCTACGATTACAAGATTCCCGGTGTTCCACAGCTCCAGTCTCCCCGGCGAACCACGAGCTCGCACTGGTCGTGCGCAAAATGTGTATAAGTCGGAGCTTCCGGGCAATGTGTAGACGCACCGGCGCGGGCAAACTGGGCAAACTGGGCAACCTGGGCAACCGCGCAACAGACGCACCCATACAACCACGCAACCAAGCAACCCCCACACCCGTGCGCTCGGGCAACCTGGGGTGGCATGCTTGTTGTAGACAGTGAGACGCTCTCACTGGAAGAGAGAAC
>CAYTSH010000216.1:0-3202 GCA_964440395.1 uncultured Microbacteriaceae bacterium
CGGCGGCGAGGACCACAAGTCCGGGCAGGTGGACGACTCAAAGGATCGCCACGCACGGTTGCCGGCCTGGGTGAAGCGGAAGATGTTGTCGATGAACAACAGCACGTCCTGCTTCTGCACGTCACGGAAGTACTCGGCCATGGTCAGGGCGGACAGGGCGACGCGCAGACGGGTTCCCGGTGGCTCATCCATCTGGCCGAAAACGAGTGCGGTTTTGTCGAAGACGCCCGCTTCTTCCATTTCGTGGATGAGGTCGTTGCCTTCACGGGTACGCTCACCAACGCCGGCAAACACCGAAACACCACCGTGGTCCTGCGCTACTCGCTGGATCATCTCCTGGATAAGCACGGTTTTACCAACACCAGCACCACCGAAGAGACCAATCTTGCCACCCTGCACGTATGGGGTGAGCAGGTCAATAGATTTGATGCCGGTCTCGAAGAGCTGCGTCTTCGATTCGAGCTGGTCGAAGGCCGGCGGGCGGCGGTGGATGGGCCAACGCTCCGTGATTTCGATCTGCTCGCCCGGCTGCGCGTTCAACACTTCACCAATAACGTTGAACACCTTGCCCTTGGTCACATCACCAACGGGCACCGAAATCGGCGCACCCGTGTCGGTGACTTCCTGACCGCGAACGAGGCCATCGGTTGGGTTGAGCGCAATGGCACGAACGAGATCGTCGCCAAGGTGCTGGGCAACCTCAAGGGTCAGTACCGAGGGCTCTGAACCATCACCAAAGTCGACAACGGTTTTAAGCGCGTTGTAAACCTCAGGAATGGAATCGTGCGGAAACTCGATGTCAACGACTGGGCCGGTAACTCGGGCGATACGGCCCACAGCCTGTGTCGCCTGGGTGGCGGTTTCGGTCATAGCTTCTCTCTCTTCTCGCAGGGTGCGTTAGTTGGCAAGCGCGTCGGCGCCGCCCACAATTTCTGAAATCTGTTGGGTAATTTCCGACTGACGGGCGTTGTTCGCAAGTCGGGTGTAGTCACGAATGAGGCCGTCAGCGTTATCGCTGGCGGATTTCATGGCTTTCTGCGTTGCGGCGTGCTTCGAAGCGGCTGATTGCAACATAGCATTGAAAATACGGGACTCGATGTAGACAGGCAACAACGCGTCAAGCACGGTGCTGGCATCAGGTTCGAACTCGTACAGCGGCGCAACATCGGTGTTGGATGTTGCCTGCTCTTCAACAATCTCAAGTGGCAGCACCCGCACCACCTCAGGCGTCTGGGTCATCATACTCACGAAGCGGTTATAGACCACGTGAATCTCGTCCACCCCACCGGTAGCAGTGTCTGCGCTGAAGCGCTCAATGAGCGCCGCGGCGATCTCCTGCGCAGTTTCGAACTGCGGGCTATCCGTGCCGCCCGACCAAACCTGCTCGTACGCACGCTGGCGGAACGCAAAATATCCCTGAGCTTTGCGTCCGACGAGAAAGTAGACCACCTCTTTGCCCTCGTCGCGAAGGAGTTGACTCAACCGCTCGGCCTCGCGCAGCACGTTGGAGTTGAACGCCCCAGCGAGCCCACGGTCAGAGGAGAAAATGAGCACTGCCGCCCGGGTGATCTGCTCCGGCTCAGTGGTGAGCAGGTGATCAACACGTGAGTGTGCCGCGACAGCTGCAACGGCAGCGGTAACCGCTTCTGCGTATGGTGTTGATGCGTGGACACGAGCCTGAGCCTTTTGAATTCGCGATGCGGCGATCAGCTCCATTGCACGCGTGATCTTCTTAGTCGTCTGGGCAGATTTAATTTTCTGCCGGTAGACCCGAAGTTGCGCTCCCATGTGTCTCCTGTGTTCCTAAATCGAATGTGTGGTCGTTGGGGTGTGAACGAAGCTTTCGCGCCGCCCACACCCCGAGTCGAGGCGGTTAACGCTTCTTGACGGCAATCTTCTGTTGGTTCACGTCTGCGCTATCGAGTGCTTCAACAGGCGTGTTGTCGATCAGCGGTGTGCCATCGCTTTTCACGAAGTCACGCTTGAACTCGTCAATGTGCGCCGAAAGTGCGTTCACAGTGTCATCGTCGAGCACGTTCGTCTCCCGAAGCGTGTCGAGCACCTTCGTGTGGCGCGCCAGTGAATCAAGCAGTTCCCGCTCGAAACGCAGCACATCCTCAACCGGCACTTCGTCAAGCTTGCCATTCGTGCCAGCCCAAATTGACACCACCTGATCTTCCACCGGGTATGGGGAATACTGTGGTTGTTTCAGCAGCTCGGTGAGGCGCGCGCCACGGGCAAGCTGGCGACGGCTCGCTGCGTCCAGATCCGAGGCAAACATTGCGAACGCTTCGAGCGAACGGTACTGTGCCAACTCAAGCTTGAGCGTGCCGGAAACCTTCTTAATCGATTTCACCTGCGCGTCACCACCAACGCGCGAAACCGAAATACCAACATCTACAGCTGGCCGCTGGTTTGCGTTGAACAGGTCTGACTGCAGGAAGATCTGACCATCGGTAATCGAAATCACGTTCGTGGGGATGTAGGCGGACACGTCGTTTGCCTTGGTCTCAATAATGGGCAAACCGGTCATCGACCCCGCACCGAGCTCATCCGACAGTTTTGCGCAACGCTCAAGCAGGCGTGAGTGCAAGTAGAACACGTCGCCCGGGTATGCCTCGCGTCCCGGTGGACGGCGCAGCAGCAGTGAAACAGCGCGGTATGCTTCCGCTTGCTTTGAAAGATCATCAAAAATGATCAGCACGTGCTTGCCAGCGTACATCCAGTGCTGACCGATAGCCGAACCCGTGTATGGCGCAAGATACTTGAAGCCGGCAGGGTCGGAAGCTGGGGAGGCGACGATGGTCGTGTATTCCATCGCACCCGCATCCTCAAGCGCACCACGCACCGCGGCAATGGTCGAACCCTTCTGACCGATTGCCACATAGATGCAGCGAACCTGCTTATTCGTATCGCCCGACTCCCAGTTCGCCTTCTGGTTAATGATCGTGTCGATCGCAATCGCGGTCTTGCCCGTCTGGCGGTCACCGATGATGAGCTGACGCTGGCCGCGACCGATCGGAATCATCGCGTCGATAGCCTTAATGCCGGTCTGCATCGGTTCGTGCACCGACTTACGCGCCATAACGCCAGGCGCCTGCAACTCAAGCGCGCGGCGACCCTCGGTAGCGATCTCGCCCAAGCCATCAATCGGGTTACCCAGCGGGTCAACCACGCGACCAAGGTAGCCCTCGCCGACCGG
>CAYTSH010000217.1:0-3172 GCA_964440395.1 uncultured Microbacteriaceae bacterium
ATGAACAGCCGGGCGAGGAGGGCATGTTGCGGCTGCTTGGTCAGCTCATTGCGACTGGTGGCGACTTGTCGAGTGTGCCTGCCGCGTTGCGACTCACGCCGGTGCATGTTTCGCGGTTTGACGGCGTGACGCACATGGATTATTCGGAGTTTTTTGAAACTGGCAGCCCGGCTTTGCTTGATCGGTTGGTTGAGCGGGTGTTGTCGAGGGTGTTTTCGCCGCGGTTTTCTGCCCGCCAGGTTGAGCAGCACATTGACTGGTTGTCGCGTGAGCGCAGTCAACGGTTTGCGTTGGCTGCCGGGCAGTTTTTGCCGTGGCCGCACATGACGGCACGGTTTTGGCGTGATTATCCGAATGCCCATGATGGGATTGGTGATTTGCAGTTGCGGCGGGTCGCTTCGCCTGATTCGCTGCGAGCGTTGCACCGGTTGCATTATTTGGTTTCGCAGAGTGTTCTTGTGGTGCTGACGCCGGGTTCGTCTGAGGAGACGCTCGCGCTGGTTGCGGAGCGGGTGGGCAGTATTGTGACCCCGAAGTCGGCTGTTGCGTTGCAGCAGCCGCGTGGGGTGTTTTCTGGCGCGTTGGATGAGATTCGTGTGGTGCGTGGTTTGGCTGCGCCGAGGCGTATTAGTGCGACGAAGCTGGCTCCCGCTGTTTCGATTACGCCCCATATTTTGGGTGATTTTCTTGTTGCGGCTGCGTTTCGGCAGTTCAATTTGTTGGATGCCGTGGCCGGCTTGTTCGGTCCGGCAGATTTGGCTTATGACGATTTGTTTGTGTTGCTGGATGATACGGGTTTGTCGGTTGGGTTGGATTCTCGGTTGCGTTCGTTGTGGGGGTTGGATGAGCGGTTGTTGCTTGCGGCGGTGCGGGAGGCTGCGTTTGTGGCTGATCAATTGGTGTTGGATGATGAGCGGTTTGCTCGCACGGTTGCCCGGGACATGATTATGCGGGACAGCCCCATGTTTGCCGCAGAGTTTGCTGTGCAATTGGCTGAGTTGGGTGATGAACCGAGCACGGCGAGGGGGTTGCTTGATCAGTCTGTTTCTCGCCTGCTGACACAGCACTGTGTTGCGGTCACTCTTATTCCTGGTAAGCAGTAAATGATGGTTGTTTTGGGTACGGCTACGCCGTTGGCGGTGGTTGATCAGCGTTCGCAGTTCACTGCGGTTGCGTTTGGGTGGCAACGTGTGCAGCTTGTGCCGACGTGGGGGTTTCGGGAGGATGTTGAGCGCCTGGTTGCAGGTTCGACTGCGGCGTTACCGGTTTCGGCTGAGTGGACGGTGAGTAACGGTGCGGAGTGTTTGACGCTTGCGGTGCCAAGGTTGTCGACGAATGAGTTGATCAGGCGGGTGGTTGGTCATTCGGCTGCTGCGGGTGCGGGTGATCCTGTGGTGAGTTTGGCTGGTTCGGCGGAGGAGGTTTTTGCGGCTCAGGGTGTGTTGGCGGAGTTGTCGCCGCCTGCTTGCCCGGAGGGCAAAATGTTTAGTTCTATTTCTCAGACCACTGTTGCCGGGGTGCAGCGCACCACCATTACTGGTGCAGATCCTTCGCCTGTTGCTGGTTCGGTTGAGACGCTGCTTGCGGGTTCGTTGGTGGCTTCGATGCCTGGCAGCGTGATTGAGTCGGTTGCTTGCGATTTAGGTTTTCGGGTGTCTGCGGAGATTTCGAAGGGGTTGCATGGCAATTTTTCTACGATGCGGTGGCGGATTTCTTCACCACACCAGTGCGGGTTGGGTGTGGTTGAGGAGCTGGTGGAACGGTTTGCAGCTGACGTGCCGTTGGGGGTGTCGTGGGATTTGTTTGCCGCGAAACGGTTTGTTTTGGATAGTTTGCGTGGTGCGTGGCGGAGCCCGTTGGAGTTGGCGAGAGCAATGGCACATTTTGAGGTGCTCGGTTGGGGTGGCAGGTTGGTTCGGGAGCCGGCTGCGGCGTTGGCTGGGGTGAGTGAGGAGGGTGTGCATGCTGCCGTGCACGCGTTGCTGCAACCGATGAGGGATGTGTTGGGGAGGAGTTAGCGCTTGCCGAGTGGGGTTCTCGATTTGAGGCCGACCAGGCCGCGTTCGTAGGCAACAACAAGTATTTGCACCCGGTCGCGCACGCCAAGTTTTTCCATGACTTTCACAAACCGGGCTTTTACGGTTGATTCTGTCACGTAGAGTTCTCGTGCCATTTCGCGGTTGCTCATTCCACGCGCGAGCAGACCGATGACTTCGAGTTCTTTTTTGGTGAGTAGGTTGAGCAGTTCGGGGTCGGCTTCTGTTTGGGCGGGCACGGACATTTCTAGTCCTTTCACAACGTGCCGTGTAACCGAGGGTGAGAGCATTGATTCTCCACGGGCAGCACTGTGGATGGCGGCGATGATGTCTTTGGGGGCGGTATCTTTGACGAGGTATCCGGACGCGCCGGCACGGAGCAGATCAACCACGTAGCGGTCGGTTGAGAACGTGCTTAAGCCGATAATTGCAATGTTTGGGTATTCGTGGTGAATGTGTTTCGTTGCTGCCACGCCATCCAGCACGGGCATTTGCATGTCCATGAGGATCACATCTGGTTGCAGTGTGACCGCTTGCTGCACAACAACGTGTCCGTTTGCAGCTTCAGCAACTACGGTGATTGCGGGATCGATTCCGAGATATTCGCGAAGCACTTCACGGGTGCTGCCGTCGTCATCAGCGATGATTACTCGAACCATGGTTTTCTCCTTCTTGTTATTCTCGGTCGGCGACTTCGGCGCCGAGTGGAAGAGACATTTTGGTTGTCCAGCGACCTTGCGAGAGCCCCCATTCCACATGGCCACCGAATACTTTACTCCGGGTGCGCATTGCTTCAATGCCGGTGTTGGAGGACACGATTGGTTTCGACGGGTTGGCGCGGTTTGTCGTCCACACGTTCACCCAGTTCTGATTAATGTTCAGACACAGGGTCACAGGGGCGCTGCTGTCTGCGTGCTTCAGCACGTTCGTGCCAAGTTCGCGAATCGTTCTGCGAAGTACTTGCCGAACACTGGCCGGGATGCTGGCCATTTCACCTTCGATGATGAAGTTGACAGCAAAGCCGGCTTTCTCCAGAGCCTCAACAACATGCTTGGCGTCACGAAAGAACCCCACAGCGGCTGTGGTTTCACCGGACACCGCAGGGGTATCCAGCAGATCATCTTGCTCAAGTTCCG
>CAYTSH010000218.1:0-3160 GCA_964440395.1 uncultured Microbacteriaceae bacterium
CGAGGAGCGTGCCAGTCCGGCACCTCGAACGTGGGAATGTGCGACGACACCTGCACCACCGAGATACCAAAACGCAACGCAACCCAGGCAAGGTCGGCGTGCGCGAGGAGGCGACCCCTGGCATCCCGAATATCGAGCGCGCACTCCTGGCAAGCCTGCAACCAGGCCCTTTCACGCCCAACCCGACCAGCGTGGTGCGCGTCGAGAGCCGACTCCAGCCAGGACCAGGCCGGCAAAAGTTCCTCATTGACACCCCACACGTGCAGCGCGAGGCCCTGCCACGCGCGGCGCACCCCGCGACTCCCCGACGCGCGCGACACCGCGTCCGCAAACAGCGCCGGAGCAACCGGCGGCAGCCACGACGAACACGACGCACAGTCAACCAGGGCGGGGCGTTCCCCACGCGAGAGTGCAACCCGAATGCGCACCAACACATCAACCGGAAACTCCTGCGCCAACGAAACCCACGTTCCCGTCACCCCCACTGCCGGAAGCCCGCCGCCAAGCAGCGCGCACCCCCGATTCGGAGAAAGCACCCGAATCACCTCCGCGTGCCGCGAACTGCGATGCCGCCGCGCCACAACGGGAGGGAGCGGGTCGTGCGGGAGCGGATCGTGCGGGAGCGGATCGTGCTGGAGTCGGTAGTTCGGGGGCGGGTCGTGCTGGAGTCGGTAGTTCGGGAGCGGACCGTGCTGGAGTCGGTAGTTCGGGCGCGGGTTGTTCGGGCGCGGGTTGTTCGGCAGCGGATCGTGCGGGGGCGTGGGGTGCTGTAATCGAACCTCGCAACGCTCCAACCCCCCGCCGGCGGTGACCGTTGGGGGCGTGCTGAACTCGATCCGCTCATCGGCGAGCACACCATCCACCAACACGGGCAGCATCCCGTGCAACCGTGCCGCGGTGCCGTGACTCAACACAACCCCAGCGCCCCTTCTGCTCGAAAGCCACGACGCGCAACGAATCGCAAACGACACCCAACCGCACGTGCACGCAACAACCCGGCTGGTGGGAACAACAGCGCCGGGAGCGATCCGAACGCGCATCGGCGGCACGCCCACCGGCTCAGGTGGTGCCGCACTGAACAGGCGCTGCGGTTCCAGTGCGGCAGCGATGCGAGTGGGGGCGGGTTGATCATCCATCACACCACTTTGGCTCATCCGGGCGCACACAAGTTGGCCATCCACAGAAAAACAGCGCTAGCCTAAACATATGGACGTGTGGAAACAGCAAGCGGGGCAACGTGAAGCGGTTCGGGTGCTCCGAAGCGCCGCCGAAGCCACCGGGCACGCCGACGCCCGGGCCAGCGACATGACCCACGCCTGGCTCATCACCGGCCCAGCCGGTTCGGGTCGTTCCACCATTGCCTTTGCGTTTGCTACCGCGTTGCTCAGCGACGGAGCCACCGACCCAAACCACGTGCACGCCCAAGTTTCCGCACGCACACACCCGGACCTGTCTGTGCTCAGCAGCAACAAGGTGAGCATCAGCATCGACGATGTGCGTGGCCTGGTGAGTAGCGCCCAATACTCGCCATCCACGTCACGATACCGGGTGATAGTCATCGAAGATGCAGACCGAATGCCGGAACGCACCTCGAATGTGCTCCTCAAAGCGCTCGAAGAACCCCCGGCGCGCACCGTTTGGATCCTGTGCGCCCCAAGCGAAGCCGACGTCATCCCAACCATTCGATCCCGCGTGCGCTCCGTCCGACTCACCACGCCCAGCGTGCCAGAAGTGGCTCAGCTCCTCACTGAACGCGACGGCATCGCCCCCGACCGTGCGGAACAGTGCGCCAGGCTCGCGCAACAACACATCGGCATGGCGCGACGCCTCGCCACAAACCCCCAAGCCTTTGCGCGCCGAGAAGAAACCCTCAGCACGGTACTCTCCGTGCACACACTCGCCGACGCCATGCTCGCCGCCAAACGCCTCATAGACATTGCAACCGCCGATGCCGCCGCCCTCAGCGAAGAAACCGCAGAACGAGAACGCACCGAAATGCTCAGAAACCTCGGCATAACACCCGGGGCGGCGATCCCGGCGGCGCTGCGCTCCCACGTGAAACAGTTCGAAGACGACCAAAAACGAAAAGCAACCCGGGCAGTGCGTGACGGCGTGGATCGGATATTAACCGATATGCTCAGCCTGTACCGTGACCTGCTCATGGTGCAACTTAGCGGTTCCGCCAACGGCATCGAACGGCAACTGATCAATCGTGAGCACGAAGCGCAGATTCGAGCCGCAGCCCAGCGGTTCACCCCGGCGCACACCCTCAACATTGTGGAAGCCTGCACCGAAGCTCAGCGGCACATCGCCCAAAACGTTACACCCCTGCTCTCAGTCGAAGCACTGCTGTGTACGCTACTCTGAAAGGAACCAACATGGCCACCAAGCAGACAAGAGATCACGAACCAACACCGCCGGGCATCCCAAATGGTGGTTATCGTGGCCAAGTCAGGCGCAGCGCCCTGCTTGGCGTCACCGCACTCGCGGCCACCGGGCTGCTTGCGCTCAGCGCGTGCAGCATCGAACCCGTCATGAGCGGCGCGACCGGTGGCACCAGCGAACAACCCGCCGCCGTGCTCGACGGTGTGCCGGCGGACCTCATCGAAATCTATTCGCAGCAGGTTACGTGGCAGAACTGCGGCTCCAACGTGGAATGCGCGCGCATTACCGCCCCCATTGACTGGGATGCCCCCGCCGGCGACCAGCTCGAACTTTCGCTGATCCGGCACCGAGCAACCGGAAAACAACCGCTGGGGCAGTTGCTGGTGAACCCCGGTGGGCCGGGAGCCTCCGGTGTCGATTTCGTGCGTGACGGCGTCAAGTTCGGACAATTCGGTGCCGCGCTGCTCGAATCGTACAACATTGTTGGATTCGACCCGCGCGGGGTGAACGAATCCACCCCCGTCACCTGCTTCGACGACGCCAAAATGGACGAATACCTCTTCTCGCCCAGCACCGGAACGGTTGGGAGCGACGCCTGGATCGCGGAACAGCGCAGCCTCGCACAAGAATACGCTGATGCGTGTGCCGCGCACCCCGGTGATCGATCGCTTCGTCTGCATCCTCGCGGACACGCTGGAGGCACGGAGACTCCACCATAACGTCAGATTCAGCGTTTTCTGCGAAGAAACAGGGTTCGAGGATCCCGAGGCCTTCC
>CAYTSH010000219.1:0-3151 GCA_964440395.1 uncultured Microbacteriaceae bacterium
CTCAGCCCAGACGAAGGCCTCTGGCTACGTGCAGGATGGGCTGGACGCGGATGACACACCCGACCCCATCCACTCTTTTTGGCCTATAGCCCCCCCCGAACGCTCAGTCAAACGGCCGACAAAACAACAAAGTCCAGGTGAGAAACAGATTCTCATCTGGACATTTGTCGGGCTGACAGGATTTGAACCTGCGACCCCTTGACCCCCAGTCAAGTGCGCTACCAAGCTGCGCCACAGCCCGTATGCCTTTGCGGGCAACAGTGACCATACTAGCGCGGATGGTCTGCAGAACGCGAATCGACCCCGAAATGCCCCACACAACCGCGTTGGCTGTGCTTGACTAGACGGTGGGTGAGCGCCGGGGGACTGGCGGGCACCGACCGACCCGACCGCAGCATCCATTCTCGAGGTTTTCATGTCAACTGTTCTTGTACTCAACGGCCCCAACCTGAACCGCCTCGGCACCCGCGAACCGGGCGTGTACGGCACGCGCACACTGGACGACATTCGGGTGCTGTTGCAAAACGCGGCACCCGCCGGCACGATCATAGACTTGCGCCAAAGCAACAGCGAAGGCCAGCTCATTGACTGGCTGCATGAAGCCACCGACTCCCGCACCCCGGTGGTGTTCAACCCGGCCGGCTACACGCACACGTCGGTGGCGCTGCGTGACGCGGTCGCGTTGCTCACCGAAACCGGCACACCGCTCGTTGAAGTGCATTTGAGTAACCCGCACGCCCGCGAACCGTTCCGGCATGTGAGTCATGTGAGCCCGGTCGCTTCAGGGGTCATCGCCGGCTTCGGTCACGTCTCCTACCTGTTGGCGTTACAGGCGGTACTGCAGCTCAGCGAGGCGTAACTGTCGCATCACGGCGAAACTGATGCAGCCCTGCGCGGCCAGGTAGGTGGCCATGATGATGAGCGAACTGAATTCGAACTGGCCGTCCGGGTGGAACAGCCGCACCGCCAACACCGCGTCTGACGTGAGGAACAGTGCCCCGCCGATGCGCAGCAGCGCCGGTCCGCGAGTCGCCACCCACGCCATGGCGCTCAGCACCGCCCCGTACGCCACCACCGGCACGTGCAGTCCGCCCAGGTGCGGCCACAGCAGGGTTGCGAGCGCCACAAAAATCACCACGTAAGCGGCGCCCCACCACGCCACTTTGCCATGAAACACGCGCAGGAACACGGCAATGTAGGCGAGGTGTGCCACCAGGAAGCTCGCCAACCCGAGCACGAACGACACCCCCAGCAGCACATCCCCACCCCACGAGAACAGCACCCCGGCGAGCAGCAGCCAGGTGGAGCGCCCCCAGGGTTTCGGCGCAAGCCGGACAATGGCGACGGCAAGCGCCGGCATGAGTAGCGGTTTGGTCCACACGCCAATCGTGTCCGGTGCGGTGATGATGGCGAACAGGTGCAGCGTTGCGACGAGGGCGTATGGCATTCCTGCGCGAATCAATTGGTGGATGCCGTGGTCGGCTGCCTGCTGGTTCATGCGGTTATCCTATCCCGCCCCCGCGGGCGGGGTGCCGTTTCGCGTGCCGCGTGCCGCCTCACGTCCCGCCCGGCGTGCCGTCCCGCGTGCCGCCTCACGTCCCGTCCCGCGTGTCGCCCGCGTGTCGCCCGCGTGCCGTCCCGCGTGTCGCCTCACGTCCCGTCCCGCGTCCCGCCCCGCCCAAACTTTTCTGGACAGGTGTCCAGGAGGCTGGTATGATTGGATGTATGACACGACTGGCGGCGCTCCCAATGGCGGCGGGTGCACACCAGAAATCATCGACCGATCCGCGGGCTGAGCGCACCCGAGCGCTTGTTGTGGAGGCGGTGACGCAGTTGATGAGTTCGGGAAGCCAAACCGTTTCGGTGAGCGATATCGCGCGTGCCGCCGGCATTAGCCGCAGCACCTTTTACACCCATTTTTCGGGGCTCGACGAGCTGGCCACCCACGTGCTCGGCGCGCACATCGACTCGCTCACCCGGGCGCGCCCAGAGGTCGGCAACCAGGCCGCCGGTGAGAACGAGACCACCGGTGCCGAGCTGGCCGCGGCGGGGTACGCCGAACTCATCGAGCACCTGGTGGATCATTTTCCGCTCTACAGCAGCGTGCTCGAGCTTGCGCCTGCCAGGCACGCGCACAACACCAGCATTCAGCGCGCCGTGCACACCATGCTCAGCGGCATCACGAAACGCATTCCGCTTGAAGATCGCGCCGGGTGCGACGTCGACACGCTCTATCATGCGGGCGGCGCGGTCACCGTGATCAGCGCGTGGATGCTCGGCACCCTCAACCTGTCCGACGAAGCGCTGGGGGCGGAACTTGTGCGCAGCCTGCCCGAATGGATCCTCAACGCGCAACTGCTGCCGCAATCCGCCGAGCCCGCACCTGCGCCTGCGCCCGCACCTGCACCTGCGCCCGAACCCGATCCTGCCCCGCAACCCGCCGCGCCCGAGCCTGCCCCCGCGCCTGCGCCTGCGCCCGCACCACAGACCAACCTATCCAACACAACCACAACCCAGGAGTTAACACATGAAATTTGAAATCGGAGAAACGCTCGTCTACCCGCACCACGGCGCGGTGACGATTGTCGATATCAAAACTCGCGAAATCGACGGCGAGGAAGTCAAATTCATGACGCTCAATGTGCACACGAGCGACCTCGAAATCAATCTGCCCATCAACTCGGCAGAAATCGTTGGCGTGCGCGACATCATCGACGACGAAGGCGTCGAAGCCGTCTACAACGTGCTGCGCGAACCCATCGTTGAAGAACCCGTCAACTGGTCGCGCCGCTACAAAGCAAACCAAGAAAAAATGGCCAGCGGCAACGTGCTGCGAGTCGGCGAAGTGGTGCGAGACCTGTGGCGCCGAGACCAAGACACCGGCGTTTCCGCCGGCGAAAAACGCATGCTCGCCAAAGCGCAACAAGTGCTCGTCTCCGAACTGGCACTCGCACAAAAAAACAGCGACGAAGAAGCACTCGCCAACATGATCGCCGTACTCGAAGCATCACTCGGCGACGCGCAACCCGTCGTCACCATCTAGCCATGGCAACCGTACGGGGAGCCCACCTGCTCATCACCGGAGCTGCCAACGGCATGGGCTCCCTGTACGCCAGCCGCGCCGTTCACGAACACGCAGCCAGCGTGACCC
>CAYTSH010000220.1:0-3132 GCA_964440395.1 uncultured Microbacteriaceae bacterium
AGCCGCAGCGTCAGCAACGTTGTGCACGGCGAAGCCCGCCTCGGTTGCTTTCTGGATTGACTTTGAGCCGTCCTTCAAACCGATAACAACCTCAACGCCCGAATCGCGAAGGTTCAGCGCGTGCGCGTGCCCCTGCGAACCGTAGCCAATGACGGCAACTTTCTTGCCTTGAATGAGCGACAAGTCTGCGTTGTCGTCGTAGTGGATCTCAGTCACGAGTTTCTCCTTGTTTGTTGTGGGTATGGAAAATGTTCGGTTAAAAATTTGCGCGCTCAGTGCGAAGCACGCGGTCAGTAATAGATTTCGGGCCGCGACCCATTGCGATCAGACCGGACTGGGAAATTTCCTTAATGCCAAACGGGTCAAGCACCTTCAGGAACGCCTGCACCTTGGCCGAATCGCCGGTAACTTCGAACACAATTGATTCCGTTGCAACGTCAACAACGTGGGCGCGAAACAGTGCAGCCAACTCAATCACCTGCGAACGGGTCGTCTGATCAACTCGCACCTTCACCAGCAGGTGTTCACGCTGCACAGCCAGGCTCGGCTCCAGCTCAACCACCTTGATCACGTTGACCAGTTTATTCAACTGTTTCGTAACCTGCTCGAGCGGCAACGAGTCAACATCAACCACCACGGTGATCCGTGAGAGACCCTGAATCTCGGTGGTGCCAACCGCAAGCGAATCAATATTAAAACCGCGACGCGCAAACAACCCGGCAACCCGGGTAAGCAGACCTGGCTTGTTCTCAACTAACAAACTCAACACGTGCTTTGTCATGACTAGTCTTCCTCCAATTCCCAGGTCGGGCTGTGGTCGCGTGCATATTGAATGGCACTATTGCTCACACCCTGCGGCACCATCGGCCACACCATCGAATCAGCGCTCACCACAAAATCAATCACCACCGGGCGATCATTCGTCTCCAACGCCAACCGGATCGCCGCGTCGACTTCATCCTCGCGTTCCACCCTGATACCCAGGCAGCCATACGCATCCGCCATTTTCACAAAATCAGGAATCCGCACGGTGCCATGCCCCGTATTCAGATCGGTGTTCGAATGCCGGCCATCATAAAAAAGGGTCTGCCACTGTCGCACCATGCCCAACGACGAATTGTTAATAATCGCCACCTTGATGGGGATGTTGTTAATCACGCACGTCGCAAGCTCCTGATTCGTCATCTGGAAGCAGCCATCGCCATCAATCGCCCACACGTGCCGATCCGGCTGCGCCACCTTGGCCCCCATCGCGGCGGGCACCGAATAACCCATCGTGCCGGCACCACCCGAATTCAGCCACGAGTTGGGGCGCTCATACTTGATGAACTGCGCGGACCACATCTGGTGCTGGCCAACACCCGCAGCGTACACACCCTCAGGGCCGGTCAATTCGCCAATGCGCTCAATCACATGCTGCGGCGCCAGCAACCCGTCAGAAGGTTTTGTGTAGCCGAGCGGGAACTTCTGCCGCAAATCGTTCAAATACGCCCACCAGTCCGCATAATCCGGGGCGGTTTGCTTCGCGCCCGCCTCAACCAGGTCGGCAAGATCAGTCAGCACCTCCTTTGCGTCACCCACAATCGGCACATCGGCGGTACGAATCTTAGAAATCTCAGCCGGATCAATATCAACATGGATCACCTTGGCGTTCGGCGCGAACAACGCCGCCTTGCCCGTCACCCGATCATCAAACCTCGCACCAAGCACGATGAGCAGGTCGGCCTCTTGCAGCGCAAGAACCGCAGGGACGGTGCCATGCATCCCGGGCATCCCCAAATGTTGTGGATGCGAATCAGGAAACACGCCACGTGCCATCAATGTGGTCACCAACGGGGCACCCGTCAGCTCGGCAAGCGAACGCAACTCAGCGGCAGCCCCAGCACGCACAATCCCGCCGCCCACATACAACACGGGCTGCTTCGCGGCCAAAATGAGCTGCGCTGCGGCCTGAATCTGCTTGCTATTCGCCTTCGCAACCGGACGATAGCCGGGAAGATCCACCTGCGGGTTCCACACAAACGGGCACGAATCCTGCTGCGCATCCTTCGTAATATCAACCAGCACAGGCCCCGGACGACCGGTGGAAGCAATGTGATACGCCGCCGCGATCGCGCCCGGAATATCCGCGGCCCGGGTGACCAAAATCGAATGCTTCGTGATCGGCATGGTGATACCAACAATGTCGGCCTCCTGGAACGCGTCCGTGCCCATCAGCGTCGAAAAAACCTGCCCGGTAATCGCAAGCAACGGCACCGAATCCATGTACGCGTCAGCAATCGCAGTCACCAGGTTCGTCGCACCCGGCCCCGACGTGGCAATGCACACGCCCACCTTGCCGGTCGCGGCGGCATACCCCTCCGCGGCATGCCCCGCCCCCTGCTCGTGCCGCACCAAAATGTGCCTGAGCTTCTGGCTATCCATCAGCGGGTCATATACCGGAAGAATCGCGCCGCCGGGAAGACCAAACACATCCTTCACACCAAGCAGTTCCAAGCTGCGCACAACCGCCTGAGCGCCGGTGAGAAGCTCAGGCTGCTGCGCACGAGCAGCTGGCGGTGTGGGAATCGCCGCAGCGCCCCCAGCACCCGAAATGACAGGGTCATAGTCCATAGTCATAATTGTCAGTTCTTTCGGTACGTGAAAAACAGTCAAAACATCCGCGGCAAATCAGCACACACGAACATCACCAGATCGTGCGGCGAAGCATCGCGCAACCGCGAAACCTAGCCGGTCGTTGCACCCTCAGAGGCAGAACGCACCAGGCGAGAATACTTCGCAAGCACGCCACGAGTGTAGCGGGGTGGTAGCGGTGCCCAGCCGTTTCGGCGGGCAGCAAGCTCGTCAGGGTCAACCAGTAGGTCAAGCGTGCGAGCGGCGATATCGACCCGAATCAGGTCACCATCGCGAACAAAGGCGATTGGACCCGCGTCCACCGCCTCCGGTGCAATATGGCCGATACAGAGTCCGGTTGTGCCGCCTGAAAACCGACCATCTGTTAATAGTAGTACATCTTTGCCCAGTCCCGCGCCCTTGATGGCCGCGGTGATCGCCAACATTTCGCGCATGCCCGGCCCACCCTTCGGCCCCTCATAGCGAATCACCAACACATCGCCGGCAACAATGGCGCCC
>CAYTSH010000221.1:0-3121 GCA_964440395.1 uncultured Microbacteriaceae bacterium
GAGGCGAGTGGGGTGCGCAGTTCGTGACTGGCGTCGGCGACGAACCGCCTGATGGTGTGTTCGCTTTGTTCCCGCGCGACGAAGGCGTCGCCAACCCGGTCGAGCATGGTGTTGAACGCGTCGATCACCTGCCACACTTCTGAGCCGGGTTCGATTCCGTCGGTCGGCACTGCTTCAAAACTTTCGACGGATCCCCGGTCGAGTTCCAGCTGGGAGACGCGCACCGCCGCGCTGGAGACGAGTTCCAGTGGGCGCATGGCACTGCGGATGAGGAACGTCGCGACGAGCCCCACACAGGTGACGGATGCCGTGGAGATGAGGGCGATGACCCAGGTGAGTTGTGAAATGGTTTGTTCGACGCCACCGCGCGGCAGCCCCACCACGAAGGCGACGGCGTTGCCGTAAGACCCTTGCACCCGATAACTTCCGAGGTCGCCACCGAGGTCGACCGTGTATGGGGCACCGTCGATTGGCACGTTCGAGATGATTTCGATCTGCTCGTCGGTGAGCGGAATTATCACGCTGAGGTTGTTGGTGTAACCGTGGGTGATGTAGGAGCCGCTCACCCCGTTCGGCGAGGGTTCGGCGACGAGGGCGAGGGTGCCCGGCGCGGCTCCCGGGCCGCTCAAGATTTGGTCGGCGGTCGGGGTTTGGCGGATGGCCCCGTTGAACGGCCCGCCGCCGTTGACCTGCATGGTAGCGCGGTCGAAGGTGGAATCGAGCCGCTCGTCGAGTTGCACGAGCAGGTTTTTTTGCAGGGTCAGGACGCTGACAATTCCAACAATCACGCTGGAGGCGATGACGAGGGTGACAATGGTCACCACGAGTTTGCGTCGAAGCGTGGTGGGTTGCCGCTGCAGTCGTGCTCTCATCCTGTCAATGCTACTTGTCAGCGCCCTGCCTGTCGCCGGCGGTTATTCGCCGGCGGGGGTTTTCAGGATGTACCCTACGCCACGCACCGTGTGGATCATCGGCTCGCGGCCGTGGTCGATTTTTTTGCGCAGGTAGGAAATGTAGAGTTCCACAACGCTGGCTTTGCCACCAAAGTCGTAGTTCCACACGCGGTCAAGGATTTGCGATTTGCTCACCACGCGACGCGGATTACGCATGAGGTAGCGCAGGAGTTCAAACTCGGTGCTGGTCAGCTCAATGTGGGTGCCGCCGCGGGTTACTTCGTAGCTGTCTTCGTTGAGGGTGAGGTCGCCGAAGCGCATGATTGGATCTTCGATGGCGGTGGTCAGAATCGAACGGCGCACAAGTCCACGCAGTCGGGCGACGACCTCTTCGAGGCTGAACGGTTTGGTTACATAGTCGTCGCCACCGGCGGTGAGCCCGGCAATGCGGTCGTCGAGTGAGTCTTTGGCGGTGAGGAAGAGCACCGGCACGGTGATTCCGTCTGCGCGCAGCCGGGCGAGCACGGCCATGCCGTCAAGGTCTGGCAGCATGATGTCGAGGACGATCACGTCGGGTTGGAATTCCCGGACGGCGTTGAGTGCGGTTGCGCCGTCACCCGCGGTGCGCACATCCCACCCCTCGTATCGAAGTGCCATGGAAAGAAGGTCGGCAAGTGAGCTCTCGTCGTCTACAACGAGAGCTTTCACTGCGTTGCCGTCAGCTTTGCGAATTTGTGGTGTCTCCGCTGATCGGTTGCGGTTGTTCATCGTGCTCATGTGACTATTATGCGCGTGGATCCTATGACGAAGCCCAGAACGGGGAGTAGACTGAGCTTTTTAGGCTGTTTTTGGAGCCTGTGATTTGCCACACTCGGCCACGTCCTCCGCATGAATTCAGCGTGAATCCGCCATGAATTGGCAGGCTCTGGATAAAATCTGAATAAATGCTGCGAGTCCCCCCATAATTCAAGCGACCGCCCCCGTTCTCCCCCAGCCACGCCCCCGTTCTCCCACCGTCCGAGCCCGTCCCAGCCCGTCGCGCCCCGTCGCGCCCCGTCCGAGCCCGTCGCGCCCCGTCCCAGCCCGCCCCGACACGTCGGCGGGTTGCGGGGCACGCCGCCGGCGTAATTGGCGCTGACGCCCGGGTGCAGCACAATAGGTGTTGTGCCTTCGTTTGTTCCGGTTCTCCCCTCAGCGCAATCCATTCAGGATGCCGCACTCGCCGCGCCGCCGTCGCAACCGGCACCGCTCGCCTCGCTTGCGGGCATGACCGCGCAGGAGAGCACGCTCGCCCAGCTTCGCCAACGCGTGGTGGTCGACGGGGTTGATCGACTTGCCTGGCTGCGCGCCCGGGCGCGCGGCATTACGGCTACGGATGTGGCCCGGCTTACCTCGCCGGGCTCGGTGCAGCGGGCGGCTGATGCGAAACTTCAGGGCACCGCCTTCGGCGGGAACGCGTTTACCGAGCACGGCAAAGCGCGTGAACCGCACATTGCCGCGTGGGTGCAGGCGGGGTTCGGCATTCGACCGAGCAGTGCGCTGTTTCGTTCTGGAACAGACGCCAGGCATTTGGCCACACCAGACGGGTTGGCTGTGCGTGACTGCGGCCGGGTGGAACTTTCCGAAATTAAAACAACCAATAAGGCGTGGCGAACCATTCCGCGTCACTATCTTCGCCAGGTGTGGTGGCAGCAGTACGTGCTGGGCGCGGAGCGCACCCTCGTGGTGTGGGAGCGGCATGAGGATTTTGTGCCGGTTGGCGATCCGCTTTGCCGCTGGATCGATCGGGACGAGGGCGAGATTGCGACGCTGCTCGCACGCGCAAATGAGTTGATTGCGGAGCTGATTCGCCGCACGACGGGCTGAGGCTCGACACACGCGTCAAGCCCCCGATCCTTGCGTTTCGCGGATCGGGGGCTTGACGCCGGCAACGTGACGCGGCCAGCGTGACGCTGGCAACCCGACGCGTTGCGGGCGTTGGTTGCGCCGAATGGCTTAGAAGTCCCAGTCTTCGTCTTCGGTGATGACCGCTTTGCCGATGACGTAGGAGGATCCTGAACCGGAGAAGAAGTCGTGGTTTTCGTCGGCGTTGGGTGAGAGCGCGGCAAGGATTGCCGGGTTCACATCGGTGGTGGACTTGGGGAACAGCGGTTCGTAGCCGAGGTTCATGAGCGCCTTGTTGGCGTTGTAGTGCAGGAACTTTTTGACGTCTTCGGTGAGCCCGACGC
>CAYTSH010000222.1:0-3044 GCA_964440395.1 uncultured Microbacteriaceae bacterium
CTCCTATTCACATATGTAAATACGTTGCACCCTTGCGAACGCTTTTTACACACTCACACCGTGCTAGGGTGGTGTCAACGCGGCTCATAGCAAACACAATCACGAGGACCCCATGGCGCACATCACCATCACCGGCGGCTCCGGCGCAATCGCCACCGCCCTCCGCCCACACCTCACCGCCGCCGGGCACCACCTCACCCTCATCGACCTCACGCCACCACCCGGGGAGCTTGGCGAACACGAAACGCACCACACGGCATCCATCATCGACCCCCAAGCCATGCGCACCCACCTCGCCCACAGCGACCTCGTCGTGCACCTCGGCGGACACTCCGGCGAACGACCCTGGCACGACATCCTCAGCACCAACATCGACGGCGCACACACCATACTCCAAGCCGCACACGACTGCGGAATCAGCCGAGTGCTCCTCGCCAGCTCAATCCACGCCGTCGGCTACCACACCCCAGCCAGCATCGCCGGGGTAGCCGTGCCCGACGCGCGCCCCGACACCTACTACGGCATGAGCAAAGTCGCCCTCGAAGCGCTCGGGCAACTCTACGCCGACCGCTACCCCATGCTCATCGTCAGCGCCCGACTCGGCACCGCAAACCCGGTGCCGGAAAGCCCCCGCACCCTACACACCTGGGTCTCCACCGCCGACATTGCGCGGCTAGTGACCGCCACCCTCACCCACCCGGGGCTCGGACACCACATCGTGTGGGGCATGTCCAACAACACGCGCAGCTGGTTCGACCAGCGGGCAGGGCAAGCCATCGGCTACCAGCCGCTCGACGACGCAGAAACCTACGCGGCGGCGCTCGGCAATCCGGCACCCCTCAGCCCCGACACGCTGCTCGCCGGCGGATTCGTCGGCGAGGGTGCGCCCCTCGGGGGCGCCCGGTGAGCGGGGCAGGCGCGGGGCTTGGCGAAGGTGGCGCGGGGTTCGGCGAGGTTGGCGCGGGGCTCGGCGAAGGGCTTGGCGAAGGCGACGCGGTTGGAGCGGGGCTCGGCGAGGCGGCAGATGACGCACCCGTTCGTTCCGTAAAATCCGCGGAACGCACCCTGCAGATTCTCGAAGCGCTCGGCGCGGCACGCGAACCGGTCAGTGTCACCGACCTGCACCAACAGCTCGGCTACCCGCGATCCAGCCTGCACCAACTGCTGCACACCATGGCACGGCACGGTTGGATCGACTTCATGCACGACGGCACCCGCGTAGGCGTTGGGTCGCGCGCACTACTCGTCGGCACCTCCTACCTTGACCGAGACCCCGCACTCATGCACGCCGCCCACGCACTCGAAACCGTGCGAGACCTCACCGGCTACACCACCCACTACGCGCGCATCGAAGGCGCCCACGTCATCTACCTCGCCACTCGCGAAACCACCGACTCCCACCGTGCAACCTCGCGCGTAGGCCGCCAACTCCCCGCCCACGCAACCTCCCTCGGCAAAGCACTCCTCGCAGACCTCAGCGAACACGAAGTAGCAGCAACCCTACCCACCGGGCGGTTGACTGCGCTCACCCCCCACACCATCACCAGCCGAGCAGCGCTGCAACGTGAACTCAACGAAACCCGCGCCCGCGGATACTCCCGCGAATGCGAAGAAAACACCATCGGCGTCTCCTGCGTCGGGGTAGCCGTACCCTACCGAATTCCAGCTACCGACGCCATCAGTTGCTCAATCCCGCTCGCCCGGGCAAGCGAAGCCGAAATCGTGCGCGTATCGGCAATCATGCGCGAGCAAGCCGGGGCACTCGCCAGAACCCTGCGAGAGCACGGCATTCGGTAGCAACAAGCCCACGAGCGACGCCCTGAGCGGGTTAGCGGGCGCTGAAGTGCGCTGGGGCGGCAGCTAGATCGATTTGCGCAGAAAACCACCCATACCGGCCAAAAGCAGCGCCACCATCACCCACGAAAGAAGCGCGAGCCCCGTGGTTGCGCCAATCAACCAAGGGTTGTAGGTAGTCCACGCCTCGGTCTGCCGCGATTTCACAACCGGCAGCACGGTGTCTGCCGCCATCCGCCACGGGCTGAAACAGGGGTACCCCGCCAGATCAGGACACGGGGTGGCACCAGTGATATTTTGCAGAAGCGGTTGAGCGGTGTTTGGCGATGAGACTGTCTGCACAGCACGAAGTCTTGCGACTGCTGCCAGGTCTGAAGGTTTGTATTGACTGCTTGAACAGGTCGCAATGATGCCCAAAGCCGCGAAGAACGCGATGAGAAACAGCGCGGGTTGCAGCGGACGATACCCGTACCCGGCAACAAGGAAGTACGGCAATTTTCGCCACCAATCCCACTTGGATCGCGATCGCTTTGCCGCTTGATACCGCAACCAATTCGCGTCGCGCACCTCACCGTGCGCCTCCAGCGCATTGGCAAACGCGTGCCACGGTTGCGAACTGTCCTTCGGGTCGAGATTGTCCTTGAGCCACTCATGTAGCTTCTTCCTGTCTTTACGAAGCTCATCAGAAAAATTCGCAATGCGCACCCCCTGGGCTGCGCTAAGTTTCGGGAGGGGTTTGTCGGGGCCTGGGGTGAGGCTGAACAGCTCAAACGAAGCATTTGAAATTTGTATGCCTTCTGAAATGGTGTCCTCCCCCTGGAACTGCTGAGAGCCTACGTTTGTGTGCTCAGTGGATACTGTTGGCGCGTGTTCGGTTTGTGTGAACTTCTCCTCGAACTCTAGAGAGCGTACGATTGCGTGATTGAGGTTCAAATCGCCGTGGATGGTGGAGTCTGAAATCTGAAGGTTCGAACCGATTGAACTGTAGCTCGCGTCGATGGGGCCGCCAAACGTGGCTGAGCGGATTTTTCCGCCGCCGGCAATCGAAGCACGTTGAAGCGCTAACCCCTTATTGAACCTTGCACGAACGATACTCAGCCGACTCTCAATCTGCGCACCCACCGCCCGCACCTTACCCACAAACACACACCCACGTTGCACAAACACACCACCTGCAACCGAAACACGATCCAGACTCAACGCATCGCCCCCCCAATTGATGAACCGAGCACCACTGAGATTCAGCTGAC
>CAYTSH010000223.1:0-3032 GCA_964440395.1 uncultured Microbacteriaceae bacterium
GTCCTCCACAGTGTGGATGCTCGGGCGCGTTCCCGTTCGGCTCACCGTTCTGCTGCTTCCGTGGCTTTGCGCGCACCGGCGGCTGCGGTGACGGCGAACAGGGTCGGCGTGGCGTAGCCAGCCTCGGCGAAGGCGCGCAGCACCTCGGCCTGCACGTGTGCCCGTTCGCTGGCGGGAAGTATCGCAATTGCCGCCCCGCCGAAGCCGCCACCGGTCATGCGGGCCGCGATTGCACCGGCTGCCACGCTTGCTGACACTGCCAGGTCAAGTTCTGGCACGGAGATTTCAAAGTCGTCGCGCATTGAGGCGTGCGATGCGGCGAAGAGCGGTCCGAGCGCTGTGGGGCCTTGCGTGCCGAGCAGTCGAACGGTGTCTTGCACGCGCTGATTTTCGGTGATCACGTGCCGCACCCGGCGGTAGGTTTCGTCGTCGAGGAGTTGCTGCGCGCGGGGCAGGTCGGTTTCGTCGAGTGCCCGGAGGCTTGCCACGTCGAGCGCGGCGGCCCCGCGTTCGCATGCAGCCCGCCGGCTGGCGTAACCACCGGTGGCGTGGGAGTGGCTAACGGTTGTGTCGATGATGAGTAGTTCAAGTTCCGCAGCGGCCAAACCGAGTGGCACGGTGCTGCTGTGGAGGGTTTCGCAGTCAAGGAATACGGCGTGGTCGGTTTCACCGAGTAGCGAGGCTGATTGATCCATAATGCCGGTGGGGGCCCCGACCGCCACGTTTTCTGCCCGCTGTCCGACGCGTGCGAGGGTGTTGCGGTCGTACCCCAACTGCCACAGGTCGTTGAGGGCTACGGCGGTGGCGCATTCAATGGCGGCGGAGGAGGACAGCCCTGCACCTACCGGCACGTCGCTTTCCAGGTGGATGTCCACGCCGGGCAGTTCGTGCAGCGCGGCACCGAATTCGCCAAGCGCCCACACGACTCCGAGCGGGTAGGCCGACCAGCCAGCCAGGGCATCCGGGGTGATGGAGTCAAGTTGGACGCTCACTGGCGCATCGTTTGGCGCAAAGCCGCTGGTGACGGTGACGGTGCGATCGGTGCGCAACCGAACCGCGGCGGCGGTGTGTCGGTTGATGGCGATGGGTAGCACGAATCCGTTGTTGTAGTCGGTGTGTTCGCCGATGAGGTTGGCTCGCCCGGGCGCGATCCACACCCCGCTGGGTTTCTCGGAGATCCGCCGGGTGAGTTGTGCTGCGGCGAGCTGGATGAGTGCGGTTGGTTCTGACATGGTCTGGCTTTCGGTGTGGGGTGTGGTGGGGTGCGGACGGTGCGGAGGGCAGGGGTTAGCCGCTAGCCGCTAGCAGGATTCGAGTGCGGCGCGGATGAGGGCGGCGGCCGTTTCGGGTGCGGCATCGCCGATCCAGGCACCCATGGCGGCTTCAGAGCCGGCGAGGAATTTCAGTTTGTCGGCTGCGCGGCGCGGCGAGGTGATGTGCATGGCGAGGCGAATGGTGTCCCGATGGCTGCGGACCGGGGCCTGGTGCCAGGCGGCAATGTAGGGCGTGGGGGTGTCGTAGATTGCGTCGAGTGCGCGCAGCACCCGCTGATAGAGCTTGGCGAATTCGTCGCGTTCGGCGAGGGTGGTTTCGGCCAGGTCGGGGACGTGGCGGTGCGGCAAGAGGTGCACTTCAAGCGGCCAGCGGGCGGCGAAGGGGACGAATGCGCTCCAGTGTTCGCCGCGGATGAGCATTCGCTCGCTGGCCTGTTCACGCGCCAGCAGGTCTGCGAACAGTGTGGGGCCGTAGGTTTCGATGCTCGCGATGAGCCGCTTGGTGCGGGGGGTGATGTAGGGGTAGGAGTAGATTTGCCCGTGCGGGTGGTGCAGGGTGACGCCGATCGCTTCGCCACGGTTTTCGAAGGGAAAGACCTGCTCGATTCCGGGCAGTGCGCTCAGCGCAGCGGTGCGGGCTGCCCACGCTTCGACAATGGTGCGGGCACGACTTGCGCTGAGGTTTGCGAAGGATCCGTCGTGTTCCGGGCTGAAGCAGACCACTTCGCAGCGCCCGAGTGCGGGGCGGCGTTGTTCGAGGGCGATGGTGTCAAGCCCGGCGAGGCGTGTTTCGGCGTCGGTGTCGCTTGCGGCCAGGTCTGGCCCGAATGATGGCGAGCGGTTTTCGAACACGGCAACGTCGTAGTTGTCTGGGATTTCCGAGGGGTTGTTGGGGGTTGCCGGCGCGAGCGGGTCTTGGTCGGCGGGCGGGAGAAACACCCTGTTTTGCCGGTTTTCTGCGACGGAGATCCAGTCTCCGGTGAGCACGTCGAGCCGCATGGTGGCGGTTGCGGGCCTGGGGTCGAGGGTGCGCCCGTCACTGCTTCGCTCGGCTCCGAGTTGGGTGTCGCGGTCGTCAAAGTAGATGATTTCGCGGCCGTCTGCGAGGTGGCTTCGATGGCTGCGGATGCCCGGGTCGGCCACATACCTTGCCTCACCGGGTCGGGTGGTGCCGTTGTGTTCGGGGTTGCCGTGTGTGCTTGCGGGTGGCGTCTCTGACATTTGTTTCTTTTCTCGCTTGTGAGATGGCTGGTTGCTGCGTGCCCGAACCCGCTGACGTGTGTGCGGGGCGGGTTCCTCACCAAGCATAACGCACCACTTTCAGATTGACAAGAAAAGCAAAAAAAAGTAAAGTAATGCCATGATCTCATCACCCGAACGCCCAGCCGGTGCGGCAGGCAACGCGGCAGCTGACGCGGCGGGCCTCGCTACGGGCCACCCGGCGGACCACGCGACGGGTCACCCGGCTGGCTACCCGGCTGGCCTCGCTACGGACTACGCGGCGGCCCACCCGGCAACCGTCAACCCGGTGGGCGGCGAGACGCACGAACAAATCCCCGCCGAAGTGCGCAGGGAACGCATCCTGGAACTCCTGCGCAGCCAGGAATACGTGCGGGTCACCGAACTCAGCGAGCAGTTCGGGGTGACCACCGTAACCGCCAGAGCAGACCTTGAACTGCTCGCCGCAGAAGGGCACGCCAAACGAGTGCACGGCGGCGCAATTCTCCTCACCCCCGCCTATGAACCGCCCGGGCCGGA
>CAYTSH010000224.1:0-3028 GCA_964440395.1 uncultured Microbacteriaceae bacterium
CCTGCCCGCCGTGTGCTGTCTCACGGCAGCGCCGAGAGCCGACCCGCCGGGAGCGGACCACCGTGGCCGCACACCAAAGCCGCTCACCGTGGTTGCCACCACCACCCCTGACGCACACTCTATAGACAGCGCCGCTGTCGCCGGAAGGAACCCTGAAACACCATGCTTGCTGTCGAACAAGTCGCCATTGACGTCGGAGCGCGCAGGCTCATGTCGGAGGTGAGTTTCCGTGTCGCTGCCGGCGATAAGATTGGTTTAGTGGGACGCAACGGCGCCGGGAAGACCACCCTCACCAAGCATTTGGCGGGCGATGCGCAACCAAGTGAGGGCAGCATCCATGTTCGTGGAGAAATTGGCTACCTGCCGCAGGATCCCCGCGCGGGTGACCCGGAACAACTTGCGCGCACCAGAATTCTTGACGCGCGCGGGTTGGGGCAGCTCGTGTTGGGCATGCAGGAATCGTCGCAGCTGATGGCGCACGACGACCCCGCGATTGCGGCAAAGGCGATGAAAAAATACGCGAGATTGACCGACCAATTCACCGGTCTTGGCGGGTACGCCGCCGAGGCGGAGGCCGCGTCAATCGCGAGCAACCTGAACCTGCCGGATCGCATTTTGGATCAGCCGCTCAGCAGCTTGAGCGGCGGGCAGCGGCGCCGGATTGAGCTGGCCCGCATCCTGTTCTCTGACGCCGAGACCCTCATTTTGGATGAGCCCACCAACCACCTGGACGCGGATTCGGTGGTGTGGCTGCGCGAGTTTTTGAAACAGTATCGCGGGGGTTTCATCGTCATTTCGCACGATATTCAACTCGTTGGTGAAACCGTGAACCGCGTCTTTTATTTGGATGCCAACCGGCAGTGCATTGACATTTACAACATGAATTGGAAGAACTATCAGCGCCAGCGGGCCGCCGATGAGGAGCGCCGCCGCAAGGAACGCAGCAACGTGGAGAAGAAAGCCTCGGCGTTGCAACTGCAAGCGGCGAAGTTTGGTGCGAAAGCCTCAAAGGCTGCCGCAGCCCACCAGATGGTTGCGCGGGCGGAAAAAATGCTCAGCGGACTCGATGAGGTGCGGGTTGCGGACCGGGTGGCGAAACTGCGCTTCCCCGACCCCGCGCCGTGCGGCAAAACGCCAATCATGGCGCAAAATCTTTCCAAAAGCTACGGGTCGCTCGAAATTTTTGCCGGGGTTGATCTTGCCATTGACCGGGGTTCAAAGGTGGTCATTTTGGGGCTGAACGGCGCCGGCAAGACGACCCTGCTGCGCATTCTCGCCGGTGTGGATGCCCCAGATACCGGCACGGTTGAGGCCGGTCACGGGCTGCGGGTTGGGTACTACGCGCAGGAACACGAAACGCTTGACGTGCAGCGCAGCGTGCTGGAAAACATGATGAGCGCATCGGAGCAGATTACGGAGATGCAGGCGCGGAAGGTGCTGGGTTCGTTCCTGTTCACCGGCGATGATGGGTACAAGCCTGCCGGGGTGCTTTCTGGCGGGGAGAAAACTCGGCTTGCTCTGGCCATGCTGGTGGTTTCTGCGGCGAACGTGCTACTGCTGGATGAACCGACGAACAACCTTGACCCGGCCAGCCGGGCTGAAATTCTTGACGCGTTGGCGAATTACAGCGGCGCTGTGGTGCTGGTTTCGCACGATGAGGGCGCGGTGCAGGCGCTGAACCCTGAGCGCGTGCTCATCATGCCCGAGGGCACAGAGGATCACTGGAACAAGGATTATTTGGAGCTGATCGAACTCGCCTAACGGCGACGAGCGCCGCCGAACCGCCGCGGCCCAGCCGGTCGGGGTTGCGCCCGCAGGGTGCGGGGAGGGGGCTTATCGCTGGGCGTGCGTGCTCAGCGCTGGGCGGGCGTGGAGGCGTCAAGCAGCGCGTCTTCTTCGTCAGCATCGTTTGACCGGCGCGCCGCCCGCGCCGCCCGCTTTTCCGCCCGTTCCTGCTCGGGCGGTTCGGCGGCGTTCAGCACCCGATATTCTTGCTTTGCCGCCCAGCCGAGACCGAAGAAGGCCATGAGCGCAAACACATACCACTGCACCGCGTAGGACAGGTGCGGGCCTTCGTTGCGTTCTGGCCGTTCGGCGCGCAGCGGCGCTGGGTTCGATTCGGGGGTTTCGCTTGCAAGCACCCCGTAGGCTGCGGTGTAGCTGGGCTGTGCAACGCGGTTTGCGAGCTCGGCAAGGTTGATGGTTGCGATTTGGCCTGGCCCCGCGGTGCGGGTTGGGAGCGCAGGTTCACCGGCTTTGAGCCGCGCGACGATCTGCACCCGCCCGCCCGGCGCGGGGGGTACGGTGTCGGGCGCATCCTGTGTGGTGCCGGTTGGCAGCCACCCCCGGTTCACCATGAACACGGTGCCCTCGTCGGTGAGGAATGGCACGACCACTTCGAAGCCCGGGTTTCCGTTTCGGGGCCGGATTCGCACGAGGGTTTGCTGCTCGGTGAGGTAGGTTCCGTTGGCCAGCACCGGCAGCCATTTTTGGGTTGCCTCGTCAAACGTTTCGGGCGTGGGGAGCGCTTGTTGGATCGGCACGGGTGGCGCATCGTAGTTGTTGTCGATCCGGTCAATTTCTGCGCGTGCCTGCGCCCGCCGATCGAATTGCCAGTTGCCGAGGAACCCGCAAGCGATGGCGAAGAGCACAGTAATCGCGAGGTATGCGGCCCAGCGGCGGGTTCGCAGAAACCGCCAGCCCGGTGCCGGTGCGGCTGCTTGTGCCGGCGACGGTGCGGCTGCCTGGCGCGGGCTTGACTCGCTTGACTGGCTTGAAAGGGTTGACGGGCTTGACTGGCTTGCGCTGCCGCTCATGCGGGGTGCTCCGCAGCGTGATCGCTGAGCTTGCTCACGCGCACCGGGAACGACCTGGTTTCGAGGAATCCTTGCAGGTGCTCGAGGTGTTCGGTGCAGGCGAGCCAGGTTTTGTGGCGATCCATGGGGTGGATGCGTGGGTTGCGCCAGTCTATGCGGTGCAGTCCTGGCCTGGTGCAGCCGGCTCGGGAACCCGTGGGGGTGCTGAGTTC
>CAYTSH010000225.1:0-3010 GCA_964440395.1 uncultured Microbacteriaceae bacterium
TTGAAGATGGACAGGTTCTCGTTACCCGTCCGAACGATGAGCGCGAATCACGTTCACTGCACGGCCTTACCCGCACACTCATCAGCAACCAAATCGTTGGTGTGACTGAGGGCTATGCGAAGGGTCTGGAGGTTGTCGGTACCGGCTACCGTGTGCAGGCGAAGGGTTCCGCGGTAGAATTCGCTCTCGGTTTCTCGCATCCCGTCGTTGTTGAGCCGCCCGCCGGTATCACGTTCGAGGTTGAGGGCAACACGAAGTTGACCGTTCGCGGCATTGACAAGCAGGCGGTCGGCGAGGCAGCAGCTAACATCCGTAAGATCCGCAAACCCGAGCCATACAAAGGCAAAGGTGTTCGCTACGCCGGAGAAGTTGTTCGCCGTAAAGCTGGAAAGGCTGGTAAGTAACCATGGCCGTAGTCAAAAGTGGCAAAAGCCGCAGCGCGGCTCGTGCTCGCCGTCACAACCGTCTTCGCAAGAAGATCGTTGGTACCGCAGCTCGTCCCCGTCTTGTTGTGACCCGCTCCGCGCGTCACGTATTCGTGCAGGTGATCGACGACGCGCAGGGTCACACCCTCGCATCGGCCTCGACAATGGAAGCAGATTTGCGTTCGTTTGACGGCGACAAGACCGCAAAATCACGCAAGGTTGGCGAACTCGTTGCAGAACGCGCCAAGCTTGCCGGTATTGAAGCAGTTGTATTTGACCGTGGTGGTAGCAAGTACGCGGGTCGTATTGCAGCAGTCGCGGATGGCGCTCGAGAGGCAGGTTTGCAACTGTGAGCAACGAAACGAAGGAGCAAGAGGTGTCCGCAGAAGCTGCGACGACCGATGCGACTGTTGTTGCGGAAGCAACGGCAGAAGCAGGCGCTCAGGACAACCGCAACGAGCCCCGCGAGGCGCGTCGTGGCAGCCGTGAGCGCAACCCGAACCGCGGCGATCGCGGCGGACGGGATCAAGACAAGAGCCAGTTCCTGGAGCGCGTCGTCACCATTAACCGCGTATCAAAGGTTGTGAAGGGTGGACGTCGGTTCAGCTTCACCGCGCTGGTAGTTGTGGGCGATGGCAACGGACTCGTGGGCGTGGGTTATGGCAAAGCGAAGGAAGTTCCCCTCGCCATCTCAAAGGGTGTCGAGGAAGCCAAGAAGAACTTCTTCCGTGTGCCCCGCGTCCGCAAGACCATCCCGCACCCCGTGCAAGGCGAATCAGCAGCCGGTGTCGTACTTCTGCGTCCGGCAGCGGCAGGTACCGGTGTTATCGCCGGTGGTCCGGTTCGCGCCGTGCTTGAGTGCGCTGGTATCCAGGATGTGCTGAGCAAGTCGCTCGGTTCATCAAACACCATCAACATCGTGCATGCAACGGTTACAGCACTGCAGCAGCTCGAAGAGCCGCGCTCCGTCGCTGCCCGCCGTGGCCTTGATTTCGATCAGGTCGCCCCGGCTCGTATCGTGCACGCTGAAGCAGAAGCCATTGCAGAAGCAGCGGCAGCAAAGGCAGGTGCGTAATGGCGCAACTGAAGATTACGCAGATCAAGTCAAAAATTAGTGAGAAGCAGAATCAGCGCGACACGCTTCGTAGCCTGGGTCTTCGCAAGATTGGCCAGACCACGATTCGCGAGGACAACCCGGTCAACCGTGGTTACGTGAAGGCTGTTGCTCACCTGGTAAAGGTTGAGGTGATCGACTAATGGCTGAAGAAAAAGCAGAAGCCACAGTAGAGGCTCGCGAGCAGGTACTGAAGGTGCATCACCTTCGGCCAGCCCCCGGTGCCAAGAAAGCACGCACTCGCGTCGGTCGTGGTGAAGGTTCCAAGGGTAAGACCGCTGGTCGCGGCACCAAGGGCACCAAAGCCCGCTACCAGGTTCGTGTCGGTTTCGAAGGTGGGCAAATGCCGCTGCACATGCGCACCCCGAAACTCCGCGGATTCAAAAACCCGTTCCGTGTCGAGTACCAGGTTGTCAACCTGAACAAACTCGCCGATCTCTACCCGAACGGTGGCGAAGTGACCGTGAGCGATCTCGTCGCAAAGGGTGCAGTTCGCAAAAACGAGCGCGTGAAGGTGCTGGGTGACGGCGATATCGCGGTCAAGCTCACCGTCACGGTTGACAAGGTCTCCAGCTCCGCGGAGCAGAAGATCGTTGCCGCAGGGGGCTCGGTCCACTAAGGCAGCAGTGCGCCGCTGTGCTCAACCAGTGTAATCTTGTTGTAAACGCAACAACACACGAGTGTTGAGCACCGCGGCGCACGAATGTGTTCGTTTGTTCGCACCACACGAATGACGGCGCAAATGGGCTGACTCGGGTCAGCCCATTTGTTTCGTCGCTCATAGCAGGAGGCTTCTTTGTTCAGCGCCATACGTCGAATCGTACGAACCCCGGATCTTCGCAGAAAGATCGGGTTCACACTTGCGATCGTGTCAATTTTCCGCCTAGGTTCATTCATCCCGGCGCCCTACGTTTCGTTTGTGAACGTCCAGGCGTGTTTGGTGCAAAACCAAAGTAGCTCCGGACTGTACGAGCTGATCAACCTATTCAGCGGTGGTGCGCTCCTGCAGCTTTCCATTTTTGCCCTCGGCATCATGCCGTACATCACCGCATCAATCATCACTCAGCTCTTGCGAGTCGTGATTCCGCGCTTTGAAACCCTCCATAAAGAAGGGCAGGCCGGGCAGAGTACGCTCACGCAGTACACCCGGTATCTCACCATCGCACTGGCCGTGCTGCAGTCAACCACACTCATCACCGTTGCCCGCAGTGGACTGCTCTTCGGGCAGAATGCTTCAGCCGAGTGCCGCAACTTGCTCACCAACGACGCTTGGTATGCTGTGCTGCTCATGGTGATCACCATGACCGCAGGCACCGGCCTCATCATGTGGATGGGTGAGCTCATCACCGAACGTGGCGTGGGCAACGGCATGTCCCTGCTCATTTTCACGTCGATTGCTGCCCGATTCCCCGGTTCGCTCTGGTCCATCCAACAGTCGCGCGGGTTCGGCGTGTTCCTGCTGGTAATTGTG
>CAYTSH010000226.1:0-2948 GCA_964440395.1 uncultured Microbacteriaceae bacterium
TGGGGCTATTGTGAAATATGAACCCCGCCCGGAACCAGGCCAAGCCCAGTCGACCGCACGCGCTGCGCGTCTGGTGCTGGGGGCATCCGTCATTGCGAGCGCAGCCAGTTTTTTGGTGCTGATTGTCACGGCTCGTGCGCTCGGCCCGGCACTCAACGCGCCGTTCACCATTTTTTGGGGGGCGCTTTTTTTGCTGGTTGCCGCGTTGTTTGGTGTGCAGCAGGAGGTCACGCGTGACACGTCGCGCCGGTTCGGGGCCGCCTCGATGGGGGATGCCGCAGCCGCCACCCAGCCCCCCTCACCACCCCCGGGGGTCGGCGTTGCACCCGGCGGCAGCCCGCAGCGCGCAACCGCGTCGTTGCTCGTGCTGGCCGGCGGGGTTGCCGCGGCGGTGGCGGTGGTGGCTTTTGCGACGAGTCCACTGTGGCGGGACGCGCTGTTCCCGGACTACCCGGGCTTGGTCTGGCCCATTGTGGTGGGTGTGTGCGGGTATGTTGTGGTGGCGACGCTGAACGGGGTTGCGGCCGGGGCGGAGCGTTGGCGCGTGTTTGCCCTGATCACGTGTGTTGATGGCCTCCTGCGCCTGGGGTGTGTTGGGCTTGCATTGTGGTTGGTGGTTCCCGCCGATGTGGTGGTGGGGTTGGCGTGGGCGGTGGCGGTGGCGTTTCCGCTGACCGCGTTGGGGTTTGTTGTTGCGCTGCGCGGCCTCATCAGGACGCATGGTCGAAGCGATGAACGTTACCTGGTGATGGTTGGCCGCATTGTGACTACTGTGGCTGCGTCGCTTGGTTTGGCGATGCTGATTAACGGCTACCCGGCGTTGTTGCAGCTGGTGGCGGAGCCGGCAGATCCGGCGGCGCTCGGTCGGTATAACACGTTGCTGATGTTGACCCGCGCTCCGCTGTTGGTGCCGCTGATGGCGGCGCAGAGTTTGTTGGTGACGCGGTTTGGTGTGCCGGGTGCTAGCCCGGTGCGGTTGCTGTTTCGGCTGCTTGCGGGCATTGTGGTGGCGGATGCGGTCGTCACGGTGGCGGCTTGGGCGGTTGCCCCGTGGCTGATTCCGTTTGTGCTTGATGCGAGTTACCTGCCGGGCATGGGGGTGTTGTTGCCGTTGGTTGCTTCTGCTGGTGCGCTTGGTGCGTTGACGGTGACGGGTGCCGCGGTGCTCGCTTCGGATCGTCGTGGCGTGTATGCGGCCGGTTGGCTGGTTGCCGCCGCGACCAGTGTGGTGTTGTTGCGGTGCGGTGTTGAGCCGTTTGAGTTGCGGGCAACGTTGGCGCTTGCCGCCGGTCCGCTGCTTGGGGTGGGCATTCATCTTGCGTTTGGCGGGTTTGCTGCGGGTCGTGCGCGGCGGGGCGCTGGGGTGGTTGCCGCTCAATAATTGCTTCGCTTGGTGGATGCCCGGCTTGCTTTCACTTGAGCGGCTAGTCTCAGCCTGGTTCAGGGGGCGGGTGCGGTGTTTCCTCTGCCGATGCCGTGCACGGTCCAGCCGGCAGCCCGCCACCGCTCATGGTCGAGAACATTTCGGGCATCTATGATGGTTCGCGTTTCGACGATTGTTGCCGCCCAGGCGGGGTCTATTGCAATGAATGCTTGCCATTCTGTGCCGAGCACCACGAGGTGAGCCCCGGCAAGGGCTGTTGCGATGTCGGGTGTGGTGTGCAGCGCCGGGTGTGCTGTTGCGGCACGCGCGCTCGCTGCGGGGTCGGCCGCGATCACTTGCACGCCTGCCGCTTGTAGTCGGAGGGCGACCTCGACTGAGGGTGAGTCCCGCACGTCGTCCGAGTTTGGTTTGAACGATAGTCCAAGCACCGCAACGCGGCACTGGTGGCGTTCGGGTGGGGGTGGCAATTGTGCGAGCGCCAACTCGACTACGCGGTCACGTTGCGCGCGATTGATGGTGTCTACTTCGTGCAAGAACGCGAACGTTTCACCCACCCCAAGTTCTTCAGCACGGGCCGCGAATGCTCGCACATCTTTCGGGAGGCAGCCGCCACCGAACCCTAGTCCGGCGTTCAAAAATTTGCGACCGATTCGCTGATCGTGCCCGATGGCGTCCGCGAGCTGCACCACGTCGGCTCCCACCTGATCGGTGAGCACGGAGAGCGCGTTGATGAACGAGATTTTTGTTGCCAGAAATGCGTTCGCCGCCACCTTCACCAGCTGGGCTGTTGCCAGGTCGGTAACCAGCAACGGCATCCCTTCAGCGATGATGGGGGCGTAGACCGCATCTAATTGTTCTTGCGCGCGCCTGGTGCGATCGGCGTTGTGCAGTTCAGCGTTGGGCAGACCGTAGACGATGCGGTCTGGGTGGAGGGTGTCGGCTATTGCGAAGCTTTCGCGCAGAAACTCGGGGTTCCAAATTACCGTGGCGCCGCACCCGGCAGCGGCGATTGTTGCTTGCACCGCCTCCGCCGTGCCGACGGGCACCGTGGATTTGCCGACCACAACCGAGTCGTCCCGCAGTAGGGGGAGGAGCGCTGCCGTGGCGGCAAACACTGCGCTCGTGTCTGCTGATCCGTTGTGTTCGGACTGGGGGGTGCCTACGGCGATGAAATGCACGCTGGCCGAGGCGGCGGCGGAAATGTCTGTGCTGAACGTGAGGCGCCCCGTCGCGAGCGTTTCGCTGAGGAGCTCGTCGAAACCCGGTTCGAAGAACGGCGCCCGGCCAGCCTGCAGGCTGGCGATGAGTTCGGCCTGCACATCAACACCAACAACGGTGTGCCCGAGGGACGCCATGGCTGTGGCGTGCACCGCACCGAGGTAGCCGCAGCCAATCACAGAAATCTGCACAACAAGCCTTTCAGTGAACGTGATCCAGTCGCGTGTTCGTGTGTTCACCCTATCCTACGCATTCGGGTGCCCGCTCTGCGCAGGCCGTGCTATGCTTGAACGCGTGATCATCTAGCAAGTGCCGGCCGGGGAGGTGTTGGCGGGTGGGTGCGGTG
>CAYTSH010000227.1:0-2935 GCA_964440395.1 uncultured Microbacteriaceae bacterium
GTCGCAACCGCCTGCTCGAAACCCACAATATGTTTCGGGGCAACCACGTGCACAGCACGATGCGCCTCGGTGTGTTCCGTGCCGCCGTGACTGCGCAGCTTGTCGATCAGGTCGGTGAGCAGCTGTTCGTTGGCAAGTTCGGGCACGCCCTGCAAATACTGCAAGCCGGAAATGAGCGCAGCCATCTCTGTCGTGGAAAACCGCGGCACGTCGTCGATGCCGACCGTGTGGGTGAGTTGCACCTCGTCGCGCTGCTCAAAGGCGTCCGCATCAAGATCGAACAGATCGTTCGGCAAATACTGGCCAGACTCGCCCGGAACCCCGGAAAGCCACAGCGTGTTCACCAGCGAACGAATCATCGCAGGGCGCACCTGAAAATCAGCCGCAATCTCGGCAACCGGCACATACTCCCGCTCCAACAGGTACGGCACCAGCACAAGCAGCAATGTCACCTTATCCGCCACAACAAACGACGCAGACTCAGCCATGACGCAACACCACCGATCGCAGTTGAGCGCACACCTGCTCGCGCAGCCAGCGTGGCTCCAGCACCCGCACCTGGTCGGCATACCCGGCGAGTTCGGCGGCAAACACGGCAGGATCAAGATACGAGACACTCAGGCGACACCAGCCGGGCGTATCCCCAGCGGCGGAGGCCGCCTTCCCTGCCGAAAACGCCACCCAGGCGTCACTCGATTCGGCAACCTCAATCACGGCCACCTGCTTTGCCGCCAGCGCGTGCAGTTCGCTGAGGCAGCGTTCACTCCACGACTCGCCGTCGGCGCGCTTCGCCGCGGTTTCAATCACCGCGCGCAGGTGCCCGTCGGCGGGCGCGTGCACGCGCACAGCAGAAACCACCCTGGACAGCAAAAACGTGCGGAACGAACCGCGGTCAACATCGAAGCCGTACAGGTGCCACCTCGCCTCGTGCTGCACCACCGCGAGGCACACCACGGTGCGAACCTCACGGTGTCCGCGCGGTGACGCGTACGCAAACGACGCACTGCGCACCTGCTGTGCCGCGGCGCTGCAGTGGGCAAACGCGGGATCCCGGGTGTGCACCCGGGGCGAGACACCCAGCAACGAATCGTCAATGCGCACGCCGTGCGAGGTGAGCTTCATGAGGGACCGTCGCGCCTCCGCGGAGAGCGACCCTTCCCGCCACACTGCGGAAGCAAGACCAAGCAACGCCAGCTCTTTCGGTGTGAAACGAAACTCATCCGGCAGGCGATACACATCCTTTGGGATGCGGTAGCGCAGCAGCTGGGTGTCCTCCGGCCATTCCGGGTCAACCACTGTCTCAACGGGAATGCCCAGCCCGCGCAGTTGCTCCTTGTCGCGTTCAAACTGACGGTCCAGGGAGGAACGGGCCGCGGCATCCACAAATCGATGGGCGTAGCCGGTCACCGAGGAAAGAATCTGAGACTTGGTCAGACCACCGCTGCTCGCGATGAGGGCAAGCACCAGCCCAAACAGTCGTTCTGCACTGCTCGGTTTTTGCGCCATTGCCCCTCAGTTCACCCGATCGCTAGCGGATGTCCAGAATATCCACCACATACACGGTTGGTTCTGCGGTTGTGCCACCGGTTTCTGGCACCATGATCACCACCTGTGATCCCACCGGGTAGCCAACCAGCTGCTCACCAATGTCGTTTGACCCGTCGGTTGGGAGTTGCCCTGGTGAAGCGTCTGCCCAGGTGGATTGCAGCACCTGTTCGTCGTTCAACGTCACCGCCAGCAGCTGCACCGTGACCGAGTCGCCTTCCTGAACGGTTGCACCGCGACCAAGAATGCTGGCAGCGGTGCGGGTCTTCGCCGGTGCACTTGTGCGCGCAAGCGTGACGCCTGGGCGACCATCGGGTGCCGTGACAACGCCCGGGAATCCTGCGGGCAGTGGGCGGTGCGCACCCTCAGCGCGGCCGGAAACGCGCGATACCAGGTCGGCGACCAGCACAATCCGACCCGTTTCGGGCCAGTCCGGCACCGTGTTCGGGTCAATTTGCAGAAACTCAAGGTCGACAGCGAGCAGCACCCGTGAACCCACCGGGGTGCAGTTCAGTGCCTTCGTGAGCCCGGATGGTTTGCCGGTGGAGTCGTTTGCGGCGAGCAGAATGCCCGACGAGCCCGCGGGCGAGTCGTAGGAACTCTGCACAAGTTCGCCGCTCATGCCGTCGAACAGCGCAAACTGCAATTGCACGTAGTCGCCGGTGCGCACCAATTCCCCGTCTCCGGGGATAATCACTTCGCGTTCAACCGCAGCGCCATAAATGGGGGCGGGGAACGTGACGTCGGGCACCTCGCCGAACGATCCGGAAACCCGCACCGCGTTGGTGACCTCGCCGGCGGCGAACGCCGGGGTGCAGTCGTCAGCAGCAGCTGAGGACACGCTGCAACCACTCAGAAGCCCAGCCCCGAGCGAGCAGACCAGTAACGAGGTGACGGTGGTGATGATACGACGCACAACAACTCAATTCTTCACAAAACGTTTTGCAACAACCATGTTCAGTCTACTGGAAGGCACGGCTCGTGCTCGCGGCACGCTCCGAGCGCTCATCAGCCCTCGTCGGCAGTCGCATCATGCGGTGAGGGGTTCGATTGGTTGGATGCCTCGGTCGGCTCTTCTTGAGACCTGCGGATTTTCGCGTGCTCGGCTCCTGTGCGCGCCTGCCGCACGTTTTTGCGCAGGTACTTGTCACTCTTTTCGCGCACCCCAAGCGCGCCCGGCGTCCAGGCTTCCACATCTTCTGCAGAAAAATCTGACTTCGAGGCGCGACGCTTCAACTCGGGCAGCACGGTGCCCGGCGCCAGGCGACGGGCGGAAATCAGGAAGCCGGTGTGGGCAACCATTCGGTGATCCGGCCGAACGGCGAGCCCCTCCACATGCCAGCCCCGAACCATGGTTTCGTTTGAGGCGGGGTTGGTGAACAGCCCGGTC
>CAYTSH010000228.1:0-2933 GCA_964440395.1 uncultured Microbacteriaceae bacterium
CCCAGCACCAGGAGGATCCCATGAGCGCAACCGGCGGTCAAAAAGCAATCATTGCCGCACTCGGGGCGAATCTCGGCATCGCAGCCGCAAAGTTTGTGGCGTGGGGGATTTCGGGGTCAGCATCGATGCTTGCCGAGGGGGTGCATTCGCTTGCCGATTCGGGCAATCAGGTGCTGCTGCTGTTGGGCAACAAACGCGCTGCGGCACCGGCCACGAAGGAGCACCCGTTCGGTTATGGGCGCGTGCGGTTCGTGTATGCCTTCGTGGTGGCCATCATTCTGTTCAGTGTGGGTGGGGTGTTTTCGGTGCTGGAGGGTGTCGACAAGTTGCAGCACCCGCACGAGTTGGATTCCTGGTGGGTGCCAATTTCGGTGCTGCTGTTTGCCATCGCCTTGGAATCGTTTTCGCTGCGCACCGCCATGAAAGAAAGCAACCGGCTTCGCGGTGACGCCACCTGGATACAGTTTGTTCGGCGGGCGAAAGCACCCGAACTGCCGGTGGTGTTGCTTGAGGATGCCGCGGCGCTGCTTGGGTTGCTGTTCGCGTTTTTTGGGGTGGGGCTGACGGTCGTCACCGGCAACAGCCTGTTTGACGCGTTGGGGACGATAGCCATTGGGTTGCTGCTTGTTGCGGTTGCCGTGATTCTGGGCGTGGAGGTGAAGAGTTTGCTGATTGGTGAGGGCGCGAGTGATGAGGATGTTGCCCGCATTGAAAGCGCGCTCCAATCCGCGGAGGGCGTTGAGCGCATTATTCACATGAAAACCCTCTATCTTGGTCCGGACGAGTTCATGATTGGCGCAAAAATTGCGGTTCCCGCCCGGGTGACGATGGGTGAGCTTGCGCACATGATTGACCGCGCGGAGGAGCGCATTCGCAGCGCCGTTCCCGCCGCCCGGGTGATTTACCTGGAACCGGACGTGTACCGTGCACCGCAGGAGCCCGCGCCGGCGACGGAAGCGATCGTGCTGCGCAGTTCCGATTAGTGGATGCCCGGGCTGGGTTCACCGCGCTGCTCCCGAAAAAACTTCCGCAGCGTGGCGGCGCATTCCTGTTCGAGCACGCCGGCAATCACGTCACTGCGGTGCGGCATTCTGCGGTCGCGGAGCACGTCGAACATGCTGCCCACCGCGCCGGCTTTCTCATCCCACGCGCCAAACACGACCGTTGGGATGCGCGCCGCGGCGATCGCCCCCGCGCACATGACGCACGGTTCAAGGGTGACGATGAGGGTGCAGTCGGTGAGAATTCGGTCGCCGCGGCGCTGCGCGGCGGCGCGGATTGCCAAAATCTCGGCGTGCGCGGTGGGATCGATTCCACTGTGGCGGTCGTTGGCGCCCGTTCCGATGATGGTGCCCACAGCATCCACCACAATTGAGCCGACGGGCACGTCGCCGCGTGCACCCGCCCCGGCGGCAAGCTGCAGGGCGGCACGCATCCAGTCGATGTGCCGCGGTTCGAACGGCAGGCCGGGCTCGGCGGGGCGCTGCGGCTGCGGGTGGCGCTGCGGGCGCGGGGGTGTGCTGCACACGGTGGCTCACTTTCTGCGCTGCCCGACACAGTTCACGGCGGGACCACAGAGACGGGGTTGGCTTTATCGACTAGATTACCTGTATGCGCGTTTTAGTTGCTGAGCACCCCCTAATCACCCATAAACTCACCGTGCTGCGGGACAAGTCCACGGCACAACCCACGTTCCGGGCTCTCACCGGCGAACTGGTGACGTTGCTGGCGTATGAGGCGACGCGGGAAGTTGCCGTGCAGCAAATCAGCATTGATACCCCCGTGTGCACCACGGTGGGGGTGCAGTTGGCGGAACCGTTGCCCCTGGTGGTGCCGATTTTGCGGGCGGGATTGGGCATGTTGGAGGGCATGGTGACGATGCTGCCCACCGCCGAGGTGGGGTTTTTGGGCATGGTTCGCGATGAGACCACGTTTCAACCGGTGACGTATGCGGAGCGCCTGCCAGACGATTTGACTGGCCGGCAGTGTTACGTGCTGGATCCGATGCTCGCCACGGGCGGGTCGCTCGCTGCGGCGATTGAGTTTTTGTTTGCGCGCGGTGCGGACTCGGTGACGGCGTTGTGCCTGTTGGCGGCGCCGGAAGGGTTGGCGGCGTTGGAGGAGGCGTTCGCGGACCGCAAGGTGACGCTCGTGTTGGCGGCGGTTGATGAGCGGTTGAATGAGCGCGGGTACATTGTTCCCGGTTTGGGTGATGCCGGGGATCGGCTGTACGGCACCATCGATTAGGGTTTCGGGGCGGTTCTGCTGGGCGCGGTTCCGGCGGGTTGCACTGCTGGCGGCCCCACCGACTTGACACGCAAACCGGGTATGAGATATTTTCTTCCTATGACCAAGACACTCGCGAACCTGTCCGGCTTTGACGCCCACAGGATTTCCGCATGCATGATGCCATCGGTGGCCATGCGTTCGTGTCGAATGTGCAGCTAACACTTCCGCTGCCAGGCGCCGCGCGCCTCACGCAATAGCTGCGACGCACGTTTTACACGCTGCTCAATGTGGTGGATGCTTCCACCCACCTTTTCGCTTCATCGCCCCACTTCTTGCACCGGTTTCTTCACTCGCGCCACATTGTTTCGCTGCGCAACCGGCAGCACGGGGGCACCCACACTTCAAGGATCACCGATGACCACTGCACCTGTCACCTCAGCACCCGTCACTTCAGCACCCGCACTCGCACCCGCCCCCTCGACCCGGGCAACCGCGCAGGCACTCACCCCGACTTCCGCGCCCGGTTCCGCGCCGGCCCCCGCGTCGGCCCTCACCTCAGCAGCGCCCACGTTGTCGCGCGGCTCCCGCACCCGGGAGGCTCGCCCCGACCTGGCAGCGCCAGCCCCCAGCAAGCCGACCCGGGCGGTTCCGGAGGGCACCGAAACACGCGGATTCGTGCTGTATGTGGGTTTGGATGAGGCTAA
>CAYTSH010000229.1:0-2932 GCA_964440395.1 uncultured Microbacteriaceae bacterium
GAAGTCGCTGATCATCGTTGGCGGCGGTTTACGTATGCACATTTCGCGTTCCGTTCGGACTGCATACGGTCTGTCCCGGTTCCATTTTCGCGGCAAAAACCTGGTGTTCATGCTATTTCTGCTCACGATGATGCTGCCCGAGGAGATCATCGCAATTCCACTCTCGCAGGTCATCGGTGACTTGCCGTTGCTGGGGGTGAGCCTTCGGGGTACCCCCCTTGGTGTGATTTTGCCGGTTGCCGTTTGGGGGTTCTCAATCCTGATGATGACCGAGTTTATGCGCGATATACCCGGCGAAATCATTGAGGCAGCCCGCCTCGACGGCGTAGGCGAACTGAAAATGTTGTGGAGGATTGTCCTACCGTTGTGCACACCGGTAATCGGTGTAATCACCATTTTTGGCTTCATGATGATTTGGGATCAGTATCTGCTCCCAATTATCGCTGCAGGTTCGCCGAGTGATTACACGCTCACCGTTGCGTTGAGTTTGCTGCGTGCAGACCCGCAAGTGGGCAGCGGCGTGCTGCTCGCGGGTGCCCTGCTCGCACTGCTGCCCAGCCTCATCGTCTACCTGCTCATGCAAAAATCACTCATCCGTGGCATCACCAGCGGCGCAACGAAAGGCTAGTTCATGCGCATTCAAGATCTCATCGTCACCCCCATCGCGTTCCGCGACCCCGCCCTGCTCAACGCGGTGGGGGTGCACGAACCGCTCGCACTACGCACCGTGGTGCAGCTTGTGGTTGAGGGCGGCGTGGTGGGGCTCGGCGAAGGCTCCGGCGAGGCGCCAGTCATCGAGCGCCTCCGCGCGGTGCGCGACGCCATCATCGGGTTCTCAGTGTTCGACCTGAACGGCATTGAACGCGCCATCCACAACGCCCTGGATGCCGTGGACGGCCGACCCAGCATCAGCAGTCTCGCCGGGGGCAGCGGGTACGCTTCGCAACTGAAAATGACCCCGTCATCCGATCCCGGCCGCGGGGTGGATCACGCAAGCCCGCCACGCGACGAGGTGGAACGCGTCATCCAACGCCGGGTGGTGTTCTCAATGATCGATGTGGCCTGCCACGACGCCCAAGGGCAACTCACCGGGCAACCCGTGCACGCCCTCCTCGGCGGCGCGGTGCGCGAACGCGTCGATTTCAGCGCCTACCTGTTCTACAAGTGGGCGGCACACCCCGGAGAACCGGCGGACCGTTGGGGCGCGGCGCTCGACGCCGCCGGCATGGTGGAACAGGCCAGGTTCTTCATCGACACCTACGGTTTCGGTTCACTCAAACTCAAAGGCGGCGTGCTCACCCCCGACGAAGAGGTGGCGACGATACGCGCGTTAAAGGAGGAGTTTCCCGGGCATCCACTCCGAATTGATCCAAACGGGGCGTGGACGGTCGAAACCTCCAAACGGGTCGCAGCTGAACTCGCCGGGGACCTCGAATATTTAGAAGACCCGTGCCTGGGGCAGCCCGGCATGGCTGAAGTTGCGGCAACCACCACCATTCCACTCGCCACAAACATGTGCGTGGTCGCGTTTGAACACATTCGCGAAGCCGTGCTGACCAACTCCGTGCAAATAATCCTCTCCGACCACCACTACTGGGGCGGGTTGCGGCACACCCGCGAACTCGGCGCGATCTGCCAATCGCTCGGCCTGGGCATGTCGATGCACTCCAACTCACATCTGGGCATATCATTAGCAGCCATGACGCATGTCGCCGCAGCCAGCCCAAACCTGTCCTACGCGTGCGACACGCACTACCCGTGGAACAGTGACGACGAAATCATCACCACACCGTTCGTCTTCGAAGGCGGGTCACTTCCCGTCAGCAACGCGCCCGGACTCGGCGTGCAACTCAACGAACACGCGCTCGCGACGCTGCACGACCAGTATGTGGCGTCGGGTCGCACCGTGCGCGATGACAGCAGCTACATGCAACGATTTGAGCCCGACTACAACCCCAACCTGCCGCGATTCTGATGCGCAGCACCGCATACGCCTACCCGTGGGACATTGTTGGCGACCCCGATGCGCCGCACCGCCTGCGCGACCTCGGGGTTGACAGTGTCACCGTTGCCGCCGTGTACCATTCGGTGCGCGCCGCCACGCCGCAACACCCCAAGCATCGCCTGATTGAGGCGAGCCACGCGGCGAGCTACCTGCCGCTTGGTGGGGGTGCGCCGGGTTTGCAGGGCGAGCCGGGTTTGCAGGGCGGGCCGCGTTTGCAGGGCGGGCCGGGTTTGCAGGGCGGGCCGGGTGCCGCCGGGCGCGTGGGTGCGCCCGGGGGGTGGGGTCGCATCCAACCCCACATTCCTGGCGAGTGGTCTTCGGAGCGCGCCTGGCTGACCGCCCGCGACCAGCTTGACGCGGTTGGGCTGGCGGCGGACGCCTGGGTGGTGGGCAGTCATTCCAGCGTGTTGGGTGCCGCGAACCCACAGCTGGTGGTGGTGAACGCGTTTGGGGACCGGTACCGCTACGCACTCTGCCCCAGCCAGCCGGAAGTTCGCGACTACCTGCATCGCGTGTTTGTGCGAGCCGCGGCGGTTTCGGCCGCGCCGACCGTGGTGTGTGAAGCGCTCGGTCCGCTCGGGGTTGGGCATCAGAGCATGCATGAGAAAACGGCGGGTGCCGATTGGGATGCCGTCGATGACGCGCTCCTGTCGCTGTGTTGGTGTTCCGCGTGCGTTGCCGAGTATGGTTCGCGCGGGGTTGCGGTGGAACCAGCCCGGGCGGCGGTGCGCGCCGCGGTTGGTGCGGGCCGGGTTGCGGGCGAGGCGGCGGGCCGGGTTGCCGGCGAGGCGAGTGTTGGGCTTGGCGTGGCGCGTGCACTTGAACGGGCCGGGCTGGGCGCCGACGCGGCGGCTGTTGCGGGCGAGCTGCTCGCGGTTCGCCGCGAACACACCAATCAATTGCGGGATGCCGTGCTTGCCAGCATCC
>CAYTSH010000230.1:0-2905 GCA_964440395.1 uncultured Microbacteriaceae bacterium
GGGAAGGGCAAGGGGGGCCGAGGGGGAAAGGGGGAAGCCGAAGGAAGGAGGAAGGGGCCGAGGGGAAGAGCTAGGGGCGAGTTGCCGGCGCCCCAGTCATCCAGCAAGGGCATTTTGCTCACACCATTAACAAACTCATCGCACAAATTACAAAAAGTTTATGATCAGAAAACTCCCAGTCAACGTGCACTGAATATTCGGGTTATGCGGGACTAGTATTGGACCACATTCAAGCGAGTGCTCAACAATGACTGTTCGTTATTGAATGCGAGCTACACAATCTGGGAGGACATCATGAAGCTCAACAAGAAGACCGGCCTGAAAGCAGCAGCGCTCGGGCTCGGCATTGTCGGCATGTCAGGCATCGCGGTTTCAAGCGCCGCGAGCCTCAGTTTGGGGACCGGCGCCCTCGGCGCAGGGAACGTGGTGGTGGCAAGCTGCCAACCCGTCGGCACCCCGATCACCATCTCTTACACCAACACCTATTCGGCGTCGCTCCCGGGCTACACCGTGAGCCAGGTGAAGCTGGGCGCCGTGGATGCGGCCTGTGTTGGGCAGCAACTGAAGGTGACGCTCACCGGCGCAAGCAACGCATCCCTGGTGGAGATCACCGGCACGGTTGCAGCCGCCGGCCTACAGACTCTCACCGTAACCGGATCGATCGCGGCTAACGCGGTCACCGGAACTTCGGTTGTGATCTTTAATTGAGTAGCGCATTCGGCACTTTCCGAACCTACCAAAGCTGAACCTTCGACCGAGCAGTGCCTCTCAGTGCTCTACCCGATCCCTGTTTCTGCTTTGACTGGCTGAATGCAGGTGGCGGTGCGTCCGCAGAAATCGCACCGCCACCACACTGTTTGTAAGAATGGAGTGCATCGTGATCACCACAGTTGCAGCCCTGGACCAGTATGGGGGCGAGCCGGCTTCGGCGCTGTCCGGACCGGCGGCTGCGTTGCCTGGCGGATCCGCCGTGGTTGCGCCGGTGTTGTCTCGGGCGCAGCGGCGCGTTGGTGCGGCGTTGTGTGCTCCAGAACGGGTGGATGCCGTGGTCGCCTCCACTGAACCGCTCGGGGATGCCGTGGTCGCCTCCTCCGAACCCCCCGCCGTTCATCATTTCCGTTCCAACGCGCTCACCGCGTGCGGGCTTGTTGCGCTTCTGCTGGCGGGGGTGTTCCTGTGGCCGAGCAGTTTGGGCGGCTGCACCACTGTGACGGTGGTGAGTGGCTTTTCGATGCTTCCCACGGTGGAGCCGGGCGCGATTCTTGTGGCGCGTTGCGGCGAGCCGGAGGTGGGCGATTTTGTGGTGTATCAGCCGAAGAGCGTTCCGGGGCATTATTTGGTGAGCCACCGCCTGGTTGGTTCGCAGGCTGACGGTTCGTGGATTATTCGCGGCGATAACAACGATTTCAATGACCCGTGGCACGTCACCAATAGTGAAATCAAGGGTGAGGTTGTGTTGGTGTTGCCGTATGTGGGGAGGTTGGCGACGTCGCCCCTGCTGTGGATGTTTGTGTTGGTGTTGGCCGGGTCGTTTGCCTGGTTGCAGCTGTTGCGCAACGAACCTGTTGATGCGCTGGGCGAGCCGGTTGGTTCTGGCGATGGTGCGGTTGCGCCGGGGTCGGGGCCGGGAACGGCTGGTGTGTGATGGGCGCGGTTGGTGGGCGCGGCATCCTTCAATTGATTGCCTGGATGCTGGTTGCCGTTGCGTTGTTTGGTTGCGTTCGGTTGTCTTCGGCTGCAAACCTGGCGGTGGCGACGCCGCGTCTGGGCACTGTGGTGGCCGCCCCGGATTGTACGACGGCGACGTTGACGGTGAGGCGTGGCACGGCGACGACGAACATTACGTCGGTTCGGATTACTTCGGTGCCGACGGGGTGCCGGTCGCTGCCGTTCACGTTGACCGTGTACGGGTCGGCGGGGGCGGTGTTGCGGACGGTGAGCGGGACTACGGCGGCGACGGTGAACACGACGGCAAGTTTCACGCCGACACTGTTGGCGAGTAGCGTGGTTGGGGTGGCGTTGACGATCGATTCGCGGGGAATCGCAACAACGTGGGTGCCGTAACGTTACGGGCTGGGCGTGCCGGTGAGTTCGTGCAGGAGTTGTTTCACGCGGTGTGTGATGTCGTCGCGGATGCGCCGCACCGTTTCAATGCCTTGACCGGCGGGATCGTCAAGTTGCCAGTCTTCGTAGCGTTTGCCGGGAAAAATGGGGCAGGCGTCGCCGCAACCCATGGTGATGACCACGTCGGCCGCGTGCACCGTTTCGGTGTGCAGCAGGGTTGGGATGGCGTCGCGAATGTTGATGCCGATTTCGGCCATGGCGGTCACGGCAACCTCATTAACGGTGGATGCCGGGGCTGAGCCGGCGGAAAGCACCCGCACCTGCCCTCCGCTGAGGGCGTTGAGCAGGCCGGCAGCCATTTGGGAGCGGCCCGCGTTGTGCACGCAAACGAACAGCACCGTTGGGGTGTGCGTTGGTTGGGCGGGGGTTGTTGAGGATGTGGGGGGTGTTAGTGCACTCATGGTGTTCCACCGTAATTGATGCGGGTGAACGCGGGGTGAACGGGCGGGCGTGCCGGCCCGTTCACCCCTGCGCCTGGGCTGGCGCCCGGCCCGCACCCGGCCCGACCGACCCGCGCCCGCCCGAGCACCAGCGCCGACCCCGCGAACCCGTTACGCGCTGACCGCGTTTCGGATGCGGTTCCCGAGCGTTTCGTCAACACTGGTCCAGTACCACAGGAACCGTGATTTCACCTGTTCCAGGGTCAGCGCCTGATACTGCCCGATGAGCGTTTCGAAGAGCCGGTTGCGTTGCTCGTCGTTGAAAACGTTCCGAACAAGGTCGCCGGCTTGACCGAAGTCGTCGTCGTCTTGGCGCAGGGTGTAGGCGGCTCGGATCAGCT
>CAYTSH010000231.1:0-2891 GCA_964440395.1 uncultured Microbacteriaceae bacterium
AACCCGGGCAGGCTCGGCGACGGCGGCGTCCACGCGAATCTGGTTCAGCGTTTCTCCGCGCACGAGCGCCTCCAACACCCAGGCGAGGTAGGCGGGGTGCACCCGATACATGGTTGAGCTGGGGCACACCACCGGGTCGAGACAAAACACGGTCAGTTCGGGGTGTTCCGCCTGCAACCGGTTCACCAGGTTCACCTCGGTGCCCACCGCCATGGTGCTGCCCGGGGCGGCGGCCGCAATTTCACGTCGAATGTATTCGGTGGAACCCGCACCGTCGGCTGCCTCCACCACCGCTGCGGGGCATTCGGGGTGCACAATCACGCGCACGCCGGGATGTTCCGCCCGGGCGCGTTCAATCTGTTGGGTGGTGAATCGTTTGTGCACCGAGCAGAACCCGTTCCACAGAATCACGGCCGCGTCGCGGAGTTCCGCAACCGTGTTTCCGCCGAGCGGCAGGTGCGGGCGCCACAGCGGCATGCGCTGCTCCGGAATGCCCATTGCTTTTGCGGTGTTTCGGCCCAGGTGCTGGTCGGGGAAAAAGACCACGCGCTGGCCGCGCGCAAACGCCCATTCGAGCACGGTGCGCGCGTTGGATGAGGTGCACACGATGCCGCCGTTGCGCCCGCAAAACGCTTTGATCGCGGCGGATGAGTTCATGTAGGTGACGGGAATCACCGCTTGGCAGCCATCCGCGGTGGTGCTGCCGAGCGCCTCGGTGAGTTCTTGCCAGCACTGTTCAACCTGGCCGATGGTTGCCATGTCTGCCATGGAGCAACCCGCGGCCAGGTTTGGCAGGATCACGGCCTGGTCGGGGGCGGAGAGGATGTCGGCTGTTTCAGCCATGAAGTGCACGCCGCAAAACACGAACGTTTCCACCTCCGGGTGCGCTTTCGCTGCCTGCGCGAGCATGAAGGAGTCCCCCACGAAGTCGGCGTGTTCAATAATTTCGTCGCGCTGGTAGAAGTGTCCCAGGATGCTTACCCGGTGGCCGAGTGTGCGTTTGGCCGCCACAATGCGCTCGCGCAGGGTTTCGTCGCTCGCGGTGGTGTATTCGGCAGGCAGTGCCCCCTGTGTGGGGGCGAGCAGCGAGACGCGGTCGTTTCGTGAGGCTCCGGGCCCGTAGCCTGGGGTGCGGTCGGCCTGCCAGGGCGCTTCGGCGAGCCCCGAGTCGCAGGTGCGTTCCCGCGTTGCGGTTGCGGTGATGAGCTGGTGCACGCTGGTCATGGGTGTCTCCTTCGTTGTGCCTGGTGCGGCTGGGGGGCTGGGGGTGCCGGTGGGGTTGGGGTTCTCGATTTGGTGGATGCCGTGCTCGCCGCCCCGTCAGCTGCTTCCGCCGCGAAGTGGTAGAGTCGCGCCGGTCGGTGACGGTTGCCGGTGAGCACCCGACCGGTGTCGATGAGGTGCCCCTGTGCGAGCATGTGGCGGCGAAAATTGGCCGGGTCGATGCGTTCGCCGCGCACCGCTTCGGTCACTTCGCGCAGTTGCCCGAGGGTGAATTCGTTGCCCAGGAACCGGTGCGCTATCGCGGTGTATTCGGCTTTGCGTTTGAGGCGTTCGAGGGCGTATTCGATGATGGTGGCGTGATCGAATGCGAGTGCTGGCAGCCGATTCACGGCAAACCAGGCCACGTTTCGGTCGTCGCGCCGCGGGGTGTCGGGGTGCGCCGCGTTGACATCCCGCTCCCCGAACAGCGCCCAGTAGGCGATGGTGACGAGCCGTTGAGCCTGCGCGGAGCGTTCCACGCCCCCGAATGAGTAGAGTTGCTCCAGGTAGCCGGGGTGCGCCTGCACCGCGTCAAACAGGGTGCGGCTGGCCGTGTCGGAGAGGGTTTCGTCCCATTGCGTGGGGCCGCCGGGAAGTGCCCACAGGCCAAGGAACGGTTCTCGGGTGCGACGCACCAACGGCATCCACAGTGTTGGGGAGCTGGCTGGCAGCACGGCGTGGTCGCCGAGTGCGGCCCATGCGGGCGGGGCGATTGCGCAGGCAACGGTGGAGACGGCGACCGCCGGCGGGAGGGTGCGGCGTTCGCTGACACTGAGCTGGGTGTAGCGCACGGGCACCCCCTTTGGGTTGTGGCGGCAGCGGCCGCCGGGTTATGGTCAGAATGACTATAACAGATTTGGCGGGGTGCGCTGCGCACCGTCAGACCCGGCCCGTCAGACCCGGCCCGGCGTCACCGCACCCGGATCAACGCCCTGCCCTACCCTGCTCTACCCTGCCCTACCCTGCTCTACCCTGCCCTACCCTGCTCGACTCTGCCCAGCCCCGGCCCGACTCCGCCCACGCAGCACGCCGGCGCCACCCAAGCCCAGCGCAAACAAACCCAGCACAATCAGCCCAACACGTTCGCGCTGCGCCGCGCCGGTGGCCGCAACGCCGCCGCGCCCGTGCTGCCCGGCAAGGCCAGGCCCCGACGTCGGCGACTGGGTGGGGGCGGGAGTCGGCGTTGGGCCCGGGGTTGGTGGCGCGGGCGGCAGCGGGGCACCGCTCAGGTCAACCGCAACCCGGCCAACGTTGCCCACGTCGTCCACCACAAGCACATACACGCTTTGGCCTTGCACCAGTGGCGTGTCGGGGGTGAACACGAAGAGTCCGTTGGCGTCGATGCTGAGGGTTGCGGGAATGACGTTCCCGGCGGCATCCACCAATTGAATCGTCACCCCGGGCGCCAGCGGCCCACCGGTCACCGTGGTGCCGTCCGAGGGCTGCACGGGCGGAAGCGGTGCGCTAGTCACCACCACGACCGGGGTGCGGGCACTCAGCACGCCCGCCGAGTCGCGCTGCTGCACAAACACCTGCTGCGCCTCGCTCAACCGGGTGGTTGGGGTGAACGTGAAACTGCCGTCTGCGGCCACCACCGTGGTGCCGGGAATGGGGGTGCCGGCAGCGTC
>CAYTSH010000232.1:0-2875 GCA_964440395.1 uncultured Microbacteriaceae bacterium
CGGCAAAGAGCGATGGGCTTGCCAGCGTAAAAATTTCGCCCGCCTCGTAGGTGTCTGCGCTCCGATCATGCACTTCGGTGCTGTCGTCTTCGGCGAGGAGAATGTCACGCAGCAACCTGCACGTTCGATCCGCAAGGAACGGTTCGGCACCCGTCACGAGCACAATCGGGGCAGGGCGAACCTCGTGCCAGCTGAGCGTTGGAATGTTGGAAACCGCCCTGGGCGCGCGTTTTGCTGTTCGTTTTGCGACTGCCACCACTCAAGCCTATCGTCTCAGCGCTGGGTTCGCCGGCCACGTCGCACACGACAACCCTTGGGGCATTCCAGCCAGATGCGCCAACGCAGGTCCCCATTGGTGAGGTCTGCAGATGTGGGATCCCGCGCCTGCTCACCAGCCGGCTCGCCAGAGGGGATCGCGGCCCGCGGTGCGGCCGGCGCACCGCGTCGCAGGGCAACGGCGCCCGATTCATCGGTTCGCAGCACGCGCGTACCGAGCCTGCCGAGCAGCTCGAGAGTATCGGCGGTTGGGTGCCCGTACCCGTTCTCCGCCCCAACTGAGATCAGCGCCAACTGCGGGTGCAGCACTCGATAGAGTTCTGCAGACTGGTCGCGCGAGCCGTGATGCGAAACCTTCACCACGATCGGCACACGCTCAGCCAGCGCGGTGCGCAGCAGCGATTCGCCCGGCGCGAGCGCGTTCACCTGCCCTGTGACTTGCCCTGTGACTTGCCCTGTGACTTGCCCTGTTGCGGTCCCCGGGGCGGGTGCCGGGTTGGTGACGTGCGGTTCGGGGCCGGCCACGGCATCCACCGGTGATTGATCGCGCAACACCCGAGTCACGATCAGCTGTTGGCTGCGCTCGCCCAGGTCGCCAAGAAATACGAGCAAATATCCGCCAAGATCGACTGCGAGCGTGAGGCTTTGTGCATTGCCGTCGGGCGCGCCGAGGGCGGGAACCCCGGGGCTGCGAAACGCGACAGGCCAGAGCACCTCCCAGCGCGCGTTGCCGAGCTCTCCGGTTGCGCCGCTTGTCGGCTGCTGCACCCGCACCCCGGCCTGGCGGAGTGTTTGCAGGGTTTTGGTGTCTCGTGGCGCGAGCGCGGGCCCGATCAGTGCGGTGTCGGTTCGTTGCGCCACGGCGGAGACGCCACCCACATGGTCGGCGTCGTAGTGGCTGAGCACCAGCAGATCGATGCGCGTCACCCGGGCTTGCCGCAGGCACGCGTCGAGCGTGTCGGGGTTTCGCCCGGTGTCCACGAGCATCACCTGGCCTGCGGATCGCAACAGGACAGCGTCGCCCTGGCCAATATCGCACATGAAAACTTCCCAGTCGCTCGGTTTGGTGAGCAGGCTCTGCCACTGTTGCGCGTTGTTGACCGCCAAGCTTGTGCCTGCCAGCAGCGCAAGTGTGCTGGCCAGCGCGATGGGCGAGGTGAGCCAGCGCGTGTGCTTGCCGGACAGGGCTCGCAGCACCCGCAGCAGTCGCGGCGAGTCGGCGGGCACGAGGAGTGTGAGCGGCACGGCCTCCATGGGGTGGATGCCGTGGGTGCGTGCCGTTTGCGCCACCCGACCCTGCCACGCAAGCAGCGAAAGGAACCCGCACAGCAGCACACACCCAAACCAGCCGGGAAACCAGTTGAGTTCGTTTCCCGGCCAGGCGGATATTGTGGTGGCGACCGCCGCAATCCAGGCGGATGGCCACCAGGAAAGCCAGAGCAGCATCGATGCGATCCCCGGGAAGGCGGGGAGGAGGAGGCACGAGAGCAGCCCACCGACGGTGCCGAGCGGCGCGGCCGGCGCGGTGAGCACGTTTGCGAGCACACCGCCAATCGGGATGGTTGGCGTGAGCAGTACGAGGACCGGTTGGCAGGCAAGCTGCGCCGCTAGGGGGATTGCGAGCAGGCTTGCGCACCAGCGCGGCATGAATGCGGCGAGCCGTCTGGTGAGTGTTGGTGCAGCGATGAGTAGCGCCCCCGTTGCCACGACGGAGAGCACGAAACCGTCTTCGGTTGCGATTGGCGGGCGGATGCACACCAGCACGATGACCGCAACGCTGAGCGCGGCGAGCCCCCTACCGGGTCGACCACTAAGCTGCCCCAGGAGGAGCACCGATGCCATCACTGCGGCGCGCAGCACGCTCGCTCCCGGGGTCACCAGCACGACAAACAGCAGCAGCCCACCCGCCGCGATGAGCACCCGCAACCACCTGCTAAATCCGAGCGCCGCGCCCAAAGCAAGGAGCAGCCCGCTAATAATTGCACAGTTAGCGCCGGAAACAGCCGTGAGGTGGCTCAGCGAACTCTGTTTCATGGCGGTATCGAGTCGCTCCGAGACGAGACTCGTGTCGCCGAGCGCGAGACCAGGGAGGAGCGCGGCCCCGTCTCCTGGTTGCTGCTGCGCCGCAAGCCGAAAGCCGGACCTCACGTTGTGAATGACCCGAAACAATCCCGGTGCCGGGGTGATTTCTGGCTCACCGCCGGCGAGTTCGATCACGTAACGCGCAGATCCGGGCGCGCTCCCACTCAGGTGCGCGACCCCCTCGAACACCACCCCCGGTATGAGCCCGGCGAGCTGCGCAGCGGTTCCCCTAAGTGTTGCAGCGGCACGCACGCGGATCAGTCCTGGTTCCGCTGTTTGGAGCTGAATCAGCTGCAACTGCACGGGAACCTGACGTCGTTCACCGAACGGTGTGACGCGCACCCGAATCTCCCCCGTGACTCGCGCCCGCACCCGAACGGTGAGCAGTGCGCCTGTTTTCGCAGCAGACTGGTCGGGATCGCTGCGCGCCGCCAACGCGTCAGTCAGCGCTCGCGGGGCACGCAAATCTTCCAACGCGGCTGACTGGGCACAGACGATACTCACCAGCGCAACGGCG
>CAYTSH010000233.1:0-2864 GCA_964440395.1 uncultured Microbacteriaceae bacterium
CCGGGGGTGCCCGAGTCGGACACCCCGGGGGGGTGGGTGGCTCGCGATCTTGCCCCGGCTGACACCGCACTGCTTGACCTGGAGAAGGTGCTTGCCGTGGTGACGAGTGAGGGCGGCCCGACCGCGCACACGGCCATTCTTGCGCGCGAGAAGGGCATTGTGGCGGTTGTGGGTGCGGTTGGCGCGACCGATTTGCCTGACGGCACGGTGCTGATTGTGGACGCCGCGAGTGGTGAGGTTGTGGTGCAACCGGACGATGCGGAGCAGCAGCGCGCGCTGGTTGAACAGCAAAAACGCCGGGATGCGGCGAATCGCCCGCAAACTCCGGGTGCGCTGGCAGATGGCACCCCGGTGCCGTTGCTTGCGAATCTTGGTTCTGCCGGCGGGGTGCAGAAGGCGCTCGCGGCGGGCGCCGAGGGTGTGGGGTTGTTCCGCACCGAGTTTTTGTTTCTCGATTCGCTTGAGGCGCCGACGGTTGCGCAGCAGGTTGCGCATTACACGGAGGTGTTAGCCGCGTTTGCCGGCAAGAAGGTTGTGGTTCGATTGCTGGATGCCGGCGCCGACAAACCGCTCGCCTTCCTTGGTTCTGCTGCCGAGGAGAATCCTGCGCTGGGGTTGCGCGGGTTGCGCGCATTGAACGCCAATGAGGGGATTCTGCGGGATCAGCTCACCGCGCTTGCGGAGGCGGATGCGGCGACCGATGCGGAGCTTTGGGTGATGGCCCCGATGGTTTCGACGGTTGCGGAGGCGGCAGCGTTTTGCGCGCTGGCGCACGAGCTGGGTTTGAGGACTGCCGGCGTGATGATTGAGGTGCCGAGTGCGGCGTTGATGGCTGAGACGATGGCGGCGCACAGTGATTTCTTTTCGATTGGCACGAATGATTTGACGCAGTACACGATGGCTGCGGATCGCATGTTGGGCAGCGTTGCTGCGCTGCAGGATCCTTGGCATCCGGCTGTGCTGCGGCTGATTGGCGGGGTTGGCGCGGCGGGGGAGGCGCAGAGCACCCCAGTGGGTATTTGCGGCGAGGCTGCGGCTGATCCGCTGCTTGCCGTGGTGCTGGTGGGTCTCGGTGCGACGAGCCTTTCCATGTCAGCGTCGGCCATTGCTGATGTGCGCGCCGAATTGTCCTGCCACACGAAAGCCGAGGCTGTAGCCCTCGCACAGATCGCCCTCCGGGCTGATTCTGCAGAATCCGTAAGAGCCGCCGTTCGTGCGGCTGTATCACAGAAAGAAGCGACATCATGACGTCGACGACGACAACAGCGCCTTCGGGCGGCACCCGGGTTCGGGTGCAAAAATTTGGCACATTCCTGAGCGGAATGGTCATGCCGAACTTGCCCGCGTTCATCGCCTGGGGTTTTATTACTTCGCTGTTTTTGGACAAAGGTTGGCTGCCCGTTCCTGAGCTTGGCGGTTTCCCCAGCGCTGACGGCACCGAACACACCGGCCTGATTGGGCCGATGATCACCTACCTGCTTCCGCTGCTCATCGCGAACGCTGGCGGTCGCATGGTGTTTGGCCTGCGCGGCGGGGTGATTGCGAGCATCGCAACGATGGGTGTGATCGTTGGTGCGGAGATCCCAATGTTCCTGGGCGCCATGATTGTGGGGCCGCTGTCGGCTTACCTGTTTAAGCAGCTTGAACGGCTGTGGGTGGGGAAGATTCGTGCCGGCCTCGAGATGCTGGTGAACAATTTCACCGCGGGTATTTTTGGCATGTTGTGCGCTTTGGGCGCGTTTTACGGTGTCGCCCCGGTGGTTGCGCAACTCACGAAGGTGCTCGGGCAGGGCGTTGACTGGCTGGTGCAGACCGGCTGGCTGCCGGTTTCGAGCCTGCTCATTGAGCCCGCGAAGGTGTTGTTCTTGAACAACGCGATTAACCACGGTGTGCTCAGCCCGCTTGGTTTGGCGGAGGCGAATGAGACGGGCAAGTCGATCCTGTTTTTGCTGGAGGCGAACCCCGGTCCGGGTCTTGGGTTGCTGTTGGCGTTCGCGGTGTTTGGTGTGGGTGCTGCCCGCGCAAACGCTCCCGGCGCGGCGTTCATTCAGTTTGTGGGTGGTATTCACGAGATTTATTTCCCGTACGTGCTCATGAAGCCGGCGCTGATTGTTGCCATGATTGCCGGCGGCGCAACGGGCATCACCACGAACATGATTTTCGGTTCCGGTCTTGTTGGCCCCGCGGCGCCTGGCAGTATCGTCGCGGTTCTGAGCATGACGGCGAAGGACAGCTACGTGGGTGTCATTCTGTCGGTGATTTTCTCCGCGACCGTTTCGTTTGTGGTGGCGAGCGTGATTTTGCGCGCCACGCGGGCGCGCGACCTGGCCGCTGCGGCTGCCGGTGAGGATTTGCTTGCGTCGGCGGTGGCTGCAAACGCCGCAAACAAGGGCGGCGAGAGCCGCGTTGGTGACCTGCTGGGTTCGACGGAGTCCAAAGTGGATGCTCGCCCCATTCAGTCCATCATCTTCGCCTGCGACGCGGGGATGGGATCGAGCGCCATGGGTGCAACGATTTTGCGGAAGAAAATGAAACAGGCTGGGCATGATCATGTGACCGTGACGAATAAGGCCATCGCCAACCTGGTCGATGGTGAGGCGGAGATCATTGTCACGCATCAGGACTTGACCGAGCGCGCACGGCAGATCACCCCCGGCGCAACGCATGTCTCGGTTGATAACTTTATGGCAAGTCCGAAGTACGATGAGGTTGTGGCTCTCGTCACGAGCCAAATCGCAACGGCGCGCGACTAACTGCGCCAAGAGAGAAGAACAGTATGAACGACAAGATTCTCACCCCGGCGCAGGTTTCGATCAGCGGCAGTGCAACCACGAAGGCTGACGCAATCCGCGAGGTTGGCGGCC
>CAYTSH010000234.1:0-2816 GCA_964440395.1 uncultured Microbacteriaceae bacterium
TCCGGCGCCCCGCAAGACCGGGTGCCGGTTTCGCTGAACGTCAACGAGAACACCCACCCCATTCCGGCGGTGGTTGCTGAGGAGATTGCGCGGGAACTTGCCGTGGCGGTTGCGGGGGCGAACCGCTACCCGGATCGGGAGTTCAGTGAGCTGCGCACGCACCTCGCCGCGTATGTGGGCGGCGGGGTCACGCCAGAGCACGTGTGGGCGGCAAACGGTTCCAACGAGGTGTTGCAGCAGGTGTTGCAGGCGTTCGGCGGTCCCGGCCGCCGCCTGTTGACGTTCACCCCCAGTTATTCGATGTATCCGCTGTTGGCGAGCGGCACGGGCACAGAGTTTGTGGCGGTTGGGCGTGAGGCAGATTTTTCGATTGGGGTGGATGCCGCGGTGCGGTCCATCCAGCAGCACCGGCCACACGTCACCATCGTGTGCGCGCCCAACAACCCCACCGGCACGCCGACCGGTCTTGCCACCATTGCGGCGCTCTACGATGCGTGCGTTGCGGTTGGGGGCGTGCTGGTGGTTGATGAGGCGTATGTGGAGTTTTCTGCGTCGAACGAGTCCGCCGTGAGCCTGCTTGCCGGGCGGCCGTTTTTGCTGGTTTCGCGCACCATGAGTAAAGCGTTTGCGTTTGCCGGTGTGCGCCTGGGGTATTTGTTGGCGGACCCGGTGGTGGTTGACGCGCTCCGCCTGGTGCGTTTGCCGTACCACTTGTCTGCACTCACGCAGGCGGCCGGGGTTGCGGCGTTGCGGCACAGCGCGGTGATGTTGGGCATGGTTGCCGATATTCGTGCGCAGCGCGATCGTATTGTTGCCCGGTTGACCGAGTTGGGGTTCACGCCGGCCCCGTCGGACGCGAACTTTGTGCTGTTCGGCGGGGTGTCTGACCCGCACGCCACGTTTCTGGCGTTGCGTGAGCGCGGCATCCTGATTCGTGAGAGTGGCCTGCCTGGCTCGTTGCGGGTGACGGCTGGGACCGAGTGGGAAACGGGTCAATTTTTGGATGCCTTGGCCGAGTTGCCCCGGTAGCTGCGGCCGGTTGCTCCCGCGCTAGAATGGCGGTATGACTGTTGCGCGGGTTGCCCAGATTGTTCGTGAGACGAGTGAATCCAGCATTGATGTGCTGGTGAATCTTGACGGCTCGGGGGTTGCCGACGTGCACACCACGGTGCCGTTTTTTGATCACATGTTGACCGCGTTTGCGAAGCATTCGCTGACCGACCTGACGGTGCGCGCGAGTGGCGACACGCACATTGACGTGCATCACACCGTGGAGGACACGGGCATCGCACTGGGGCAGGCTGTTTTGGCGGCGCTCGGTGAGAAGTCTGGGATCGCTCGATATGGGGATGCCATGGTGCCGTTGGACGAGTCGCTCGCCCAGGCCGTGGTCGATATTTCTGGTCGCCCATTCCTGGTGCACAGCGGCGAACCGGAGGCGTTTGTGTATCACCTGATCGGTGGGCATTTCACCGGCTCCATGGTGCGGCATTTTTTTGAGGCGTTCACCCTGAATGCGCGCCTGACGGCGCACGTGCGCCTGGTTGCGGGGCGCGATCCGCACCACATCGCGGAGGCTGAGTTTAAGGCGTTTGCGCGCGCTTTCCGGCAGGCGAAAACGCTCGACCCGGCCGTTTCGGGTGTGCCTTCGACGAAGGGTGCCTTGTGAGTTTGGGTGGGCAGCGTCGGGTAGTTGTGCTCGATTATGGTTCTGGCAATGTGCATTCGGTTGTGAACGCCCTGGTGCGCGCCGGTGCTGACGTGCAACTGACCGCTGATCGTGCCGCGGTCATGGCAGCTGACGGGCTGCTTGTGCCCGGGGTTGGTGCGTATCGGGCGGTTGCCGAACAGTTGCAGGCGGTGCGTGGCGGCGAGATGATTGAGCGTCGCCTGGCCGGCGGGTTGCCGGTGCTGGGAATATGCGTGGGGCTGCAGGTGATGTTTGAGCGGGGCACGGAGCACGGCGAAACCACGGCGGGTCTCGCACAGTGGCCCGGTGAGGTTACTGAGCTGAACGCCGCGGTGGTGCCGCACATGGGGTGGAACACGGTGGCCGCACCGGAGGAGTCGGCGCTATTTGCCGGGATTCGCGACGAGCGCTTCTATTTTGTGCACTCTTTCGCGGCGAAAACGTGGGAGCTTGACCCGCACCCGGCGATCCGCACCCCGCACGTCACCTGGGCGGAACACGGGGAACGGTTCATTGCCGCGGTGGAGAACGGCCCCCTCGCGGCAACCCAGTTTCACCCGGAGAAATCGGGTGAGGCCGGCATCCGGCTATTGCAGAACTGGTTGCAGACGCTGCCCGCCCGATCCAGCTGACGCTAAACTGGTGGGCGGTGCCACGACCGGCACCACCCACGTTGTGAAAGAATTGGTGATTTTCGTGTCTGAAGCCCGCGCGCTTGAACTGTTGCCCGCCGTTGATGTTGCCGATGGGAAGGCGGTGCGACTCACGCAGGGCGAGGCCGGCACCGAAACCAACTATGGCGCGCCACTCGATGCGGCGCTGGACTGGATTCGCCAGGGCGCGCAGTGGATTCACCTGGTCGATCTTGACGCCGCGTTTGGCCGCGGAAGCAACGCCGACATTTTGCGCACCGTCCTGGAAGCATCGGGCGACGTGCAGATTGAACTTTCGGGCGGCATCCGTGACGATGCCAGCTTGGAGGCGGCGCTCGCGCTCGGCCCAACCCGCGTGAATCTGGGAACGGCGGCGCTGGAGCACCCGGAGTGGACCCGCGACGTCATTGCGCAGTTCGGCGACAAAATCGCGGTTGGTCTGGACGTGCGGGGCACCACCCTGGCCGCGCGCG
>CAYTSH010000235.1:0-2813 GCA_964440395.1 uncultured Microbacteriaceae bacterium
GTCACCGTCAGGCTGAGCTGAAACGGGTGAACAGCATCCGTGATCGACTCGACGACCTTGAGGTGCTCGTAGAGTTGGCGAATGCGGAGGGCGACGAAGCCGCGGCTGCCGACGCGCGGGAAGAACTCGCCGCGATCACCACCGTGCTGGGGGAATTGGAAGTGCAAACGCTGCTCAACGGCGAATACGATGCGAGCCCTGCGGTGGTGACTATCCGCGCCGGCGCGGGTGGGGTGGATGCCGCCGATTTCGCTGAAATGCTGCTGCGCATGTATCTGCGCTGGGCGGAGCAGCATCACTACAACGTGCGAGTGCTTGACACCAGTTACGCCGAGGAGGCCGGAATTAAATCGGCCACGTTTGAGGTGAACGCTCCATATGCGTTTGGCACGCTCTCGGTGGAGGCCGGCACGCACCGGTTGGTGCGGATGAGCCCGTTCAACTCTGCAGGCAAACGTCAGACCAGTTTTGCCGCGGTGGAAGTGGTGCCCCTGATTGAGCAGGCGGACTCAATCGATATTCCAGAAAACGACATGCGCGTTGACGTGTTTCGCTCGTCCGGCCCAGGCGGCCAATCCGTGAACACCACGGATTCTGCGGTGCGAATCACGCACCTCCCCACCGGCATTGTGGTGAGCTGTCAGAACGAGAAAAGTCAGCTGCAAAACCGTGCCGCCGCGCTGCGGGTGCTGCAGTCACGGTTGTTGCTGCTGCAGCGGGAAGCGGAGAACGCGAAGAAAAAAGAGTTGGCTGGTACAATTACCGCCAGTTGGGGCGACCAGATGCGCAGCTACGTACTGGCGCCGTATCAGATGGTGAAGGATTTGCGCACCAACCACGAGGTGAATAATCCGCAGGCCGTGTTTGATGGTGATCTGGACACGTTCATCTCTGAGGGTATTCGCTGGAGATCCATGACAGCGGCTGGGGTGTAGCGATTCTGCACTGGCAAAATGTGTTGGTGCCAGCGCGGCGACGGTGAAACGCGGCGAGAGATAGGTAGGTTGTAGGTGTCATGATTTGGTTTGATAACGTAACGAAGAAATATCCTGGGACGCCAAAACCAGCGCTTTCCGAGATTAACTTGCGTGTGCAGCGCGGGGAGTTTGTGTTTTTGGTGGGAGCTTCCGGCTCCGGAAAATCAACGTGTTTGCAACTCATGCTCAGGCAGGAGCAGGTGAGCGCGGGCTCCATTCACGTGCTTGGTTTAGACTTGGCTGCTATTTCCAACCGCAAAGTCCCGTACTTTCGCCGAAATCTTGGGGTGGTGTTTCAGGATTTTCGACTGCTCGGCAACAAAACCGTGTACGACAATATTGCGTTTAGTTTGCAGGTGATCGGAAAGTCTCGCGGATTCATCCAGGAAGCTGTCACCGATACTCTGGAGTTGGTGGGGCTGAGCAATAAAGCGAAACGCATGCCGACAGAACTTTCCGGTGGTGAGCAGCAGCGGGTGGCGATCGCCAGGGCAATCGTGAACAAACCCGCCATCCTCCTCGCCGATGAGCCAACCGGCAACCTTGATCCGAACACGAGCATGGGTATTATGCAACTGCTTCAGCGCATTAATGCGGGCGGCACCACCGTGGTGATGGCAACGCACGAGGCGGGTTTTGTTGACGAATTGCAGCAGCGCGTGGTGGAGCTTTCGGAAGGCCGTATTGTCCGCGATGAGCGAGAGGGCGGTTACGGTGTGACCGCGGCGATCCGTATTGTCGGCAGCCCAACAGGTCCGAACCCGGCCGCGTCGCCCACCGCACCCGCACCGCTGCAGGTGTCGCCCACCGCACCCGCACCGCAGCAGGCGTCGCCGGCTCCGCCGGCTGCACCGGCACCGCTGCAGGTGTCGCCGGCCCCGCCCGCTGCACCGGCCCCGCTGCAAGTGTCGCCGGCCCCGCCCGCTGCACCGGCCCCGGTTCAGGCACCGCCGGTAGCACCGGCCCCGATTCAGCCCCCGCCGGTTGCACCGGCCCCGCCCGCGTTTGGCGTGCCAGTGTCGCACACCGCCGCCAACCCGGCACTGCACACCGCGCCGCCGCAACCGGATGCGCCGATGGTGCACCCAATCTTGCCGGAGGAGGACATTGAGCTGAGCGTCCTCACCAGCACCGCAGAATTATCCCGTCGACTCCGTGACGAGCAGGCAGACGAAGACCAACAACACGTAGGACCGGTGTGATGCGGTATTTTCTTATTCTGAGTGAGGTAGCCCAGGGGCTGCGGCGGAATCTTTCGATGGTTATCTCCGTGGTGCTTGTCACGTTTGTTTCCCTCACGTTTGTGGGCACAGCTGCGGTTTTGCAACTGCAGATAGTGCAGATGAAGACGTTTTGGTACGACCGCGCGCAGGTGTCGATTTATCTGTGCACCCAGTTTGACCAGTCTGAAACCTGCGATGGGACGGATGCCTCGGCCGAGCAAATCGCGGTCGTTGAAAACCAGCTCAAATCGGCGGCGCTTGAGCCATATGTCGAGGAGTATTTTTTTGAGGATCATGAGCAGGCATACAAGAATTTTATGGATCAGTTTCAGGGTAATCCGGTCGCTGACTATGCCACGCCAGATCAACTGAATCAGACGTTTTGGGTGAAGCTGAAGGATCCCACACAGGCGGAGGTGATTGCTGAATCGTTTAGCGGCGTTTCTGGTGTGCAGAGCGTGACCGATCAGCGCAGTCTGCTGGACAAGATTTTCGCACTGCTGAACGTTGCAAGTTATACCGCTTTGAGTATCGCGGCATTGATGTTGGTTGCTGCATAGCTGCTGATTTCCACCACAATTCGCCTCTCCGCATTTTCGCGACGAAGAGAGAT
>CAYTSH010000236.1:0-2781 GCA_964440395.1 uncultured Microbacteriaceae bacterium
CGCACGCTGCCGGGGTGGTGGTTGCGCTGAGGTTTTGCGCTCCACCGGTCACCGGGTTGCCGTTGGCGTCGACGAGTTTCACGGTGACCTGCGAGGTGCTGGCACCGTCTGCTGTTGCCGGTTCGCTGATTGGCGTGACGGGTGCGGGGCTTCCCGGGCCGAGGTAGGGCGGCCCGGCGATGAATGTTGCCGTGGCGGGGCTTCCGATGGCGGTTTCGCCGACGCGCGCGCGGAACGTGAATGTGCCTGCGGTGAGTGAGGTGACCGTTGTGTGGGCGGAGCCGGTTGCGTCGGTTACCAGCTGGGTTTGCTGCACGGTTGTGCCTTGGGGCAGTGCATCACTTTCGATGTGCACGGTTGCCCCGGCGACGGGGTTTTGGAATGCGTCCCGGACTTGCACCGCGAGCTGTGCGGCGTCGGTTCCGTTCGCGGTGACGGGTTCTGCACTGGCGGTGAGTTGTCCCGTGCTGGCTGCCCCGGCAACGAAGGTGAGCGGGATGGGGTCGCCGATGTAACGATCTGGCGATCCGACGGCAACCCGAACGGTGCCGGTTGCGAGGCCGTTTGAGATGAATTCTGCTTGGGAGTGACCGTCCTGATCGGCGTTGGTGGTGGCGCTGCCCAGTGCGAAGGAGATGTTTTCGCCGACGATTTCGTAGAACACGGCCGCCCCGGGTACCGGGTTTCCGTATTCGTCGCGGACGTCAACGCTGATCGAGATGCGGCCGTTGCCGTCTGCGATCACGGGAAGTTGGGTGAGCACGGTCGCGCTGGATTTGCCTGCGCCGATAGCCGGCTCGCCGGCTGTAACGGTCAGCGTTTGTGTGGAGATGAGATCTCCGTGCACATAGGCAGAGATGGTGTGGTCGCCCGCGGTTGTGGAGGTGACAGCAACGGCTACTGCGCCGGTTGCGTTGCTGATGTAGGGTCCGCTGGTAACGATCTTGAGCGCAGGGTCGGTGACGAACGTGACTTCGGTTGGCACGGGGTTTTCGTTCGGTACAGCGTAGCGGAGCTGGACGTTCCCGGCTATGCTGCTGCCGGCGGTGACATGATGATCCGCCAGTGCGAAATTGGAGTTGCTTGCTGAGACTTTTCGCTCAATGGTGAGGGGCAGGGGTGTGCTGGCGAGCACCGAGCCATCATTTTGGATGAGTTTTGCTTCGCCGCTGAGCTGGGTTCCCTGGGTGCCGTTGAGCACGCGAACCGGAACGGTGTAGTTGCCGAACGGGTTGGTTGTGGAGGTGAGGTTTCCGCAGCGAATCGGTCCGGGGTACCAGGTGCCTGGCACCGCGGGTTCGATCATCGCTTCGTCAATAAAGCAGGGATATGAGGTCGCGGGGCGTTGAATTTCGCTGCCTGCTGGCGCGACGAACTCGACGTGAGCCCCAGCGCGTTGACCGAACTGGATTGTCCAGGAACCGGGCACGAGCAGGTCTGTGTAGACGGTCGGTGGCGTGTTGAGCGCGATCACCGCGGCCTGAGCCGGCACGGCGGTCAGGGTGCTCGATGCGATGAGGGCGCCCGCGGTCACCGTGGTCAGGATCGCTGCCAGTCGACGGGGTGCCGGGTGGTTGCGGTTTTTGCCCGCTGTGCGCAGGGTTTCGCCGCTGGTGGTTCCGTTGTGCACGGTTCTCATGCCTTCGTTCGCTCCTTTTCGTAGCTCTCACAGAGCTAGCTTGGTGGGTGCGAGTGTTGCACCGGCCAAGCTAGCTTCTGTTCAATCGTACGAGCGGCGAGAAGTCAGCAGGGCGAAACTCAGCCCATTGTCGGCTTGCTTTCGGCGTATGCTCAGCTTTGGGCGAGCGTGCGGGTCAGCGCCGAGCCGGGGTTACGGGAAGAGCCGGGTTGGGCTGCGGAACAGGTAGGTAACTTCGCGGATTGACTGCTGCTGCAGCATGAGCATGAGCACGCGAGCCAGTCCCATGCCAAACCCACCGTGGGTGGGGGCTCCGTACCGGAAGAAATCCAGGTAGAAATCGAGCTCAGCGGGATCCATCCCTTTTTCGGCTGCCTGGGCGGTGAGCACCTCAACACGGTGTTCTCGCTGCGCGCCTGTGGCGATTTCAACGCCGTTGTAGATGAGATCGTAGCTGTTGGTGAGTGCCGCATTGTCGGCGTGGCGCATGTGGTAGAACGGCCGAATGCTGGAGTCGTAATCGGTGAGGAACACAAAATCGTGCCCGTAGGTTTCTTTCACATGAGCCGCGATCTGACGTTCGCCTTCCGGGTCCATGTCGGCATCGGCGCGGGGGATTTCGTAGCCGCGCGCCTTGACGATCGCTTTTGCCTCAGCGAGTGGAATCCGGGGGAATGGCAGGGTTGGCACCTGCAGTTCGATGCCGAAGGTTTCGAGGATCGCGTCGCCGTGGCGTTCTTTCACCGCGGTGATACCGGCAACCATGAGTTCTTCGTGCATGCGCATGACATCCTCATGGCTGTCAATCCAGCTCATCTCGGCGTCGATGGAGGTGAACTCGGTCGCGTGACGCGACGTAAATGAGGGATCGGCTCGGAACGCGGGTGCAATTTCAAAGATGGCGCCAAACCCGGCCGACTGAGCCATTTGCTTGAAGAACTGCGGGCTCTGCGCCAGGTATGCCTTGGTTTCGAAGTAGTCAAGTTCGAAGAGTTCGGCGCGAGATTCACTGGGGCTGGCCATGAGTTTGGGTGTGTGAATCTCGATGAAGTTGCGTTCAATCCAGTAGCATCGCAGCGCGTGCTCAAAGGTGGTTTGAATGCGGAAGATGAGGTTCTGTTCTGGCCGGCGCAGGTCGAGGA
>CAYTSH010000237.1:0-2779 GCA_964440395.1 uncultured Microbacteriaceae bacterium
GGCCTTCTTCAACGTCGGTGGCATTAGCGATGTTGAAGAGCGCTGGGCGCAAATCCAGAAAGAGAACGGCTAATCATGGCTGCACCTTTAACGGTCAGCGTTGTGTCAGCTGACGAGCGCGTGTGGTCCGGCGAAGCGACCCAGGTTGTGGCTCGCACAACCGAGGGACAGATTGGTATTCTTGCCGATCACGAACCGGTGCTGGCCATTCTTGCCGATGGCGAAGTGAAAGTCACAACGGTTGCTGGTGAAACGCTGCGCGTTTCGGCCGATTCCGGGTTCCTCTCCGTCGACTCGAACGTGGTGCAGGTCGTCGCCGGCCGCGCATCCGTGATCAGCTAGGAACAGCATCCATTCGCGATGAAAATTCTCCTCCCACCCTCAGAAACGAAGGTGAGCGGGGGAGCGGCGGGTCCCCTCAACTTGGCGGGGCTCGCCGCTTTTTCGTTAACCGGTTCGGCGCGCAGTGCACTGTTGCGCCAACGCTCCCAATTGGTGGATGCCGTTGTCACCCTCGCCGCCAAACCAGACGAGTGCCGGCGCGCGTTGCGCCTCGGCGCGACGCAGCACGCTGAGATTGAACGTAACCGGCAGCTGCGGCGCAGCGCAACCATGCCCGCAATCGCCCGCTACACGGGGGTGCTGTTTGACGCGATCGGGCTATCGAGTCTGGATACTGCGGAGACAGCGTATCTGCACCGGCACGTCGTCATACAGTCGGCGCTCTTCGGCGCAATCCTGGCCGGTGATCACATCCCCGCCTACCGGCTGTCGCACAACAGTCAGGTGTTTGGTCCCGGCAAAACCCTCGCATCCTGGTGGGCGCAGACACCGCACCCGCTCACGCCGGCAGAACCGAATGATTCGGAGCTGCTGCTCGACCTGCGTTCCAAGGCGTACCGCGCGCTGGGACCGCTCCCAGCATCCACCCCGCACATCGTTCTGGAGTTCCTCAGCCGTGGTTCCGACGGAACGCTGCGCCCACTGAGCCATTTCAACAAGCAAGCCAAGGGGCACCTGGTGCGGGAACTGGCCAACCGGCGGCTGCTCGCCACGGACCCCGAGCAGTTGCTCGCCGCACTCAGCGAGCTGGGGTACGCGGTCCGCCGAACCGGTGAGCACTCGGCGCAACTGTTCCGGCAAGACTGAGCGTGCCGGCAGCGCTCGTGTCGTGTCGTGCCGGGTCTTGTAGTGCCGGGGTCGTGTCGTGCCGGGTCGTGTCGTGCCGAGGTCGTCACTGAATTGGTGCGCCGCCAACCCTGGCGCTAGGCTTAGAGCACCCTGGGCGGGACTTCGGCTCTGAAGTTCTGCCAACCCAGGCTGTCTGTGCGCGAAACCCAGCGCAGACAGGCTTCCCACAAGTTTGAGAGGGGCCACAACATGGTCTATGACAGTGAGACTTTGTTTAGTTTCGTGTTTGCAGCACTTTTCTTTGCGGGCGTGTTTGCTCTCGTTGCGTACGTGCTGACGGGATTTGCGCTTTCGGCGCTGTTCACTCGCATGGGTTCAGCGCAACCCTGGGCGGCCTGGATCCCCATCTACAACACCATGGTGCTCATGAAAGTGGCGGACATTTCGCCGCTGACATTCCTCGTAACCTACGTCAGCGCGATTGTGCTCTCAGGAATTCCGTTCCTGAACTCGTTACCGATTCTTGCGCTCGCAGCGCTGCAGATCATGGCGGTCATTCGGATCAACCAGCTGTTCGGGCAGCGCTCACCCTGGATGATTGTGCTCGGGATAGTTCTCCCCCTGGTGTGGATGTTTGTGGTCGCCTACGATCGCACCCACCCGTACCTGGGCGATGCGGCCGGGCCGGCGCGCTGGTCGCAAACATTTCTTCGTTCCGGCACGTGGCTGGCAGCAGCGGATCGGGTCCACACCCCACCGGGCGTGTGGGGGCCTGCAACCCCCGCACCTGTAGCGCCCGCACCCGCAGCACCCGCAGCACCCGCAGCACCCGCAGGTTGGGCGCAGCCCGCGCCGCCAGCCCCGCAATTCGGGCAGGTTGCCCCGCAGTCTGCGCAACCCGCGCAGCCAGCTCCGCAATTCGGGCAGGTTGCCCCGTCGCAGCAACCCGTGCCGCCGCAGCAACCCGCGCCGCAGGAACCGCCGGCCGGTTCACCTGAGTGAGCACGGCATCCACCCAATCGAACGCAGCAAAGCCCTCGCTGATCGCGGCGCGATCCGAGGCATAACGCAACGAAAGGGGACCCTTTGACCCAGGTCGGAACCCCCCACCAAGATTACAACGTGAACATCGCTCAGCTCAGCCCAGCCGGGGTGCGCCTCTCCTGGAGCGCACTCACTGACGTGGGGCATCGGCGCGCTGTCAACGAGGACAGCTACGTCACCGTGCCGCCAATTTTCGCCGTTGCGGACGGGATGGGCGGGCATGCTGCTGGAGACATCGCCTCAACCGCAGTCGTGCGGCAACTCGGCTACATTGGGGCAACGCCCGGCACCCTCGCTACGCAGGAAGACATCACCGCCGCCCTGCTCCAAGCCGTTGAAGACATCGACCTCAACGCGGGCGAAAGCGACCTGGGAACGGGCACAACCGTCACCGGGGTGGCGCTCGCCAATCACGGTGACAACCTGGTGTGGGAATGTTTCAACATCGGCGATTCCCGGGTGTATCAATACTTTGAAGGAACGCTCACCCAGATCACCACCGACCACTCGGTGGTGCAACACCTCATCGCCGCAGGGACCATCCAGCCGGACGACGCCGCAACGCACCCCCACCGCCCCGGCATCACGCGCGCGGGGGGTGGTC
>CAYTSH010000238.1:0-2751 GCA_964440395.1 uncultured Microbacteriaceae bacterium
GAAATAGCATGAACACCATTTTTTTGCCGCGAAAATGGAACCTGGAAAGACCGTATGCAGTCAGAACGGAAAGCGAAATTTGCATAAGTAAACCGCCGCCAACGATGATCAGCGAATTCAGTAAATACTTGAACAGCCCCAGATTCGCTGCGATCTCAAATGGTTTCAGCGAAGGTTCACGCGGGAAGAGACTCACGCTCGTCGAGTTCGGTTGGGCGTCAAAAGCACCCGAGAGAATAGTGACAAACGGTACTGCGAAAATGAGCAGCACGAGTAGTAGCAGTATGGATCGGACCACGTTACTGACTCGAACTCCTGGTTTCCAACCCAGTGCGCTATCAAATTGACTCGTAGTCGATCTCGCACTCGATGCAGGGCGAACCATTTTCTCAGCGTTGATGGTGGTCATCATGACTCCTTACGTGTGGTGACGAAACGAACCGAAAGGGTCAGTGCAAGGGTAACGAGCAGGAGGAGCACTGATGCGGCGGAAGCCAGCCCGACTTTGTTGCTCATGATTCCGAGTGAGAAGACCCGGGTCATCCACACCTCTGTGGAGCCTCCTGGGCCGCCGCCGGTCAGCACATATACTTCCGTAAAAATGCGGAGACTTCGAATAGCTGCGAGAGTCAGCACGACCGCGATTGCGGGGCGCAGACCAGGGAGCACGATGTAGCGCAACCGCTGCCAAAAACCGACCCCATCCACGGCAGCCGATTCGTAAAGCCCCCGGTCGATTCCGGCCAACCCAGCCAAGATGATGACCATGTTGTATGGTGCGCCGGCCCAGATGCCCACCAACATGACATACCAGAGCGCAGTATTCGCATCACTCAAAAAACCCTGCGCTTCAATGCCGAACATGCCAAGAATGTTGTTGAAAAACCCATCGTCCGTTGGGAAGTAGAGCAGTCGCCAGACCTCACCAATCACTGCCACGGCGGTAACAACGGGCAGGAACACCGCGGTACGGATGAACCACAGACTCCTCGCTTGCCCTTCAAGCAGCAATGCGAGAACAAACCCCACCACCAAGGCACCAAGTGCCTGACCAATCCCCAAAACAACGGTGTGACCTAGAGCATCAATGAACCGTTGATCTGTGAGCACAGCTTTATAGTTATCGATTCCAATGAACTCATTGCCAAGAAACGGTTGCACTTTGAAGAGACTCAGCCGAAACCCTTCAAACATTGGAATGAATTTGAAAACCAAGGCAAAGAGGAGCGCCGGTGCAACGAAAAGCCAGGGCAAAACACGTCGGGACAGGGGCTGGGGGCGGCGTTTCATGCCACCCCCAGCGGAGAGAGCGCTGGTCACTTCAGCAGATCCTGAGCTTGGAGTTCAGCGTTGAAACCCTCATCAATCTTTTTGAGGTTCGCTTTGATGTCGCTGTTACAGTCGGCCATAATGGCGTTCATGCCATCGGCTGCGATCTGCCGGAAGGGCAAGAAATCGATATTCCAGGGGAAGGTTTTCGCGTTCTCTGCGTATGCCTCTTCGACGATCTTCCAGCGCGGATCACCGCGAACTTCGCTCACATTTACGTTCGTGTTGACCGGGATTCGAACCACCACGTCGCTCGGTGGGCCGGCTGGTGGCTCAGCGTTCATGCCGATGATTTGCGCTTCTTCGGTGATCATGAACTCTGCGAGCGCTTTTTGTTCGGCTGATTTTTTGGAGCTGGCGCCGAAGTAAATGTTTTCTCCTTCCGCGAACGTATTTGAATTGTCTGGCCCTTCGGGCATGACGATCACTTCAACGTTCTCTGCTCCCACACCATCGTCAAACGTTTTAATGTTGTAGGGGCCGGTGAGGTAGATGCCCGCGGTGCCCTGCTGGAAGAACGGGGTATCTGCGGTGGCCAGGTTGATGGAGCCGGGCACCACATTGCCCGGGGTGCAGAATTGTGTGCGGATGAACTCCATCGCCTTTTCGGCTTCGGGGGTGTTGATCGCTGACTTGTAGGTGCCGTCACCGGTGTCTTTGAGGAGTTCACCGCCGGCCTGCCACAGGTAGGAGACGCCCCAGCGCAGAATGTAGCCGTTCTTTGCGGTGCCCGGAACGACCATGCCGTAGGTGTCTGCAACGCCGTTGCCGTCGGGATCTTGGGTGGCGAAGGCGTTGGCGAGCTTTTCAAGGTCTTCCCACGTTTTTGGCACGTCGAAGCCGAGTTTTTCGCGCCAGTCTTTGCGAATCATGGTGATGTTTGCCTGGCGGGACCACGGCACCCCGTAGGTTTCGCCGTCTCTGCCAATGTTTTGTTCCCAGCTTTCGTCTGAGATGTTTTCTTGCCCTTCGATGCTGTCGCGGTCGATGGGCAGCAGCAGCCCTTGCGCCTGGTAGTTGCCGAGCGAGGACGCATCGTTGATGAGGATGTCGGGCAGGTTCTTTTCGGCTGCCCGGGCGGCGAGTTGCGTGTCGAACTCGCCCACCGCCTGGTGGTCAACTTTGATGCCGGTTTTCGCGGTGAACGCTTCGAAAACGCGATCGTAGGTGATTTTTGCTGGGTCGCCGCTGCGGGTCCAGACTTCAAGCGTCTGGCTTCCACTGGTGGATGCCGTGCTTTCCTTGGCATCGTCGCCTGAGGAACATGCCCCCAGGCTGGCGACGAGCGCGAGCGCCGCAAGCGTGGCGCCGGCTTTTGCTGGTGTTGCGTGGATCTTCACTGATTTTGCTCCTATTCACATATGTAAATACGTTGCACCCTTGCGAACGCTTTTTACACACTAACACCGTGCTAGGGTGGGG
>CAYTSH010000239.1:0-2740 GCA_964440395.1 uncultured Microbacteriaceae bacterium
GACGGCTTCGCCGCCGCCGGTTGAGTAGAAGACCTTGTTGAGGTCTCCCGGCGCGTAGTCGGCGAGCCGGTCGGCAAGTTCGATTGCGGTGGGGGGCGCATACGACCAGAGTGGGAAGAATGCGAGTTCTTCCGCCTGGGTGGCCGCAACCTGGGCGAGCCGTTTGCGGCCGTGTCCCGCGTTCACCACAAACAGTCCGGCGAGGCCGTCGAAGTAGCGCTTGCCGTTGTTGTCCCAGATGTGGTGTCCGTCACCCTTGACGATGATTGGCACGTGGTGGTTCGGGTCTTGTGACTGGCGCGAGAAGTGCATCCAGAGATGATCTTTGGCGCGTTTTTGGAGTGATTCTGTGCTGTTCATGAGTTATCTTGTTCCCCAGTTATAGAGTTGTTTTCTGAGTTCGAGAAAGACGAACGTCTCGGTAGATGCGATGCCTGGGAGGCTGCGTATCTGACTGTTGAGCAGTTCGATGAGGTGTGCGTCGCTTTCGCAGACCACTTCAACGATGATGTCGAAGGAGCCTGCGGTGAGCACCAGGTAGTCAACCGATGGTATTTGTTCGAGCAGGTCGGCGACGACGCGTGTGTCGCCGGATACTCGAATGCCTATCATGGCTTGGCGGTGAAAGCCAAGTTGCATGGGGTCGGTGACCGCAACGATTTGCATTCGCCCGGCCTCGGTGAGTTTCTGTACTCGCTGACGCACCGCTGCCTCGCTGAGGCCAACGGTTTTGCCTATTTCTGAATATGAGCGGCGGCCATCGACCTGAAGCTGTTCGATGATTGCTTTTGAGATGTCATCGAGCATCGGGGGTCTCTGGTTGGGGCTCATGCTGCGATTCTCGCACCAAAATGGGCAAAACGCAAAGAATACCGAAGAAATGTGCTCGAAAAACAACCGAAATCACCCGTTGCAGCGGCGTGTCAGCCGCCGTGAACTAGCGGGGCGTTAAATTAGTGTCTACTATTGGTCACATGACTGAGCCAATTTTAAAGAACTTCATCAACGGAGAGTATGTTCCTTCCCAGGCTGATGCGCAGTTTGCGATCATCGACCCTGCCACCGAGTCTGTCATTGCACAGTGCCCCATCTCGAACCAGGCTGATGTTGACGCAGCATTTGCGGCGGCCTCTGCAGCGTTTACATCGTGGAGCCAGACCACCCCGGCTGAGCGTCAGTTGGCGTTGTTCCGCATCGCAGACGCCATGGAGGCCCGTGCCGAGGAGTTTGCAGACCGCGAATCGCTCGACACCGGCAAACCCCGCGCTTCACTCATTGAAGACGAGATCAACGCCTCCATTGACCAGATTCGTTTCTTCGCCGGTGCCGCTCGCATTCTTGAAGGCCGCTCCGCCGGCGAATACATGACCGATCACACCTCGGTGATCCGCCGCGAACCCATCGGCGTCATTGCCCAGGTTACGCCGTGGAACTACCCGCTCAACATGGCTGTCTGGAAGTTTGCCCCCGCCATTGCGGCCGGCAACACCACGGTCCTCAAACCCTCAGACACGACACCACTGAGCACACTCCTGCTTGCTGAGGTTGCCGCAGAGTTCCTCCCCGCGGGCGTGCTGAACGTTGTGCTCGGTGACCGCACGACCGGCGCCGCCATGATCGCGCATCACACCCCACAAATGGTTTCCATCACCGGCTCTGTCCGCGCGGGCATCGAGGTGGCCACGTCCGGTTCAGCCGATCTGAAGCGCTTGCACCTTGAACTTGGTGGCAAGGCTCCCGTTGTGGTGTTCGACGACGCCACGCTGTCGGCTGCCGTTGAAGGCATCGCCATTGCAGGCTTCTTCAACGCGGGTCAGGACTGCACCGCCGCCACCCGCGTGCTCGTTCACGAGTCTGTGCACGATCAATTTGTGGATGCCCTGGTTGCGTACATCCGGGAGAACGTGCGAACCGGCGCCCCCGGTGAGGACGGCATCCTCTATGGGCCGTTGAACAACGCCGACCAGCTCGCTCGCGTGACGCGCGTGGTGGACTCCCTGCCAGCCCACGCGAGCGTTGTCACCGGTGGGAAACGGCAGGGCGATGTCGGCTACTTCTTTGAACCAACTGTGGTGACCGGTCTGCAACAGCACGACGACGCGGTGCAGAACGAAATTTTCGGCCCGGTCATTACCGTGCAGTCGTTCTCTGACGAGCAGCAGGCGTTGACCTGGGCAAACGATGTTAAGTACGGACTTGCCGCCTCCGTGTGGACCAACAACCACGGTCGGGCGCAACGCTTCGCGAAACACCTCGACTTTGGTTGCGTCTGGATTAACACGCACATTCCACTGGTAGCCGAGATGCCGCACGGCGGCTACAAGCATTCCGGGTACGGCAAAGACCTTTCGATGTACGGTTTCGAAGACTACACCCGAATCAAGCATGTGATGAGCTACATCGGCGAATAGGCCAAGGCATTTGTGCCGAAACGGCAGCCGGAACACCATGCAGCGGCGGATTGGGCGCACCCCGATCCGCCGCTGCGGCGTTCCGGGCGATACGTGCACTGCGCGGGTGTGGGGGAGGTAGGCTAGAGGCATCATGTTGGATTTTGACCTTTCTCAGCACATCAGCGCGCTCCGTTCCACCTTTGCCGACATCACCGCAGTCATCGGGGTCGAACGACTCGTTGCCGAAATCCAGGAGCTTGAACAGGCTGCACAGGCGCCAGACTTGTGGAATGACACTGAGCGCGCCCAGCGGGTAACCAGCCAGCTGAGTCACCGTCAGGCTGAGC
>CAYTSH010000240.1:0-2679 GCA_964440395.1 uncultured Microbacteriaceae bacterium
CTTCCACTGTGGTGCGAGAGCATCGCGGTCTTTGATACTGAAACCACCGGCATTGACACGGCGACGGCCAGAATTGTGACGGCAACCATTGCGGTGCTCTCGAGCGATGGCAGCGTGACGGAGCGGCACGACTGGTTCTTGAACCCGGGCGTGGAGATTCCTGAACGCGCCACCGCAGTGCACGGTGTCACAACCGAGCAGGCAATCGCGGGCGGCATGGACGCCGCCGTGGGGGTGGCGCAGATTGTGGCGCGGCTCCGCGACGTGTTTGAGCGTGGACTGCCCGTGGTGATTTACAACGCGCCCTACGACCTGGATCTGCTGCGGCACGAGGCGCTGCGGCACGGCGTGCAACCGCTGGTGAAACCGGCACCGGTGTTTGATCCGCTCGTGATTGATAAGGCCGTGGACAGGTACCGCCGCGGCAAACGCACACTCGAAGTCACCGCGTTGCACTACGGTGTGCCGCTTGGCAACGCGCACGACGCGGGCGAAGACGCTGTCGCCGGCGGTCGGGTGTTGCAGGAAATTGCGCGCCGGTTTGCGGCGAAGCTTCCCGACGACCCCCACGCGTTGCACACCGCGCAGGTGGCGTGGGCGGCGGAGCAGGCCGCAAGTTTTCAGGACTACATGCGCCGGGTGCGCGACCCGGAGTTTGTTGGCGATGGGCGCTGGCCAGAACGCATCTAAAACGACGATTACCACGCAAATGCGGGGTGGTTCCGAACGTCGTGTTCGGAACCACCCCGCATTTGCGTGCCAGCGCAGGCCGGCAGCGACAACGTGTTAGTTACGCGCCAAAGCCCTTGAAGCGCTGGTTGAACTTCTCCACGCGACCAGCGGAGTCCATGATGCGCTGCTTTCCGGTGTAGAACGGGTGCGACTCGCTCGAAATTTCGACATCAATCACCGGGTAGGTTGCCCCATCAAGCTCAATCGTCTTGTCGCTTGAGACCGTGGAACGGGTCAAGAAGGTTGCGCCTGACGCCAGGTCGCGAAACACAACTGCGTTGTACTCTGGGTGAATAGCGGTCTTCATCAGAACATCCTTAAAACTAGTGACGGTCACCGGGCGGCGACACACGAAAATCAGGCTTACAGCCAGTCTCTAATACTACCAGACTCAGCACCGCTTCGCGGCTCACCTTGATTCAACGGGCAAGCAGATCTGTTCCCCCTGAAACATCGACAGGAGGACGCGGCAATTACTGCGCAGCCCGCGCCGCGAATCGCCCGTTGGTATAGCTCAGCGTCAACGGAAGACCGAAGGTTTCACTCAGCGAATCTGCGCTCACCACGTCTGCAAGCGGACCCGCCGCAACGATTGCACCCTCACGCAGCAGCAGCGCGTGCGTAAACCCTTCCGGAATCTCCTCAACATGATGCGTCACCATGATCATCGCCGGGGCAGTAGGCGACTGCGCGAACGCGGACAGCAGCGCCAACAACCGTTCACGCGCACCAAGATCAAGACTCGCGGCTGGCTCATCCAACAGCAGCAGCTCAGGATCGGTCATCACGGCACGCGCAATCAACACGCGTTTCTGCTCCCCGTCGCTGAGCGAACCAAACGCGCGGTCTGCCAGGTGAGACAGATTCCAATCGGCCAACACCCGCTCAGCCCGCGCCACATCAAGCGAGTCGTACTCCTCGTTCCAGCGACCCTCAACCGAATATGCCGCGGTCATCACGGTGTTCACAACAGACTCTGAGAACGGAATCCTGCGAGCCTGCGCGGTCGACGCAAAACCAAGCCGGTTGCGCAACGCAAACACGTCAACCTTGCCAAGCCGCTCCCCCAACACGTCAACGGTGCCGCTGGTCGGAAAATCATGACCGGTCGCAAGCCGCAACAGCGTCGTCTTGCCGGCACCATTTGCGCCCAGCACCACCCAGCGCTCATCCGAGGCAACACTCCAGGTCACCCCGTCAAGAATTGCGCGGGCAGAACGAACATACCGAACATCACCGAAATCGAGCACAGTCATGCAACCAGCCTAGCGCCTGCCCGGCCCCACCAGACGCAACGCAAGCCGGCACAACCCGGGTAGCATGGTGCACATGTTCACAGCCCCGCAGACTATTCCCCCGCTGGTCGTGCTCGATGCCGACTCCACCACCATCAAAGAGGAAGCGATTGAGCTACTCGCCGCAGCCGCGGGCAGCCATGCGCTCGTCGCAGAAATCACCGAGCGGGCGATGCGTGGCGAACTGGACTTCGCGGCAAGCCTCCGCGAACGCGTCGCCACCCTGGCCGGGCTGGGAATGGACGACCTGGAACGGGCCTACCAGGGCATCCACCCCAGTGATGGAGTCGAAGCGCTCATCGCTGAAGTGCACCGCCGCGGCGGAAAAGTTGCGGTCGTCTCCGGCGGGTTCCACGAACTCCTGGACCGGCTCGGCGCGCGTCTGGGGCTTGACGCGTGGCGCGCAAACCGTCTCGAAATGGTGGATGCCCGACTCACCGGGCGCGTGTTGGGTCCCGTCATCGACGCCCAGGCAAAAGCCGAAGCGCTCACCGAATGGGCACACGAGTTCGGCATTCCGCTGGAACACACCGTTGCAATAGGTGATGGCGCAAACGACCTCGCCATGATGGCGGTGGCGGGCACCGCAATCGCGTTCAACGCCAAACCAATCGTGCGGGCTGCGGCCGACGTGAGCATCGAAACCGGCAAC
>CAYTSH010000241.1:0-2671 GCA_964440395.1 uncultured Microbacteriaceae bacterium
ACGGCAGACGCACTGATTATCCCACCCTGTTTGCTTGGACTGGGGGTGCTACTTTCTGCGGTGGCTGCAAAGATTGCGATCACACGGTATTTGAAGGTTTAGGCAAACCCACTGCTATGCTGATGTGTTGCACACGGCATCGACAACTGCGCGGTTAGGAGAATCTGCTCATGCCAAAAGAAGTGGGTGAAAAGCTTGTGGCCTCGAACCGCAAGGCTCGCCACGACTACCACATTGAAGAAACTTTCGAAGCTGGCATGGTTCTTCGCGGCACAGAGGTGAAGTCGCTGCGGATGGGGCGGGCTTCGCTTGTTGACGGCTATGCATTTGTGGAGTTTGGTGAGATTTGGCTCGATGCGGTGCACATCCCTGAGTATTCAAATGGCACCTGGACGAACCACGCAACCCGTCGCAAGCGGAAGCTGCTGTTGCACAAGCAACAGATTGTGAAGCTGGCTATGAAAACCCGCGAGGGTGGCTACACGATCATTCCGTTGCGTATCTACTTTTTGGATGGCAACGCCAAGGTTGAGATTGCGCTGGCCAAGGGCAAAAAAGAGTACGACAAGCGTCATGCGCTGCGTGAGCGTCAGGATAGGCGGGAAGCTGAACGCGCGATGTCTGCGCGGAAGCATCTCGGGGAGTGAATCCGGTGCGCGTGCAGTTTTGCCTGGTTACCAGGTAACTGCGAGCACAACATTGAGCAGTGTGAGCCCACCGATGGCGGCAACTGTGCCGCTGCCAACGGCATCTTTTTTCCTGTTCCGCAACACGAGCGCCGTGATGACGAGCAGTACGACGAGCTTCACCGCGATTTTTGCGTTGTTTACTTCATCGCCGTCTTCGAGGGCATATTTCATGCCAACGAGCGCGAGTCCCGTGATGAGCATGGTGAGTGAGCCATGAAACATGGCTGGTGTCACAAGCGCGGTGCCCGGTTTGAGGAGCTTGATTTGGGTGAGCACACCGCCCAGGAGCGACGCGAGGCCAACAAAATGCAGGATGACAAAAACGCTGTTGAGGAGTTCCATGTCATCGATACTACGCTCTTTGCGGCGCGGTTGGGTGTGTGAGCGGGGCGAACTATCTGGGGCGTGCAGGGCAAACAGTGTGTGATGTGCGTTCTGTGGAGCTGCCGGGAATCGAACCCGGGTCCGCTGCTGCAATTCCATGCATTCTACGGGTGTATCGTGTGTTGGCGTTCTGCTCGGCCCCGATCGTTGTCACACGCACCATGATCGACGAGCCCAGTATCAGTGCAAGTCCCCGCAGCCCCTGAAACACAGACTGCGAGCAAGTCCCCTAAACGACGCCAGAAAGCCAGGGCGGAGACAACACCTGGTCTGACGGACTTACAACCCTGCCTTAGGCGGCGAGAGCGAAGTCGGTGCGGTTTTGTTTGGCACCTATTGTTGTACACAGATCGTTAACGAGATAACTGTGCATCCTCGACCCGCTTCTCACGGTTTCACAGGCAACGTCGAAACCGATCAGCCCCGTTTGCGCGCCGCGCGGGAGAGACACATCACACACTGTTTACTTATGAACTGGTCGGCTAATCACCGCCAGGCACAGCATGATCCTACTACATTCCGGCGGCGAGGCTTGCGCGCAGCGCCTCGAAGTCTTGGGCGGATCGCTCGGCGTAGGCGAAGGCAAAATCGCTTACCGCATGCGAGAACCGAGGTGAGCCGCCCAGGTAGCCGGCGATCATTGCGGCGTGCGGGCTTTGTGCGTGTGCCCGAGCGAGCACGCTGGCGCAGCCGTTGCTGTAGGTTTGAAATGCCCTCGGCGTGAGCGATTCGAGCTCAATTGATCCTTTCATGTCGCGGAATTGGCGAACATAATAGTCTCTGCCGTTTGAGTTGAAGAAGCCGAGAAACGGGTCCGACACTGCCTGCAGAATGCGCTGATTTGCGACGACCCGCTGCCCTTCGCTGCGGTGACCAGCCAGCTGCGCGAGTGAACCCGCTGGCTGATCCGACACGCCACCGAATTGTTGCACAACCGATCGGTTCGCCTCTTTAATTTGGAGCACCAGTGATTCCTGTTGCGGGCCGCTGAGCACGAGTATGACGCACCGGGTGCCGACGCTGCCGACACCGACGACTCGCCGTGCCAAATCATCCACTCGAAATTGCGAGAGCAGTAATGAGATATCCGGGGCAACGCTCGCGCGATATTCGTCAAACAGTTCGAGGACGCTGCGTTCTTCCTGAAGTGCAACGTGGGTCATCAGCGGGGGCCGTTCGATGATCTGTCGCCGGCCGTCTGCGCCGCGCTGCGTGATCTTTTCCACCACGGTTTCTGAAGTGTTTTTGCGGGCGCGACGCAGTGTTTTGTTTAGGATTTTCTGACCGGTCGTGTGTAGCGCTGGCGCAATGCTGTCGGTGTCGAGCCGGTGGTAGTAGCGATCGAGGATGCCGAATTTCATGAGCTCTTTGAGCGCAGTGCGATAACTTTCGCCCGCTGAGAATACAGTTTCTTGCAGGTGTTGGCTGTCGAGGCCGATTTCGCGTCCGCCGATTACGATGCTGCTGAGCAGGCGTTTGATATCCCACTCCCAGGGCCCGATGGTGGCTTCGTCAAAGTCGTTGAGATCGAAGACCAGACTGCGCTGCGGCGAGGCGTAGAAACCGAAATTGTTGATGTGGGCGTCTCCGCACACCAC
>CAYTSH010000242.1:0-2656 GCA_964440395.1 uncultured Microbacteriaceae bacterium
TCCCCAGCGCCGCGCCGAGCGCGTTGCCGAGCGCAGCCCCGAGCGCCTTACCGGGTGCCGCGCCCAGCGCAAGCCCGGCAGTGCTGGGCGCGCCAGGAGTGCCGACCACGGCATCCACCATTGTTGATCCTGGCGCACCGGCAACCCCCGCCGCGCCCGTCAACCCAGCCGCGCCCCCCATCTACATCCACGCGCCAGTGCAACCAGAACTGCGAAACAACCGCGGCGCCGGCATGCTCATCACCCTCGTCGCAACGCTCGGTTTCGCCGTGCTCTACGCGGGCATCATCAGCGCAATACTCGCCCCACACACCACCTCGGCGTCATTCGTGGCCCGGCTAACCGACCACCTCCTCAGCCCCCTGTTCCTCGTGCCGGTCGTTGGGTTCTTCTTCAGCCTCAGCGTGCTCGTCCTCATCGCAAACCGCGCCGGCTGGTGGGCGTACGTGCTCGGCGGCTTCATCGTCGGCGCGGCCGTCTACAGCACCGCAATCGCCGGGCTGCTGCTTGCGGAACCACTGACCGGGATGAACTTTGAAGAATCTGTGAATCGAATTCTCGAATTCCTCGTCTCGCCATTCACCCTGCTCGCCGGAATCGCCGCCCGCGAAACCACCGTGTGGTTTGGCGCCTGGATCGCGGCCCGCGGCAAAAAAGTGAAACTTGCAAACGCCGCAGAACTGGCCGAACACGAACAGCGGGTTGCCGCGAGCACGGGAGCCGCCCTCAACGGCCAGCCGTTCACACAGGCATAGCAGCAGTGGCAACCGTAGCCGCAATCGATTGCGGCACCAACTCCATCCGACTCCTCATTGCCCGGGCAGACAAAACCGAACACGGCTGGGGCGAGCTCACCGACCTGGTGCGCGAAACCAGCATCGTGCGACTCGGGTATGGCGTTGATACCACCGGCAGGCTGCACCCGGAGGCGCTTGCCCGCACCACGGATGCCATCGTGCAGTTCGCGAAACTTATCCACGAACACGACGTAGCTCACACGCGTTTCGTCGCCACCTCGGCAACCCGAGACGCGTCAAACCGGCAAGCATTTGTTGACACCGTGCAGGCGCTGCTCGGCGTGGAACCGCAAGTCATCAGCGGCGACGAGGAGGCGCAACTGTCGTTCCGCGGTGCCAGGCGAATACTCACCGCGGCAGGCAGCGCGGCCGCAGTGGCCGCCCACAATCAGCCGGTTCTGGTGATCGATCTGGGCGGTGGCTCCACCGAACTGGTCACCGGCACCCTGCTGCCAACAGCCGCCTACTCCATGGACATCGGGTCGGTTCGACTCACCGAGCGGCACGCCCACGAACCTGAAGCCGCGCGGCACGCCGCCGTGCTGCGCGACATTGAGGTCGCCCTGGATCACGCGGAGCGTTCAGTGGACCTGGCGCACGCGGCAACGGTCATCGGCGTCGCGGGAACCATCACCACGGTTACCGCGCACGCGCTGCGCCTCGACACCTACTCGCGGGAAGCGATCAACGGTGCCAGCGTGTCACTTTCGCGCACGCTAGCCGCCTGCACGGAACTGTGGGAGGCGGACGCGGCAAGTCTGGAATGCTTACCCTACCTGCACCCGGGACGGCGCGACATCATTGGCGTCGGCGCCCTCATCTGGTCCCGGGTGTTGCAGCGCATCGCAACCCGCCTTGCAGAGCGTGGCGCGATGCTGCAGTCCGTCTACACGAGCGAGCACGACATTCTCGACGGCATTGCTTACAGCGCCCTCGACGAGTTGGATGCCGCGGCACGCTGAGCCCGCGTTAACGACGTGATGGCCGCAACCCCTGGGATACAGGGTGTTGCGGCCATCACTCGGATCAGCCGCTTTTGGCGTCGGCTTGACCCTGGATCAGCTAGCTGAAGCTTCCCGGGTTGAAGTCGTCCGCCGTGAAGCTTTCAAACTCAACGAAGGAGAGATCCGACTCGTCAAACGAGGCATCGTCAACGAAGATCCGGTTCGGGTAGCGCTCTGCCTTCGCTTCCTCGGTGGCTTCCACAATCACGTTGCGGTAGCGGTCAAGACCGGTACCAGCCGGGATGAGTTTACCGATGATCACGTTTTCTTTCAGACCGATGAGCGGGTCGCGACGACCCTCCATCGCGGCCTGGGTGAGCACGCGGGTGGTCTCCTGGAATGATGCCGCGGAGAGCCAGGACTCGGTGGCCAGTGACGCCTTCGTGATACCCATCACCTCGGGACGAGCGGTCGCCGCTTTCTTGCCGTCAAGCAGAGCCTCGCGGTTCAGCTGCGCATACCGGGCACGGTCAACCAGTTCGCCAGGAAGCAGTTCGGTCTCACCGTGGTCAACCACGGTCACCTTCCGCAGCATTTGACGCACGATAACCTCGATGTGCTTATCGTGAATCGGCACGCCCTGCGAGCGGTAAACGCCCTGGACACCCTCAACGAGATACTTCTGCACGGCCCGCTCGCCCGGAATGTGCTTGCCATTCTCGGTGGTGCCCACCTGGAGCACGTCCTTCGGGTCGAGCGTGCCCGCGATGAACGGCTGACCAAGTTCAACGTGGTCGCCGTCCGCCACAATCAGCGTTGCACGTTTGAGAACCGGGTAGGCCTTCTCTTCCGAACCATCGTCCGGGGTGAGAATCACGCGGCGGCTCTTCTCGGTGTCTTCGATCACGACGCGAC
>CAYTSH010000243.1:0-2622 GCA_964440395.1 uncultured Microbacteriaceae bacterium
CCTGCAGCCACCCAGCCCTGCAGCCACCCAGCCCTGCAGCCACCCAGCCCTGCAGCCACCCAGCCCTGCAGTCACCCCGCACCTTAGACCCGGTCGAGTGCGTCGCGCAGGTCGCGTTGGAGGTCGCGAACTGATTCGAGACCAACCGAGAGTCGCAGCAGTCCGGGGGTGATGCCGAGCCGTTCATTCACGTCGGGCGCGAAGGTGGCGTGGGTTGTGGTGAGGGGGTGCAGCACCATTGAACGGGTGTCGCCGATGCCGGTCATGCGGCCGAAGATTCGCAGCCCGTTTGTGAACGCTCTCGCCCCGTCGATGCCGCCGCGCACGGTCACACCAAACACTGATCCGCTGCGGGTTGCGTAGTCGCGTTCGGCGATCTCAAATCTGGGGTTGGTGGGCAGCCCAGCGTAGTCGACATGGGTGACTTCGGGTTGCTGTTCCAGCCAGGTTGCGAGGGTGTGTGTGGTTTCTGCGTGGCGTTCCATGCGCAGTGAGAGGGTTTCCATGCCTTGGTGTAGCAGAAAACCGTTGAAGGGTGAGAGTGACGGGCCGATATCGTTGACTACGGATTCGCGAACGGCACGCGCGTAGGCGGTTGCGCCATACCGGTCTAGCATTGAACCGACCCCTGGTCGTGGGGCTGCGGTGAGCAGCGGGTAGGTCCGCCCGGCGCGTTCTGCGGCTTCCCAGTCGAAGGTTCCGCCGTCAACTATGGCGCCGCCAACGGTGGTGCCATGACCGGCGAGGAACTTTGTGGTGGAGTGCACCACCACATGCGCCCCGTGTTCGATGGGGCGAATGAGTGCCGGGGTGCCGACGGTGTTGTCTACGATGACGGGCAGGTTGTAGCGTGCCGCGATGGCTGCGATTCGCCGCAGGTCGGTCACATCGTTGCGAGGATTTGGGATTGTTTCCGTGTATATTGCTTTGGTGTTTGGGCGGATGGCGACTTCCCAGGCGGCGTCGTCTTCGGCATCCCACACATAATCGATGTCAATGCCGAACCGTTTGAAACTGCGCCCGAACAGTATGCGGGTGCCACCATAAATGGATGCCGTTGAGACAATGTGGTCGCCCTGCTGTGCGAGGGTGAAGAGTGCCGCGGTGATTGCGGCCTGGCCGCTGGCGACGGCAACCGCCCCCGTGCCGCCTTCGAGCGAGGCGAGGCGGGCTTCGGCGACACTGTTGGTGGGGTTGCCTTGGCGGGAGTAGATGCTGGCGTTGCCGGTTGGGGTGCCGGCGAAGCGGTTGATTTGGTCGTCGAAGTCGTCGAACACGTAGCCTGCCGAGGCCGCGATTGGGGGAACCCGCAGCCCATGGTTGGCGTCAGGGTATTCGCCGGCGTGGACTTGGCGGGTGTCGAAGTCGAAACCGTCCCAGTGTTCGTGTGGTGCTGCGACGGGGTGGGTGGGGCTCATCGGGTTCCTTGTGTGGCTCAATTGGGTGGATGCCGTGGCTGGCTGCAGTGCCGCCGCCTGCGGTGCTGCTCAGTGCAGGTTACAGGATTGCGGCGATTCGCTGCACGGCCTGGGTGATGGTTTCGGGGGCGCATGCGAGGTTGAGGCGCACGAAGCCGTCACCTCCCGTGCCGAACGCGGTGCCGTCGTTGAGCGCGACTCGGGCGCGGTGCAGGATTGCGGTGGCGGGGCTGGTGTTGTTGTTGCCGAGTGTGGTGTTGTTGAAGTCGAGCCAGGCGAGGTAGCCGGCTTGCGGCCTGGTGTAGGTGACGCCGGGGAGGTGTGTTTGGAGGAGTGTGACGAGGTGTTGGTCGTTGTGTTCGATGTGTTTGATGAGTTCGTCTAACCAGGTGCGTGCTTCGGTGTATGCGGCAATGTTGGCGTGTAAGCCGAGGATGCTGGTGCGGGTGGCGCTTTTTGGCGGGAGTTGCTGCAGGATTGTGTTTGCGCGGTCGTCGGCGGCGATGAGGAGCCCACATTTTGCGCCGGCAAGGTTCCAGCCTTTGCTTGCGGAGGTTGCGGTGACGGCGAGGGTGCCGGCGGCTGCGGCGATGGGGGCGAATGGGTTGAACGTGTGCCCGCTGTGGGTGAGGGGGGCGAAGATTTCGTCGGAGATGACGAACACGTCATGTGTTGCGGCGAGGCGCGCAAGTTCGTTGAGTTCTTCGGCGGTGTGTACGGTCCCGTGTGGGTTGTGCGGGTTACACAGCAGGAATATGTCTGTACCGGCTGCGAATGTTGCTTCGATGGCGTCGAGGTCGAGCCGTGCGGAGGGTTCGTTTGGGTTTCCGTCGATTCGCAGCGGGATTTCGGTGAGTTCGTGGGGAACTTCTTGCAGCATTTCGAAGAACCCGGGGTAGGTTGGGGTGGCGAGGGCGATGCGGGTGTTGCGGGGGGCAATTCTGATCGCTTCAACAATTGCGGTGGCAACGTCGGTGACAATGTGCACGTGTTCGTGCTGCACTTTCCACTGCCAACGTGCTTCGGTGAAGGCTGCGAATGCGGGTGCGAGCGGACCGGGGGAGTCAAGGTAGCCCCGGGAAACATGTTCACCTTCACTGCCCCTTTTGTTCTCTTCTCGATCTCCTTTCCCCATTCCGTGGCAAGTAAAGTTTGCCCATGCGTTGCAGGGAAAAAAATAGAATAGTTCAATTCCAATGTCTTA
>CAYTSH010000244.1:0-2602 GCA_964440395.1 uncultured Microbacteriaceae bacterium
AAGCGCCAGATTTTTTGCGCTCAGCACAACGTTTTCAAGCGGTTCGGACTGTCTGATGGCGGTGGGTTCGCTGCCAAACACCGACAATATTGGTTTGCGTGAAACCGGGGTGCAGCTCACCGAGTCTGGTCACATTCGGGTGAATCGGGTGTCTCGCACGAGCATCCCGTCAATGTATGCTGCCGGTGATTGCACCAACTTTATGCCGCTCGCTTCGGTGGCTGCGATGCAGGGCATGAACGCAATTTTTCATGCGCTTGGTGATGCGGTGACCCCGATTGAGTTGCGCAATGTGGCTGCGAACATTTTCACCCAGCCGCAAATTGCGACGGTGGGGTTTTCTCAGCATCAGGTGGAGGACGGCACGGTGCAGGGCGAGATTCATAAGCTGCCGCTGAAAACTAATCCGCGCGCCAAAATGATGGGCATCAAGGATGGTTTTGTGAAGTTGATTGCCAGTCCCGGCGACGGCACCGTGCTTGGCGGGGTGATCGTGGCTCCGAACGCGAGCGAACTGATTTTCCCTGTGGCGCTTGCGGTGGAGCACCGGCTGACCGTGGATCAGGTTGCGCGGGCGTTCACCGTGTATCCGTCGTTGACTGGTTCGATTGGGGATGCCGCGCGGGCCATGCACACGATCGCCTAGTCCCAGCGCGGCAGCCCCCGTTCGGGGCGGCTACCGCCCTATTCGGGGTCGGCGATGTCGAGTAGCACGTGGCCGCTCGAGACGGTGGTGCCTGCCTCAGCGTTGAGCCGGGTGATGACGCCGTCGCGGTGCGCGGTTAGCGGCTGCTCCATTTTCATCGCTTCGAGCACCACCAGGCGGTCACCTTTGAGCACGTGTTGGCCGTTTTCGACGAGCACTGCTATCACGGTGGCTTGCATGGGGGCTTTCACCGAATCGCCGGAGGCTGTCGCTACGCCCCGCGGGCGGGCACGTTTCGGCGCCGGGCCGCGGGTGAGTCCCTGGTCGATGTCGGGCAGGAGGCTGGTTGGCAGGCTCACTTCGACGCGTCGCCCGGCAACTTCAACCACGACCGTTTGCCGGTTGGGGCTGTGGTTTGGTTCGTGGATTTCGCCAGTCCACGGTTCTATGGTGTTGTGGTATTCGTTTTCGATCCACAGGGTGTAGACGCCGAAGGTGCCGTCGGCTGCGGTGAATGCGGGATCGTTCACGATGCTGCGGTGAAACGGGAGGACCGTGGGGATCCCGGCAACTTCACATTCTGCGAGTGCTCTGCGCGCCCGTTCGAGGGCTTCTTCGCGGGTTGCCCCGGTGACGATGAGTTTTGCGAGGAGCGAGTCGAATGCGCCGCTAATTGTGTCGCCGGCGCGCACGCCGGTGTCGATGCGCACGCCCGGACCTCCCGGTATGCGCAAACTGGTGATGGTTCCGGGGGCTGGGAGGAACCCGGTTCCGGGGTCTTCGCCGTTGATGCGGAACTCGAAGGAGTGTCCCCGCGGTTGCGGATCGTCGTAGTCGAGCGTGCCGCCTTCGGCGAGTCGGAACTGTTCCCGCACCAGATCAATGCCGGTGATTTCTTCGGAGACGGGGTGCTCGACTTGGAGGCGCGTGTTCACTTCGAGGAATGAAATGGTGCCGTCCTGCGCCACCAGAAATTCGCAGGTGCCTGCGCCGACGTATCCGACGGCGCGCAGGATTGCTTTTGATGCGGTGACGAGTTGTTCGTGCTGCGCGGCGGTGAGGAATGGCGCCGGCGCTTCTTCGACCAATTTTTGGTGCCTGCGTTGCAGGGAGCAGTCTCGGGTAGAAACGACCACAACGTTGCCGTGTTGGTCGGCAAGGCATTGGGTTTCGACGTGTCGCGGTTTTTCGAGGTATTTTTCGACGAAACATTCGCCCCGGCCAAACGCCGCGATTGCTTCGCGGGTGGCGGATTCGAAGAGGGCGGCTACGTCTTCTTCGCGGTAGGCCACTTTGAGGCCGCGGCCGCCGCCGCCGTATGCGGCTTTGATGGCGATGGGGAGACCGTGTTGTGCGGCGAAGTCAAGCACTTCGCTCGCGTCGCGCACCGGGTTGAGTGTGCCCGGGGCGAGTGGCGCCCCGACGCGTTCGGCGATGTGCCTGGCTGAGACCTTGTCGCCCAGTTGTTCGATTGCGGCGGGGCTGGGGCCAATCCAGGTGAGGCCGGCCGCTTGCACTGCGCGGGCAAAGTCTGCGTGTTCGGCGAGGAACCCGTAGCCTGGGTGCACCGCGTCGGCGCCGGATCGCCGGGCGATTGCGAGGAGTTTCTCCACCACCAGATACGTTTCTGCGCTGGTGGTGCCGTCAAGTGCGTAGGCCTGGTCGGCGAGCGTGGCGTGCAGCGCGTCGCGATCCTGATCTGCGTATACGGCGACGGTGCCGATGCCGGCGTCGTGCGCGGCGCGGATGATGCGAACGGCGATTTCGCCGCGGTTTGCGATGAGGACCTTAGAAATTCGAGCCATAATCTTCAACTCTAACGCCCCGCCCGGGTCCGGTTTTGCATATCACCCACAAACTTTCACCGCCAGCGTGGTGGCGATCAACAACCATTTGGTGGATGCTGTGCCGCCGCCCAGCCCTGGCTTACGAACCTGCGGCGCACGTGCGTCCGGC
>CAYTSH010000245.1:0-2563 GCA_964440395.1 uncultured Microbacteriaceae bacterium
GCTGCACGTCCGCTGCCGCAACTTCCGATTACCGTTAACGAAGAGGGTTACCTGGTCGCCCAGAGCGACTTTACCGAACCCGTCGGCCCGAGCTTCTGGGAGCGTCTGTCTTGAGCAACGAAACAGTAACCACTGCCACTCCTCAGGGAGGTACCCGATTTACGGATGCTGCGGCTCGGTACATCGACGACCGCACCAAGGCCTCTGCAATGGTCAAGGAATTCGGCAGGAAAATCTTTCCGGATCACTGGTCGTTCCTGCTCGGTGAAGTAGCGCTCTACAGCTTTGTCATCATCCTGCTGTCGGGAACCTTCTTGACCTTGTTCTTCCAAGCTTCCATGGCTGAAGTGCACTACAGCGGTGCCTATGTTCCGCTGAAGGGCAAGGAGATGTCGATTGCGATGGCATCTACCTTGGATCTCTCGTTTGAGATTCGTGGCGGGCTGCTGATGCGTCAAGTGCACCACTGGGCTGCGCTGCTGTTTGTGGCGTCTATCGGTCTGCACATGCTGCGTATTTTCTTCACGGGTGCCTTCCGCAAACCGCGTGAGTTTAACTGGATTATCGGTTTCGTGCTCTTTGTGCTTGCCATGGCTGAAGGATTCACGGGGTACTCCTTGCCAGACGATCTCCTCTCCGGCAATGGCTTGCGCATTATTGACGGGCTCATCAAGGGCATCCCGTTGGTGGGTACGTGGATTTCGTTCCTGCTGTTCGGTGGTGACTTCCCCGGCGATGACATTGTTGGCCGTCTCTACTCAATGCACATCATGCTGCTGCCAGCGCTGGTGATTGTGTTCATTGCGTTGCACCTGGTCTTTGTGATCGTGCACAAGCACACGCAATTCCCTGGTGCCGGGCGCACCAACACAAACGTGGTTGGCTTCCCAATTTTGCCGGTGTACGCGGCAAAAGCCGGCGGCTTCTTCTTCGTGGTGTTCGGCGTGGTTGTTTCCATGGCCGCGCTGTTCACGATCAACCCGGTGTGGAATTACGGTCCATACGACCCCTCCCCCGTCTCGGCCGGAACCCAGCCAGACTGGTACATCGGTTTTGCTGACGGTGCTCTCCGGTTGGTTCCGCCTCACTGGGAGGTTGAGATCTTCGGCGCGACCCTCTCCTGGAATATTCTTGCGCCCATCCTCGTCATCGCGGTGTTCTTTGTCCTTGTCATGCTCTACCCCTTCATTGAAGCGTGGATTACGGGCGATAAGCGTGAACACCACCTGCTTGACCGGCCTCGCAACGCGCCAACACGAACCGCCATTGGAGCTGCCGGGGTAACCTTCTACGCGGCGATGTGGGCTGGTGCAAGCTCTGACCTGATCGCGACGCATTTCCAGATGACGATGGAGGGCGTAATCCACGCGCTGCAATTCACCATCATCGTGGGTCCAATTGTTGCGTTCTGGTTGACGAAACGCATCTGCCTTGGCCTGCAACAGAAGGATCGTTCAATCGCGCTGCACGGGTATGAGTCTGGCCGAATTGTCCGTCTCCAGGGTGGCGAATACATTGAGGTGCACAAGCCGGTTTCAGAGTACGAGCGCTGGGTTCTCGTGAACTACACCGAGTACAAGCCACTGGTACTGCGACCGAACGATGACGGCAAAATCACCACGGCGAACCGTCTGCGCAGCGCCCTTTCTCGCTGGTTCTTCCAGGATCGCGTTGCACCGGTCACTCGGGGCGAGCTCGAATCTGAGGGTCACGGAGAACACTAAGCCTCTGTGTCACGCACAGCGGTTACCTCACTTCAAAGTGCAGACCGGGTGCAATGAATGTCCTGCCGAATGGGGCGGGTGAGACTGCAAAGCCTCACCCGCCCCATTCGTTTGTGCCGCTCAATGGCTGTGCAGCCCGGCGTTCGTCACCACGTAGTACGCCGCGAACGGCAGGCCAGCATCAGCCCGGCAGTTCAGGGACACGGAGGTCGCGCCGCGGCTGCTTGAAAACTGGGAATCAAACGACTCGGTCTATGGGATGCGTAAGCTTTGGAAACCGCGTATTCAGTGCTGCTGCGCCGAACCAGTTGTGGGTGACGGATTTGACGTTCGTGCCGACCTGGCAGGGCGTCGCCTATGTCTGTTTCATCATCGACGCGTTGAGTCGGGCGATTGTGGGCTGGCGGTGTGCATCGAACATGAAAACCGGGACGGTGCTTGATGCGATCGAGATGGCCCGCTGGTCACGCGGCAGGCATCTTCCCGAGCTTGTGCGCGGGCCGGCGAAACCGGGGTCGTGGAAAACGGTCGATGATCTTGAGCTTGCGACGCTGGGGTGGGTGCACTGGCACAACACGAAGCGGTCGCGCTCCGGCATGAGGAACCCACCCGTGAAGTGCAGCGAGCGTTCGATGCTTCGCAAGGGATCTTTGGGCACCGCGTGTGCATTACAAACTCGTGGAGGAACGCATCGATGTGAAATGTCGGTAGCGTCGCGAAGATCATGGCGACGAATGGGTGGCATGCCAATCGTATGCACGCCTTCAGACGCACCATAGTGCAATTGGGGTGGCATGCTTGTTGTAGACAGTGAGACGCTCTCACTGGAAGAGAGAACG
>CAYTSH010000246.1:0-2510 GCA_964440395.1 uncultured Microbacteriaceae bacterium
GCTTTGCGGACACGTTCGGACGGTTCTTTGAAGCAACCGTCATTGCCGCGGAGGATACCCGCACAGCGGGGCAACTGCTTCGCGCGCTCGGGGTGGAGCATCAGGCAAAGTTGTTGAGCCTGCACGACCATAATGAGCGTGAACGGGCCGCATCGCTGGTGGAGCTTGCCCGGGACGCGGATGTGGTGGTGTTGAGCGATGCGGGGATGCCGACCGTGTCGGATCCCGGTTTTCACGTGGTGAGTGCTGCCGCGGCGGCGGGGGTGCAGGTGAGTGCCATTCCGGGGCCCTCTGCGGTGATTATGGCTGTGGCGATTTCGGGGTTTGCCACGGATCGGTTTTGTTTTGAAGGGTTTTTTGCGCGCACCTCAGCGCACCGGCAGGCGGCGTTGCGCGATTTGTTGGGCGAGCGCCGCACGATGGTGTTTTTTGAGTCGCCGGCTCGCATCGCGGCAACGCTTGGCGATGTTGTTGAGGTGTTTGGTGCGCAGCGCCGCGTGGCGGTGTGTCGCGAATTGACGAAACGGTTTGAGGAGGTTCGTCGCGGCACGGCTGCTGAGCTGCACACCTGGGCGGTTGCGGGGGTGCGCGGCGAGTTGTGCGTGGTGATTGAGGGGGCGGCAGCGGCGAAGACGAGCACGGCGGACGCACTGGTGCAGGTGAACGCACTCACGGCATCCGGCATGCGATTGAAAGATGCCGCGGCGGAGGTGGCGGAACTGACCGGGCTGCGCAAACGCGACCTGTATCAGGCGGTGCTTGCGGGGGCGGGCGCACGGGTGGAGGGCGTGCAGCGGTGAGCACAGGTGCGCGGGTTCCTTCGTTGACGACAAAGTTTACGCGTCGTGGTGACACCTCGTTGGCGCGGCGACCTTCGACCTGGGCGGGGGTTGCGGCGACATTGGTCGTGGTTGCGCTTGCCGCGCTTGCGTTGGGGGGTTCCGCTCAACCGGTTGCTGCCACCGGTTCTTCGCTGCTGCGGGTGGGGCTCACCTTGGAGCCCTCGACGCTCAATATTCGCGTGTTGCCGGATGCCCCGGCTGAGCAGGTGCTGATTGATAACGTTTATCAGGGGCTGGTTGGGTTGAACACCGTGGGGGAGGTGGTTCCGGTGTTGGCTCGTTCCGTGCTGCGCAGCCCGGACGGGTTGCGCTACGACTTTGTGCTGCACGAGAACGTGCGGTTTCACAGCGGGGAACCGTTGACCGTGGATGACGTGGTGTGGTCGTTGGAGCAGCAACGCACGAATCCTGATTTGCGGGGAAGTGCCCTGTTGCAGAGTGTGCAGAGTGTGAAAGCGATCAACTCCCAGGCGGTGCGGCTGGAGCTTTCTGAACCGAACAGTGAACTGTTGTGGACGCTCGCCGGGCGGGTGGGCATGATTTTTGAGGAGGGGTCGCTGATTGATTTGAACCTGAACGACAACGGCACGGGTCCGTTTCGGGTTGCCTCGTGGAAGAAGGGTGACAGCCTGGCGTTGGAGAGGTTCGGTGAGTATTGGGGGCAGCCTGCCGGTGTGCAACGGGTGGAGTTCGTGTTTATCGCGGATGAGAACGCGGCGGTGAACGCGGCGAAAGCTGGTCGGCTTGAAGTGTTGACGAATGTTGACCCGATGTTTATTCCTTCACTGCAGAAAACCGGTAATTTTGCGGTGGAGTATGGCCGAAGCGCCTCGGTGATCACCCTGGCCTATAACCTTGAACACCCGCCGTTGAATGATCTGCGAGTGCGGCGCGCACTGAGCATGGCGATTGATTCGAACGCGGTGATTACGGTTGCGCAGGGCACGGGGGTTCCGCTGGGCGGGCCGATTCCCATGCTCGATCCCGGGTATCAGGATTTGACCGCCATTAATGCATACAACCCGGCTGAGTCTCGGCGGTTGTTGGCCGAGGCTGGTGTTGGTGCGTTGAAACTCACCATGAAGACGCTGAACATTTATGACACGGCAATCATGAACGTGCTGAAAACGCAGCTGGCTGATGTTGGGGTGACGCTCATTGTGGAGCGCCTTGACCTGGGCACGTGGGTGAAAGAAGTGTTGCAGCTGCACGACTATGAGCTGAGCCTGGTGAATCACGTTGAGGCGCACGATTTTGAGCATTACGCCGACCCGGACTATTACTTTAATTACGATAACCCGGTGGTGCAATCGCTGTACGAGGATGCTATCCGCACCGGCAACGAGCTGCGCACGAATGATCTGCTCGCGCGTGCGGCACGGCGGGTTGCCATGGACGCGCCGGCCAAGTGGGTGTACAACGCCGTGACGCCAATTGTGCTCGCGAAAGATGTCAAGAATTTTCCAACATACAACTTGAACGCTAGATTAAATCTCACACAGGTAACGGTGGGGGAGTAATGATTCGGTTTTTGATCATACGGGTGGGCACGTTGGCGTTTGGTCTGCTCCTCACCTCGGTGGTCATTTTCATCAGTTTGCGCGTTCTGCCGGGCGAGTAGGTGACGGTGCTTGCCGGCACTCTAGCAACACCTGAGCAGGTTGCCGC
>CAYTSH010000247.1:0-2480 GCA_964440395.1 uncultured Microbacteriaceae bacterium
CGCCAGCCCCGAAGAACCCGCCGGTGCCAGCCCCGAGCAACTCGCCGGCGCCGTCGGCGACGAACCCAGCAACGTGATGCTGCGGTGGCGACGCAACCACGGCCCAGTGGTGAGCGCGCCGGGGGAGGTGCCAGACGGCATCCCGCACATTGATGGAAACGTGACCGGTGTGCGCGCAACCGCACTCATCGAACTGCACCACGCCATGCGCGCCGCGGGGCTACCCCCCGAAAGCGGCCAGGCAATGTACCTGCGCAGCCCCGACGTGACCCCATCGGCCGGGCCGAAACGGGTAACGCGGTGAACGGCATCCGGGCGGCAACCCTGGCCGATCTTGCAGAAATACTCGCCATTGAACAGCCCACCTTCGGTGCTGAAGCCTGGCCCGAACGCGCCATCGCCGAAGAACTCACCGCCGCGCACCGCGCCTACTTCGTCGCAACCGACCGCGACGGCCACGTCATCGGCTACGCAGGGCTGCTCTGCGCGCAAGGCAGCGGCGAAGGTGACGTGCAAACCATCGCCGTGCACCCCGACCACCGAGGTTCGGGGCTTGGGCGGGCACTGCTCAACACGCTCATCGCCACGGCAGCCCGCCGTGCAGCAACCGAACTTTTCCTGGAGGTGCGGGCAGACAACCCGGTCGCAATCTCCCTCTACCGGCGCACCGGTTTTGCGCCCATCGGCACCCGCCCAGGCTACTACCAACCCGACAATGTGGATGCGATCATGATGCGAAAAACCCTCACCCCGGCCCCGCTCGTGCTGGGGATTGAAACCAGCTGCGACGAGACCGGCATCGGCATTGTTCGGGGCAGCACACTGCTCGCCAACGCCATCCACTCCAGCATGGCGGAACACGCCAAGTTTGGTGGCGTCGTGCCCGAAGTTGCGGCGCGGGCACACGTGGAGGCGCTGCGCCCAACCATTGACGCCGCGCTCGCCGAGGCGGGCGTGACCCTCGAGCAGCTTGATGCAATTGCGGTCACCAGCGGGCCGGGACTGTCCGGGGCGCTCATGGTGGGCGTGGGGGCGGCGAAAGCGCTCGCCGTTGCGCTCGGCAAACCACTCTACGCGGTGAATCACCTGGTGGGGCACGTGGGCGCCGACGCGTTGCGTGAGGTGAACGACTCGGCCACGCAGTCGCAGTCGCAGGAGCCGTCGCAGGAGCCGTCGCAGCAGCCGTTGCATTACCCGACCGTTGCGTTGCTCGTTTCGGGCGGGCACACCTCGTTGTTGCTGGTTCGCGACCTGGTGAGTGACGTTGAATTGTTGGGGGAGACGATTGACGACGCCGCCGGGGAGGCGTTCGATAAAGTTGCCCGCATTCTGGGGCTGCCTTATCCGGGCGGTCCGCACATTGACCGGGTGGCGGCGGCTGGCAATCCGAAAGCGTTTCGGTTTCCGCGCGGGTTGAGTTTGCCGCGCGATTTGGAGCGGCACCGGTACGATTTTTCGTTTTCCGGGTTGAAAACGGCGGTGGCGCGCCGGGTTGAACAATTTCAGGATGCCGGTGAACCGGTTCCCGTGGCCGACATCGCTGCCAGCTTTCGTGAGGCGGTCGTCGACGTGCTCACTGCTAAAGCGATTGCTGCGTGCACCGAGTTGGGGGTTCCCCGCCTGCTGCTGGGTGGTGGCGTGGTTGCGAATGCCCGCTTGCGGGAGTTGGCTTCGCGCCGCGCGCAGTCGGCGGGCGTTGCGTTGCGCGTTCCACCGTTTGCGCTGTGCACCGATAACGGTGCGATGATTGCGTCGCTTGGTGCGCAACTCATCATGGCGGGGCACGCCCCGTCGACGCTTGATTTTGGTGCCGATTCGACGTTGCCGGTCACCGAAATTCAGGTGGCGCGTTCCTGAAGTTGGGTGGTGTGCGTGTGGTACGGTGTGTGAACGTGACCCCGCGTCGTGGCGTGCAGCGCTTGGGTCGTGGAAGGGTTGCTCGACACGCGAGTCGTTGGTGAGGTGTTCGAAGGCATGGCGCGGCTGGGCTATATCTGGGTGAGTGCGATTGAGCACAATGCCGAGTATCAGCGTGGTTTGTTGCTGGAGCAGGGCGTGACGAGGTGGTTTGTTGATGAGTCGTCTGGGTCGGCGAGCGCTACCCGCCCTGAGTTGACTGCGGCGTTGAATGAGATTGTTGCTGGTGACACGCTGGTTGTGTGGCGGTTGGATCGTTTGGCGGGTTCGTTGCAGGGGATTTTGTCGTTGTTGAATTTGTTGGCGCATCGGGGTGTGGCGGTGTGTTCGCTGGCTGAGGGGTTTGACACGCTTGCTGAGCCGGGTGTTCCGTTGCACCGGGTGGTGCATGAGTTTGTGCAGTTGGAGCAGATTTTGACGCGGGAGCGCACCATGGTTGGTGTGTATGCGGCGAAGTCTCGTGGCCGTGCGGCGGGGCGGCCGAGGGCGTTGTCGGCTGCGAATGTGGAGCGGGTGTTGGCGTTGCGGAATGAGGGTGCCACGGTGCGGGAGATTGCGCAGGA
>CAYTSH010000248.1:0-2479 GCA_964440395.1 uncultured Microbacteriaceae bacterium
TGTCGAGCAGTCTCAAGGTTGCGCACTGACGTAATGATTGTGCGTCATTCCGCACAACTACCCTACCCGAAGGAGCACCGCGAGAGCGATTTCACAGCTTTTTTGCAGCATATCGGCAGGCTGTGCGCTGCGTTTCGTGCCCGCTTGCCGGGGTCGCCCGACCCGACGCCACCGAAGTTACCAAAACAGCATGCCGCCGTCGTCACCGTCCTCATCGGACGCTTGGAGCGTCACATCGAGATCAACCACAACGGGAACGTGATCGCTCGGCCCGTCACCTTTGCGCTCATCTCGGTCGATTCTTGCGGCAACTACCTGATCAGTGAACGCTTGCGAGCCGAGAATGAAATCGATGCGCATGCCCTCGTCTCGGGGAAATCGCAGCTGTGTGTAATCCCAAAACGTGAACCCTTGCGGCACAAACGGCCGCACCGCATCGGTGACGTAGGGGGCGAAACTGTCGAACAGTTCGCGCTCCAGCGCAGAAACATGCGTGGATTTCCCCACCACAAAACTTGGGTCACCCATGTCCGCATCGGTTGGTGCGATATTGAAATCCCCCATAAGGGCAAGACGCTGCTGCGAGTCTTCCGTCAACCACTGCCGCGTGGCAGCACGCAGCGCCGTCAACCACGCCAACTTGTACTGGTAATGTTCGTGATCCAGCGAACGGCCGTTCGGCACATACAGGCTCCACAGCCGCACGTCATCAACCGTCACGCCGAGCGCGCGCGCCTCCAGCGGCAAACCGTTCACCCCGAGGGCGGGACCGGTGCCGTCGAGAACTGGGGCAGCGGTTTTGCCGAACCCAGGCATCCCGACAAATTGAGTGGCAACGTCTGACATGGGGGAGCGGCTCGCGAACGCAACCCCGTTCCACTGGTTCAGCCCGTGCACCTCAAGGTGGTACCCGGCGTCCTCAAACGCTGCCCGGGGAAACTGGTCGGGGCGGCATTTGATTTCTTGCATGGCGAGCACGTCGACCCGTTCACGCACCAGCCAGTCCACCACGCGACCCACACGGGCACGCACCGAGTTCACATTCCAGGTTGCAATTCGCACGCAACCAGCCTACCGATACTCCGCAGGTTTGCGGGCGTGCTCGGGGCTGCCCGGGGGGTGCCCGGGGCTGCCCGGGTCGTGATCTGCGGTCAGAACCGGTCGGGTAGGCTGGTTGACATGACCGACGCGCGCAGCCAACTCATCGCCCACATCAAGAACGAAGCGGTATTCCACGGCAATTTCACCCTCACCAGCGGCAAACAGGCCAGCTACTACATCGACCTGCGCCGCGTGAGCCTGGATCACCGGGTGGCTCCGCTGATCGGCCAGGTGATGCTGCCGCTGATCGATTCGGTGGATGCCGTGGTCGCCGTGGGTGGCCTCACCATGGGTGCCGACCCGGTCGCCTCCGCCATTCTGCACCAATCCGCTGCCCGCGCCGCCCAGGACCCTCAGGCTGCCGTCTACGACGCATTTGTGGTGCGTAAACAACCCAAGGATCACGGGCGGGGTCGACAGGTGGAAGGGCCGGATTTGGCTGGCAAGCGCGTGGTTGTGGTGGAAGACACCTCCACCACCGGTGGTTCGCCGTTGCAGGCGATTGCGGCGCTCGAACGGGTGGGCGCGGTGGTTGCCGCCGTCGCCGTGGTGGTGGATCGCAACACGGACGCCCGTGCCCGTATCGAAACTGCCGGGTATCAGTACCTGTATGCCATTGGTTTGGAGGACCTCGGCCTCGAAGCCCAATAGGCGGACGGGTGGCCGGGTCGGAGCCGGGTAACCGAGCCGGGCGGGAGCCGAGTAACCGGGCCGTGTGGCCAGGTGGCGTGCGGTCTAGCCGGTTAACCGGGTCGGAGCCGGGTGGCCGGGTGCCGTGCGCCCTGGCCGGGCAGATCCGGGCAACCGCCTAGAACACGTCTGGGCTTGGCGTGCTGCTGTGCTGGATTGTTACGTCAGCGTGCCGGTCGAAACGGTACCCCACGCCGCGCACGGTTTGCACAATGTCCTGGTAGTCGCCCAGTTTGAGGCGCAGGCGGCGCACGTGCACATCGATGGTGCGCTCGTTTGGCACCTCCTCCTCGGCGGCGTCTGACCAGATGCTTTGGATGAGTTGGAGACGTTCCACGGTTTGCCCCTCGCGAAGCACCAGGAAGCGCAGCAGTTCGAACTCTTTGTAGGTGAGCGTGATGGGGTGGTTGTCGATTAGCAAACGTTTGCGGGAAAGATCGATAACGATGCCGTCGCGGGCGCGATCCAGGTTTGTGGCGGGCTCAGCTTTGCGAAGTTTCGCGTGCGCGGCGGGATCGCCGAGCGCCAACCGCACCACATCCACATCGCGACCACCCGAACCCACCGGTGCGAGCGCAACGGCAGCGTAGGTTTCCGCGCTCGGCGCAAGCGCAGCCGTGAGCTGTTTGATCGCCTCAACCAGCTCGCTCAGCGAGGTGCCGTCGGCGGCAGCTTTAGCCTCATCCAA
>CAYTSH010000249.1:0-2477 GCA_964440395.1 uncultured Microbacteriaceae bacterium
TCGTTCTCTCTTCCAGTGAGAGCGCCTCACTGTCTACAACAAGCATGCCACCCCAAACACACAGCAGACAGCACCAGCTGGCGCGCTTCTCGCCGTCACTTACCTGCGGGTCTCCACCAAAGATCAAGCCACCAGGAATGGTCTAGAAGAAGGGCTCTCGATCCCCGCGCAACGCGACGCCGCCGCACGAAAAGCCGCTTCGCTCGGAGCCACCATCGTGAAGGAATTCATCGAACCTGGCGAATCAGCAAAAACAGCACAGCGCAAAGCACTGCAAGAAATGCTGGAGTATGTCTCGGTCAGCCCCGTCCAGTTCTGCATCATCAACAAAGTCGACCGCATCGCAAGAAATAGACTCGATGATGCCGTCATCCACGCCACCCTCCGCGGACGCAACATCCAACTGGTATCGGTCACCGAAAACATCGACGAATCACCCTCAGGGATGCTCATGCACGGTATCCTCGCCACCATCGCCGAGTTCTACTCCCTCAACCTCGCCCAAGAAGTCGTCAAAGGCCTCAAACAGAAAGCCATCATGGGCGGCACTCCCGGCCTGGCACCATTAGGGTACCTGAACATTCGCACCACGAGCGGCGGCGCGGAAATACGCGAAGTCACCACCGACCCAGACCGCTTTCACCTCGTCAAATTCGCATTCGACAGCTACGCAACCGGCGACTGGACGCTCTCACAACTTGCAGAAGAGCTGAACCGGCGCGGTCTCACCACCCGTGAAAGCCCCAAACGCCCCGCACGACCCATCACTACAACGGCGCTCCACAAAATCCTTACCAACCCCTACTACAAAGGTCTCGTCACGTTCCAGGGAGCCGTGCATGAGGGCACCCACACGGTCATGGTCACCGCAGAAGCCTGGCTCGCCCTGCAACAGATCCTTGCCCGAAACAATCAGACCGGGCAACGCCCTCAAAAACACGACCACTACCTCAAAGGAATCCTCTACTGCTCCTGCGGAGCGAAGCTCATGTTTGAACGACCATGCGGCAACACCGGAGAGCGCTACGACTACTTCACCTGCAGCGGACGCAGACGCGGCACCACTACCTGCACTCGCGCCGCGATACTCACCGAACGCATCGAACGCAAAATCGAAGACTCGTACACGACCAAAAGCCTCACCAGCGCACAGGCGACCGACATCAGCAACATCCTCACCGAGGTATTTGACCGTCTCGAAGGGTCTGACAAAGACGAACGAGCAGCCCTTACAGCCCAGCGAACCAAGCTCGAATCCGAGCAGTTGAAGCTCGTGCAAGCACACTACGCTGACGCGATTCCGGTCACGCTTTTGAAGTCAGAACAAACTCGAATTCAAAACGGTCTCACCGCGATTCAAACACGCCTCGACGGTCTTCACACTCGCTACGCCGATGCCCGCGCAGGACTTGCTGCACTGCTACAGATCCTCACAGATTTACACGGTCTCTACCTGCGGTGCGAACCTCCTGAACGCCGAATTTTGAACCAAGCACTCTTCACGAAGATCGTCGTGGACGAAGACGAGAACGTCACATTCGACACCAAAGAGGCAGTCAGCGCCGTGATTTCGCAGAAAAACACTACGCAAATCGCGCGCTATACTGAAGACGAAAACTCGCCCGGCATGCACGAGGGGCAAGTTTCGACTTTCGACCTTCCGGTGGATCTGAGGGGATTCGAACCCCTGACCCCCTGCATGCCATGCAGGTGCGCTACCAGCTGCGCCACAGACCCGCGAAGTCAGGCAAATGCTCACCTGACAACTGTTTTAGTGTACAACAATCCGCCGGGAAAAATGAAATCGAGCGGGCTGTTAGGCAATCCCGGGCGCGTCGCTCACCACGGCATCCACCCCATTGATGCGGGCAGTTACCCCAACCGGTTCAGGAACCGGAAGAGTGGGGCAATCAGACCAGAGGCGTTCCAACTGGTAGACGCTGCGCTCCTCCTGGTGAAAGACATGCACAATCACGTCACCAAAGTCCAACAACACCCAGCGTGCCGAACCGCGCCCCTCACGGCGCAAACACTTCACGCCAGATTCAAGGAGACGATCCTCAATTTTGTCCGAAATGGCAAGCACGTTCCGCTCCGAAGAACCGCTCACCAGAAAAAACACATCGGCAAGCGGAAACAACGACGAAACATCAAGCGCGAGCAGCTCACTCCCGCCCGTCTCATGAGCGGCAAGCGCAGCCACACTCAACGAACCCACAGCATCAGCCGAAGCAGACATTCACATCCTCACCAAACACAGGTTACGAGCCAAACCAGCCCGCAGTCATCACATATACAACCATACCCGCAATGGCAATCAACAAGCCCCCCGCCGTTACGCTGAGAGCTAATGGAACCTTCGTGCCCTTCTTCGTAGCGGGCATCAACAACGAATCAGACTGCGACTGCGCACTCACCGCCTTGAGAGCTGAAACAGGGCGGGTGCCGTCCGGACTTACCTGAGACTCATCCAAGCC
>CAYTSH010000250.1:0-2421 GCA_964440395.1 uncultured Microbacteriaceae bacterium
CCAGCACCACCTGTGCCCCGCCAGAAACCCGTTCAGGGGCAAAGTATTGCAGCAGGTTTCCGCTGAACTCGGGAATAACATCGATCGAGCCGTCCTGCAACGCGGCAATGTAGACGTCCCGCTGGCCGATGTTCAACTTCGTACTCACGTTCACCCCAGCCGAGCGCAGCGCAGCCGCGTACACCTCGGCGAGAATTTCCGATTCGACAAAACCCGCGGATCCGACCACGATCGTGCCGTCTGGCACTGTCGGTTGCGCCTGCGAAGCGTACGGGTCAGCCCCGGCACAGCCCGAGCCAAGCCCCACCGCGGCAACCGCGAACACCCCGGCGATCAGCCGCCCAATTCGATTCATCCGTCGTGCCATGCGCCCATCTCCTGCCGTTCGCTGCACACCGTCAAAGTGACACCGATCAAAACAACACCGGCAGTGTGAACGCTGTGTGCACCTAGCTTAGTGCGGCCCGGCTCGCATTCGCACGCACCCCGCGCGGCGTCACCGCGCGGCAACCCACCACCAGAAGCGCGTCGACCAGCGCTGCCACACAAATCACCAGCAGCGCGCCCGCGTTCATCTGCGCGTAATCCCGAACCGGCAGTGCGTCAAACAGATAGCGCCCCAACCCGCCAAGCGGCACATACGCTGCAACCGTGGCGGTCGCGATCACCTGCAGCACGGCCGCACGCACGCCCGCCAGTACCAGTGGCAGCGCCAGCGGTAATTCAACGCGAAACAACACCCCGAGTGGCGAATAACCCATCGCCCTCGCCGCGTCAGGCACCGCTCGACCAACCGCGTCAATGCCGGCGGACACCCCGGTGAGCAGTGGCGGAATGGCCAACACCGCGAGCGCAACCACCGGCGCAAACAGCCCGGAACCGATCGCAAGCGCCGCCAAGGTGACCAAACCCAGCGTGGGCAGTGCGCGCAGTGCACCCGCAACCGCGACAATCGCCACCCTGCCGCGTCCGGTGTGCCCCACAAACGCACCCAGCGGCAATGCGACCGCCGCGGCGAGCAGCACCGACAGCGCCGTAATGGCCAGGTGCTCAGCGATTCGATTCGGGATGCCCGCCTCACCCTGCCAGTGTTGGGCGTCGGTTATCCACGCCACGGCTTCAAGAAGATACTCCATGCTAACGCCCACCCCCAGACCGGTTCCCCCGCAGCCACGGGGTGAGTGCGTAGCCGGCAAGCACAAGCACACCATCAAACAGCCCGGCGATCGCCACGGTGGCGATGATGCCAACAACGATTTCGCCGATGAACCCCCGCTGAAACCCGTTCACGAACAAATACCCGAGGCTCTGCACGCCGATGAGCGCCCCAACACTCACCAGGCTGATGGTACTGGCAGAAACCACCCGAGCCCCGGCGATGAGCACCGGAATAGCGAGAGGTAGTTCCACGCGAACCGCGCGCTGCACCGCGGAAAAACCCAGCGCAACCGCGGCGGTTTGGGCACTGGCAGGCACCGCCGCAAAGGCCGCCTGCGCCTGGCGCAGGAGCAGTGCAACCGCAAACAAGGTGAGCGCCACGATGAGATTCAGCGGGCTGAGAATCGTGGTGCCCAGCAGCAACGGCAAAATCAGCAGCAACGGCAACGACGGCACGGTGTAGAGCGCGTTGCTCAGCGCAACAAGCACCGAACCAGCCAGGCGCTGTTTCGCGGCAAGCATGCCGAGCGGTAGCGCGATGAGCAGACCGAGCAGCAGCGGCGGAAGACTCAACGCAACATGCGCCACGGTGAGTTCCCACAGCAGGTCGCGATTCTCCACAACCCAATCCGCCAGGCTCATGCGGTGGCACCCCGTGGTGCACCCGCACGCCCCGCGCGCTCACCCGCGCGAACAGATTCCGGAACCGTAGGATCCAACGCGGCGGCAAGAAAATCCGCCACAAACCCGTCCGCAGGCGCGGCAAGCACCTCGGACGGTGTGCCGATCTGCGCAATCACGGCACCGGGGCGCAACACCACCAACGTATCGGCCAAGCGCAACGCCTCCGGCACGTCGTGCGTAACAAACAACACCGTCTTGCCCAATTCGCGCTGCAACCGCAACACCTCCCGCTGCAACTGCACCCGCACCAGCGGATCGACCGCACCAAACGGTTCGTCCATCAGCAACACGTCGGGATCCGCGGCGAGCGCGCGCGCCACGCCAACACGTTGCTGCTGCCCGCCAGACAACTGCCACGGGTAGCGGGAAGCCAAGTGCGGATCAAGCCCAACCAGCGGCAGGATGGCGAGTGCGGCATCCCGTGATTGACGCGCCGAAGTGCCGAGCAGGCGGGGCACCGTCGCAACGTTCTCAAGCACGGTGCGGTGCGGCAGCAGCCCAGCGTCCTGCGGCACATACCCGATACTGCGGCGCAGTCGAACCGGATCAACGGTTGCCACATCCACGCCATGCACCAAC
>CAYTSH010000251.1:0-2413 GCA_964440395.1 uncultured Microbacteriaceae bacterium
CTGCGCCGGTCTCGTCGGCTGGGTCAGATATGTCGGCTGCCTCGGTGCCAACCGCTATGATGCCTGTTCTTGCGAACCAATCCGACGTGCCGGATCCGGCGCCCGAACCTGCGCCGGTGCCGGACTCGGCGCCCGAACCCGCGCCCGCCCCGGCAACCGAACCGGCCCCGGCCCCCGGCGGCAAGCCGGTTGCGCACTCGCGCCGGAAGCATCGCGTGTCCGATCCGTTTGACACGCCAATGATGGGCAAACGTGTTGGCGTGCACCGCGCGCAGTCCAACCGCCGGGTCACCCTGCTGTGGGTGCTTTGGTCGGCGGTGTGCGCCGTTACGTTGTCGGTACTCGCGATTACGGTGCTCGTTGTGAACCCGAATGGCTCAGTTCCTTCGGTGTTGGTATCGCCAACCCCAACTGCTTCGGCGAGTGCAGCACCCGATGTCGAGCCAACGATCAATCCGAATGCGACGCTCGCGCTGCTGAACGGCACGCAGGATGATCAACTTGCCGCGGATGTTTCGAGTTACGTGACCGCTCAGCAGCTTGGTTCGGTTGCGTTTGAGGGACTTACTGACACGCGGGACACTGTGCTGAGTGCAGTGTTTTATGTCGATCCGGCGAATGAGGCGGCCGCCCTGGGGCTTGCGGCGGCACTGGGTGGGTTGCAGGCGTATCAGAACGACTCGTATGGTGCGCTCGGCACGGACATTGTGGTGTTGATCGGTGCCAACTTTGTGCTGCCAGACGGTTCTGACCAGGACCAGCCTGAGGGTGTTGAAGAATCGCCGGCGCTGGAGGACGGCGAAATTGCGCTGTAGCGCCAGCGTCGATACAGCCCCTGCCGGTTGCCAGCCGGCTGCGCAGCCAGCCCAGCACACCCAAGCCCGCCAAGCCCGCCCCGCCCCCAATTCTCAAACCAGTCCCGTGAACAGAAGGAACATTCATGCTACAAGAGAAGATGCACCCGAGTAACTCTCGTGTTGTGCGGTTGCTTGCGGTGGCGGTGCTTGGGTGCGCTGTCTCGTTGGCTGGTTGCGCGAAGAGCGATGCGCCCGCGCCGAAGCCGACTCGTTCTCCTTCTCCGAGCGCTTCGCCGTCTCCCGAGCTGGTTGCCGAGTATCGTGCGCCGCTTCGCGGTGACCTGATTGCCGCCCCCGCGACGGGTCCTTCGCTTGCGGTGAAGATTGACAATCACGAGTTTGCCCGCCCCCAGGTTGGCATTGACCGCGCCGATGTGGTGTTTGAGGAGCTGGTTGAGGGCGGTTTGACCAGGTATGTCGCGTTGTTTCATGCCGATGTGCCGGAGCTGGTTGGCCCGGTGCGTTCGATTCGGCCAATGGATCCGGATATTCTCACCCCGCTGGGCGGCATTGTGGTCTATTCGGGTGGGGCTGAGCAGTTTGTGGCGATGATGCTTGACACTCCGGTGTTGAATGTGTCTGAGGATGGCGGCAGTGACGCGTTTGAGCGTGACTGGAGCCGCAGCGCGCCGCATAACCTGTTTGTGCATGCTGCCGATGTGGTTGCGGCTCATGGCGATTTGGCGCCCCCGCCGCCGCTGTTTTCGTTTGCGAATAGCGCGCAGGAGTCGTCTGCGGTGCGCTCTGGTGCCCCGGCGCAGTTGTTGAGTTTGCGCTTTTCTGATCAGCGGTTCCCTTCGTGGGCGTGGGATGGCGCGCAGCAGCGCTATGTGCGTTCGCAGGAGGGGGCGCCGGATGTTGATGTTGCTGGGGTGCAGCGTGCTGCGACGAATGTGATTGCGTTGTCTGTGCCGATTGAGCGCGGTGATGTGCCGATCACGCAGCTGGTGGGTTCTGGTGAGGCGTGGGTTTCGACGGGTGGCTTTACGGTTCGTGGAACTTGGTCGAAGGCTGATCGTGCGTCTGGGATTCAATTGGTGGATGCCGCTGGTGCGCCGCTCTTGATCGCCCCGGGTGCGTCGTGGGTTGAGTTGGTGCCGGCTGATGATGGTGCGGTGCAGGTGGGGTAGGGCTGACTGCTTGGTGTGACACGTTTCGTCGTCTACTTGCACTCGGGGCAGGAGAGTGCCAGAATTGGCATTAGCACTCGTCTTGGATGAGTGCTAATTTCAGCTCATTCTTTCGACGTCCAGGAGGGACGAAACTCATATGGCAAAGATTATTGCTTTTGACGAAGAGGCACGCCGTGGCCTTGAGCGCGGACTGAACACACTTGCAGACGCGGTTAAGGTGACGCTCGGCCCGCGTGGTCGTAACGTTGTGCTTGAAAAGAAGTGGGGTGCGCCCACCATCACGAACGACGGCGTTTCGATCGCAAAAGAGATCGAACTTGACGAGCCCTATGAGCGCATTGGCGCTGAGCTGGTCAAGGAAGTCGCGAAGAAGACTGATGATGTTGCCGGTGACGGCACCACCACCGCCACCGTGCTCGCCCA
>CAYTSH010000252.1:0-2363 GCA_964440395.1 uncultured Microbacteriaceae bacterium
CCGTGCTGACGGGTGGGGCGGGTGTCGTGATATTTGTGCGCAGACAGATCGAACTGGAGGCGGCCGGGCGAAGAGACGAAACAAAGCTTATGAATGAGCGCTTCACTGAGGCTGCGGCGCAGTTAGGGCACGAGAAGCACATCATCCGCGTAGCGGGCGTATACGCGCTCGAAGCACTCGCTCAAGAATGGGCAGCAGTTGGAAATCACGAGCAACGCGGCGTGTGCATCGACCTGCTCTGTGGTTACCTGCGCTCACCAGCAGAATGGGAGCACACCCCCCAAGCTGCCGACCAGCAGTTAGCCCCCGAAGATGCACAGGTGCGCACCGTAATCGTCGACGTGATATCAAAACATCTCCGCGGCCCTGCAGACACAGAACCATCCACCTCTGGTGACTGGTCGGATCACAAGTTCAACTTCCGCAACGCAACCCTGATCAAAGCAGATTTCAGAGAAACTCACTTCCTGGGAGGTGCGAATTTCGACGGTGCAACACTCACCAACACCGACTTCCGCTGGGCAACACTCACCGACACCGACTTCTACGGGGCAAAACTCGACAAAACTCGCTTCGACGGTGCAACACTCACCAACACCTCCTTCGACTTGGCAGAACTCACCGACACCAGCTTCCGCGGGGCAACACTCACCAACACCAACTTCGGCTGGGCAGAACTCACTGTCACCGACTTCGGCGAGGCAACACTCATCAAAACCGACTTCCTCGGGGCAAGAATCATGGCCGCTATCGATTTTGACATGACGAAATTTGACGTCAAACCAGATTTCTCCAACTCAAAACTTGACCACAAGCCCGACCTCTCCGAGATCATAATCGTCGACGCCAGATAACAGCGCGCGCCAACGCGGTCACAGCTTTGTGCACCGCACCCGCGCCCACCCGAAGGTTCCCCCGAGGTAAGAAGCGGCGCGGAGCTGCGGGGTCGGAGTGCGAGCGCATCGGGGCCGCGTGGCGCCACCGGCGACACGCGGGGGTTCCCCGCCAAAGCGAGCGCCCGACCCCGCAGCGCCGCGCCGCACCCACCACAAAACCGCCGCGCCGCACACACCGCAAAACCCCACCACGGCTCGCGTTTACAGCAGCAGTGCGAACCAGATGAGTAGCAGGGTGACCCCGAAACCGGCAACCTGGTTGAACCAGAGGAACCAGCGCCAACCGCGGTTCGCATCGGTGCAGGTGGCGTCGGTGATGTTCCAGTTTCGTGCAACCGCAACAATGTAGGGTATGACGAGTAGGGCGGCGAGCGGTCCTGGCCAGGCTGCGCCGAGCAGGCAGAGTGCGGCGAGCACGTACCAGGCGAGTGCGATTCGCGCGGCGGTGCGGGCGCCCCACCTGGTGGCGCTGGAGTTGATGCCGGCTTCGCGGTCGGCGAGTACGTCTTGCACGGCGCCGTAGAGGTGTGAGGCGCAGCCCCAGCTGAAGAATGCGAGGAGCGTCCAGGTGAGCTGGGTGTTCCAGATGGCCCCGCCGAGGCAGAGCCCGACGATGGCGGGTCCGGCGAAGTGGAGGCATGCTGAGATGGAGTCGAGTAGTGGGCGTTCTTTGAGTCGGAGTGGTGGCACGGAGTAGGCGAGCACGTTGAGTACGCAGAGCAGTAGTACGGTGACGCTCACCCAGCCGGGTGCGGCGTTGGGTGGGTTGCGGGTGGCGGCCGCCCACAGCATCCACCCTAATGGAATTGTGGTGAGGATGCCCGCGGCGAGTGCGACTGGTTGGTGGAGTCGGCGTGCGAGTACGGCGCCTTCGATGCCGCCTTTGCGTGGGTTGCGCAGGTCGGATTCGTAGTCGTAGATGTCGTTGATGCCGTACATGAGGAGGTTGTAGGGGGCGAGGAAGAAGAGTGTGCCGGTGATGAGGAGGATGAGGGTTTGGTTCCAGCCGGGGTTGCCGGTGCTGAGGAGGTAGGCGGCGGTGAATGGGTAGGCTGTGTTGATCCAGCTGATTGGTCGGGATGCTTGGGTGACGGTGCGCACATCGTTTGGGTTCCAGCGTTTGAAGAGTTCCCAGAGTGCGGGGAGGAGGAGGATTGCGGCGAGGGGGTAGAGGAAGTCTTCGATGGGGGCGAGGCCGATGCGTATGCCGGTGAGGAGTTCGGTGGTGTAGTCGAAGAGTCCGACGGCGATCATGATGCTGTCGCTGACGGCGGTGATTGCGATGAGGGCGGCGGCTGCGGCGAGGGCGGTTTTGGGTTTGGGGCGGGCGCCGAGGAGGATCGCGCCGAGGGTGAGTGTGGCGGCGATTGCGGTCATGATGAGGTTGACGTGGAGGTAGGTCACTGGTTTGCCTCGCGGCGGTTGGTGCGTTGGATTCAGGTGTAGAGCACCATTGTTGTGTAGCAG
>CAYTSH010000253.1:0-2363 GCA_964440395.1 uncultured Microbacteriaceae bacterium
CCCCCACACACACACACACGCACAGGTGGTGCTGCTTCTTGACGGGCTAGACTACGTGCGTGTGCGCGGTGAGAACCCGGTGGAGTGGCTGCCGACGTGGCTGTCGAAGCACGTGCGCATCATCGGCACCAGCTGGGGGCTCTTCCTCACCTACCTCACCTTGGCCCTGCCCTTCTCCACGTGGGTCATGGTGACCTACCTGCGGGGGCTGCCACGCGAACTTGAAGAAGCCGCCAGGATTGACGGGGCAACCTCGTGGGGCATCCTCACCAAAATCATTGTGCCCATCAGCTGGCCGGGCATCGTGGTTTCCGCAATCTTCGCCTTCCTGCTCGGCTGGAACGACGTGATGTTCGCCTCGGTACTCACCGGTCCCAGCACCAGAACCGCGGCGGTGGTCCTGCAAGTCTTCGGTGCCACCCAAGATTTAGGCACCCTGCCGCTCTACGGGCAAATGATGGCCGCGTCCGTCATCTGCGCACTGCCCGTGGTGGTGCTCTACCTCATATTCCAACGCTACCTGGTAGGTGGCCTCACCGCTGGAGGAGTGAAATGACCCAAGCATCCACCCCAATTGAATGGCAGCTCAGCGGGTTCGGCGACGAAATCGACCCCGACCCCGACCTGCAATGCGCGGTACTTGCCGCACTCGGCGCACGGCTCGTGGAAGTGCGCAGCGCCTGGGGGGTGAACGTCATCGACCTGAGCGACGAGCAGCTGCACGACCTCGCCGCGCGGCTGCACGCCCGGGGCATGGCGGTCTCAGCGGTGGCCTCCCCGATTGGCAAAGTGAGTGTGGCGCTGCCCGTCAGCCACGAACTCGACCGGCTCGAACGAGCCCTGCACGCGGCCCAGGTGCTCAGCGCGCCCTACATTCGCCTGTTCTCCTTCTACCCGGAAGCCGGCGAACCCCACGCGGCCATGCGCGAAGCGGTCATGGAACGCATGCGCGCGCTCACCAGGCGGGCGGAGCAGACGCCCGTCGTTCTGCTGCACGAAAACGAAAAAGACATTTACGGCGACACGCCCGAACGGGTGCTCGACATTATGCGCACCGTCGAAAGCCCCACGCTGCGAGTGGCGTGGGACAGCGCGAACTTTGTGCAGGTTGGCTGCACCCGGCCGCACAGTGCAGGCTACGCGCTGCTGCGCCCCTACCTTGAATATCTTCAAGTGAAGGATGCCGTGGCCGGCTCCGGCCTGGTGGTGCCGGCAGGTGCGGGCGACGGTCAACTCCTGGAAACCATCGCCGCGCTCGCCGCGGACGGATTCAACGGGGTGGCCTCCCTCGAACCCCACCTCGCCACACAGCACGAACTGGGCGGTTTCTCCGGCCCGCACGCATTCGGGGTCGCGGCACGAGCCTTCCGCGCCCTCACCGAACAGTCAGGAATCACCCTCACATGAACACCCACACCTTTGCCATTGTTGGCTGCGGCATTATTGGAAAAAACCACGCCCGCGCCATCGCCAGACACGCCGGGCAGCGCATCGGCGCAATCATCGACACCGACCCGAACGCCCGCGCCGCGCTCAGCACCATCATCACCGACGAGCTCGGACACGACACCCCGGTCGGCTACGACAGCATCAGCGAAGCCCTCACCCACGAACACGCCGCGGGGCGGACCCTCGACGTGGTGGTGATCTGCACCCCGAGCGGCACGCACATTTCGCTCGCCAGGGAAGCCCTTGACCGCGGCTGCCACGTGGTCATCGAAAAACCACTCGACGTGGACCTTACCCGCGGGCGCGAACTCGCAACCCTCGCCGAAACCGCTGCGGCCCGCGGGCAACTCGTCGCCGTCATGAGCCAGCACCGATTCGACCCCGCCGCCGTGCTGGTGGCACACGCCGTGCACAGCGGCGCGTTCGGCACCATCACCAGTGCCGTCGCGAGCGTGCCCTGGTGGCGCAGCCAGGAGTACTACGATTCCGGCGACTGGCGCGGCACCTGGCAACTTGACGGTGGGGGTGCGATCATGAACCAGGGTGTGCACACCGTCGACCTGCTGCTGTGGTTCCTCGGCGAACCGCTCGAAGTGTTCGCCCACACCGCGCTCCTCGCCCACACCGGCATCGAAGTGGAAGACGTTGCCGTCGCCACCGTGCGATTCGCCTCCGGTGCGCTCGCCGTGCTGCACGCAACCACGGCCGCCTACCCCGGACTCAGCGTGCACCTGCAGGTGCACGGCAGTCGCGGCTCCGCCGTGCTCGACGGCGACCAACTCGCCTACTACGCCACCGCCGGCACACCCTACGACAGCAGTGGGGAGCGTGTGCACAACCGTGCCGCCGAGCTACTGCCCCCGGAGCACGTGCACGGCAACCCGCACGAAGCAGACGGGTTCATCGTGGGGCAC
>CAYTSH010000254.1:0-2336 GCA_964440395.1 uncultured Microbacteriaceae bacterium
TTTTCCAAGTTCCACCGGATCCAGCCAGCGTTGCCAGCAGGATCGGGCACTTGTTTCAGCGCGGAGAACAGCGGGTGTGCGTTGCGCCCGCGCACCCGCTCCTTGGCGAGCACGGGGAACGTGACCCCGTAGGTGAGTGTGCAGAACTCCTGAATCTTCTGGGCGCTTCCCGGTTCCTGAAAACCAAACTGGTTGCAGGGCACGCCAATCACGGTGAGGCCGTGCGGACCAAATTCCTGATACAGCGCCTCAAGCGCGGCGTACTGGGGGGTAAATCCGCACTTTGAGGCGACGTTCACGAGCAGCACCGACCCACCACCGGCGAGCTGTTCGAGTGTGGAACGCTCACCGGTGGCGGTAGTCAGTGGAATCGTGAAGAATGTCATTGCATCAGTCTATGACTCTTGTCCCTGCCCCGCACGTTCGAGCACCAACTCGCGCACGCGAGCGGCGTCTGCTTGGCCGCGCATGGCTTTCATGACGGCACCGATCACCGCACCCGCTGCTTGAATTTTGCCGTCGCGGATTTTTGCCAGCACGTCTGGTTGCGCCGCAAGCGCGGCGTCGATTGCTTCGATGAGCGGCCCATCGTCTGACACGATCGCGAGTGATCGCAGCGCAATCACCTCTTCGGGGGTGCCCTCACCGGCGATCACGCCCTCGAACACTTGGCGAGCCAGCTTGTCGTTGAGCGTTCCGTCTGCGACGAGTGCGGCTACGTGCGCGACCTGTTGCGGCGTGACGAGCGTAGCCGGCGACACGCCCTGTTGGTTGGCGATGCGGCTGAGCTCACCGGTCCACCATTTACGAGCGGCCTGCGGGCTTGCGCCTGCGGCGACGGTCGCCTCAACCTCCGTGAGCAGTCCCGCGTTCTGAATGTCTTGAAACTCGAGAGCGGAGACCGCCCATTCCTGCCGTAGCCGCCGGTAACGCACCGTGGGGGCTTCGGGGAGTTCCGCCCGGAGTTGCGCAATCAGCTCGGCGCTGGGTTGCACCGGCACCAGGTCCGGCTCCGGGAAGTAGCGGTAATCGTCGGCGTCAGACTTTGGGCGACCCGCGGACGTTTCACCCGTGTCTTCGTGCCAGTGCCGGGTTTCTTGCACGATGGTGCCGCCCTGCGCAAGAATATGCGCCTGACGTTGGATTTCGTATCGGACAGCTCGTTCAACTGAGCGCAACGAGTTGACGTTTTTCGTTTCGGTTCGCGTGCCGAGTTGTTGCGAACCGCGCGGGCGCAGGGACACGTTCGCATCGCAGCGCAGGTTTCCACGCTCCATTTTGGCGTCTGAGATTCCGAGAGCCAGCACCATGTCACGGATGACGGCAACATACTGTTTGCAGAGTTCCGGGGTGTCGTGCTCACCACCGAATACCGGCCGGGTCACAATTTCGACGAGCGGCACCCCGGCACGGTTATAGTCCACAAGTGAATATTCCGCCCCCTGGATTCGACCGGTTGCCCCACCGACGTGGGTGAGTTTCCCGGCATCCTCCTCCATGTGCGCCCGCTCAATGGGAATATGCACCACGCGCCCGTTTTGCAATTCGATTTCAACCTGCCCGTCGAAGGCGATGGGTTCGTCGTATTGCGAAATTTGATAGTTCTTGGCCATGTCGGGGTAGAAATAGTTTTTCCGCGCAAACCGGGAGCTCGCTGCGATCGAGCATCCCAGCGCAAGTCCCAGCTGAATTGAGTAGCGCACTGCCTGTTCGTTCACGACGGGCAACGAACCGGGCAGTCCGAGGCACACGGGGGTGAGATTTGAGTTGGGTTCTGAGCCAAAATCGTTGGGTGCGGAGGAGAACATTTTGGTTTTGGTGTTCAGCTCGACATGCACTTCCAACCCAAACACCGGTTCGAACAGTTCGAGTGCCTGGTCAAAGTCCATCAGTGGTGTGCGCGCCATTAGTTTGTTCCCTTCTCAACACCCTCACGGGTGACAACGTGTGCTGATAAACCGTTCGCGTCGAGCCGCGGCGCGCGGTGCCAGAGCGGCCCACCCCATTCTGCCTCGTGCAGCCGCTCGATAGCCGCGCCAACCCGGTAGAGTCGCGCGTCTTCGCGGGCGGGACCCATGAGTTGCAGACCGACGGGGAGGCCGTCTTCGGGGGCTAATCCATTGGGGATGCTGATGCCGGGAATACCCGCAAGGTTGGCTGGAATTGTGGTGATGTCATTCAGGTACATCGCAAGCGGGTCGTCTACTCGCTCCCCAAGTCGGAACGCGGTTGTGGGGGCACTCGGCGTTGCGATCACGTCGACGTTTGCAAATGCGGCGGCAAAGTCGCGCTGCACGAGGGTGCGCACTTTCTGGGCGCTGCCGTAGTAGGCGTCG
>CAYTSH010000255.1:0-2324 GCA_964440395.1 uncultured Microbacteriaceae bacterium
GTGTGGGAACAGCGCTGGGAGTTGGAGAGGGCCAGTTTGAACGCCGTGGGCGCGTTGAAAGCCAAGCTTGATGCCGCCCGGGTTGATGCGGAACGTGCGCAGCGCGAGGGCGACCTGGAGTTGGCTTCGCGGCTGCTGTACGGCGAGATTCCGGTGATGGAACGGCAGCTGGTGCAGGCCGAGCGCGCCGAGGAGCCGGATGAGCCGCGGCTGCTGAGCGACCAGGTGACCGATGAGGACATTGCCGAGGTTATCGCCGCCTGGACCGGCATTCCCGTGGGTCGACTGTTGCAGGGGGAGTCGGAGAAGTTGCTGCACTTGGAGGCGACCATGGCAAAGCGGCTGATTGGGCAGAAGCCCGCGGTGAGCGCGGTTGCCGATGCGGTTCGTCGCAGCCGTGCCGGCATTGCTGATCCTGACCGGCCGACCGGTTCGTTTTTGTTCCTCGGGCCAACCGGTGTGGGCAAGACGGAACTGGCGAAGACGCTCGCCGCCGCGCTGTTTGATGACGAAAAGGCGATGATTCGCATTGATATGTCTGAGTATGGCGAGAAGCACAGTGTTGCCCGCCTGCTTGGGGCGCCTCCCGGGTATGTGGGTTTTGAGTCTGGCGGCCAGTTGACTGAGGCGGTGCGCCGTCGCCCGTATTCGGTGGTGCTGCTGGATGAGATTGAGAAGGCGCACCCGGAGGTGTTTGACGTGCTGTTGCAGGTGCTTGACGATGGCCGCCTGACCGATGGGCAGGGTCGCACCGTGGATTTCCGCAACACTATTGTGATCCTCACCTCAAACCTGGGGAGTCAATTTATGGTGGATGCCGCACTCACCGAGTCGGAACGTTCCAGTGCCGTGCAGGCCGTGGTGCGTCAGGCGTTTAAGCCGGAGTTTCTCAATCGCCTTGACGAGATTGTGCAGTTTGGTTCGCTGAGCCTTGCCGATCTTGGGCAGATTGTGGAGTTGAGTATTGACGGGTTGCAGGATCGCTTGGCGCAGCGCCGGTTGACGCTTGCGGTCACGCCACCGGCGCGTTCGTGGCTGGCGGCGAAGGGATTTGACCCGGATTTTGGTGCCCGCCCGCTTCGGCGGGTGATGCAAACGCATATTGAGGATCCGCTCGCACGGTTGATGCTTGCCGGTGAGGTGCACGACCGCGATGTGGTGATGGTTGACCTGGCTGAAGCGGCGGATGGGGAAGCGGGGGGTGCGTTGGTGATCCGGGTGCAGCGCGGCAGCGAGTAGGGGGCGCGCGCTGGGCGCGCCAGCGTGTGCGGGTGTGCGGGTGTGCGGGGGTGCGCTGGCGTTGCTGAGCGCCGCAACACACATAATGTAAGCGCTTGCTTAATGTTGGTGACGCCGCTAGTGTTGCTGCATATCACCATCGACAAAGGAGTCTCGGCATGGGTTCAGCAACCCCAACCGTTGTTCAACTGTGGCGCGCCACCGCGCTCAGCGCCACCGCCCTACTGCTGTTGCAGGGTCTCACCCTCGTCACCCCGCCACCGGCTACGGCAGCGCCCCTCGAAATAACCGTGGTGGGTGATCTGCAAACCAAGATTGGCTGTGCAACAAACTGGGCACCCGAGTGCACGGCGGGCGACCTCACCCAGCAGAGCGACGGCACCTGGTCAACCGACCTGACACTCCCCGCAGGTGCCTACAACTTCAAAATTGTCATCGGCCACTCCTTCAGCGAAGCCTACGGGGTGAACGGTTCCGCCACCGGTGGGGACATCCCGCTGGCGCTCGCCGGAGAGCGCACGCTGCGATTCCAGTTCGACCCGGAATCGCACCGCATCTCGGTTTCCCCGCGGGACCTCCCCGGCGCCTACAGCTCGGCCGACGAGAGCATCGTGCAACCGCCCGCCCGCCAGCGGGGCACCGACGAGCGATTCTACTTCGTCATGACAGACCGCTTTGCCAACGGGAACCCCGCCAACGATACCGGTGGCCTTTCGGGCCCCGCCACCGTCACCGGGTTTGACCCCGCACAGAAAGGGTTCTACCACGGCGGCGACCTGGCCGGGTTGCAGCAGCAACTCGACTACATCAAAGGGCTGGGCACCACCGCCATTTGGTTGACCCCGTCGTTTGTCAATAAACCAGTGCAGGGTGTCGGAGCTGCGGCCAGCGCCGGCTACCACGGCTACTGGATCACCGATTTCACCAAAATCGACCCGCACCTCGGCAGCAACGCCGAAATGCAGGCGCTCATCGCCGCGGCGCACGCCAAAGGCATGAAAGTGTATTTCGACATCATCACCAACCACACGGCAGACGTGATTCGCTACGCCCCAGACGCGGTGAACCCCGACGACCCCGCGAAT
>CAYTSH010000256.1:0-2277 GCA_964440395.1 uncultured Microbacteriaceae bacterium
GAAAGCGGCAGCCGGCGAACCGGAGCGGACCAGCGACAGGGGGCGGGCATCCTGAATCGATCGCACCCCCAGCGAGGCAGCCACACTCACCGACAACTCAAACTCGGCAGCGTTTGCATACTCCGCAGCCGAGGTGCTCAGCGCAATCAGCACCTGACTGCGCCGCGTCTGCGCAAACTGGCGCACCATCAGCTGACCCGTTTTTGCGGTGCTCTTCCAATGAATGTGCCGGCGATCGTCGCCCACGGCGTATTCGCGCAACGCGTGAAACGACAAGTCAGCGCTCGCCAGCACCCGGCTCGCGCTCCCCTCAAGGTCGCGCACCAACCCCGTGGCGGTGCTCGGCATCGGCAGCACCTGCGGGTGCACAAACACTGTGGCCACATCGCTGCTGCTGCGTTCGCGACGGAACAGGTGCAGCGGGTCACTGCGCAACAACCGGGCCGGGCCAATGTCCAGCACGGCGCGCTGCTCGGTGGGGAGCGGCAGCGACAATTCACGGCTTGCGCCGGCACGCAGCGCACTCAACTCGAAGGTGTGGCGCGAGGCACCAAGCGGAACATCAACGCGCAGCGCAGGGGCGCGGCGCCTGCCGGTGTGGGTGACGGTCACGGTGGCGTTGGCAGCCTCACCGACGCTGACGCGCTGCGCACTGCGCGCCAACGCGACCCGAACCGGCGGGAACACAGCCAGCCAGCACAACGCAAAGCCAAGCGCGGCCAGCGCCCACACCGCGACAAACACCCCCTCAACCCAGCCCAGCCACCAGGCCAGCAAGCCCCCGAGCGGCAGCGCGAGCAGCAGCGCCCACCCCAGCCAGCTCACGGCCAGCCGGGGGCTGCTGCCATCCCGGTCAGGCACGCTCACGCCGAAGAACCCCGCAGCTCGGGTGCGGGCGCGGGTGCGAGCGCTGGTGCGGGCGCAGTTGCCGGTGCGGGCACCTGCAACAGCAGTTGCGCAACAACGGCCTCCGGGGTGACCCGATCAAACTCGGCCTCGGGCTCCAGCAGCAACCTGTGGCTCAGCACGGCAATCGCGAGGTCCTTCACGTCGTCTGGCAGCACATAGTGCCGACCGTGCACCGCCGCCCACGTTTTCGCGGTGCGCAGCAACGCGATCGCACCGCGCACGCTCGCACCGAGCCGCACCTCGGGGGCCATTCTCGTTGCCTCCACGAGTCGAGCAATGTAGTCGAGCACGGCCGGATCGCAGTGCACGCGCTGCGCCAGGCCCGCGAGTTCGAGCACGTGCTCGCCGGCGAGGACCGGGTCGAGCACCCGATCGTGCGCGCGATTGCCCGCCTGCTCAAGGATGCTGATGGTGCTGTGATGATCCGGGTACCCCAGGCTGGTTTTGAGCAAAAACCGATCAAGTTGCGCCTCGGGTAGTCGGTAGGTGCCGGCCTGTTCCACCGGATTTTGCGTGGCCATCACCAAAAATGGGCGTCCCACACTGTGGGTTTGCCCATCGACGGTCACCCGCCCCTCCTCCATCACCTCCAGCAGGGCTGCCTGTGTTTTAGGGCTGGCGCGGTTAATTTCGTCGGCGAGCACAATGCTGGCGAACACTGGTCCGGGGTGAAACGCAAACTCGCCGGTGCGCTGGTTGTAGACGCTCATGCCGGTGACATCGCCGGGCAGCAAATCCGGGGTGAATTGGATGCGCTGCGTGCTCACCTGGATGCTCTGCGCGATTGCCCTGGCGAGGGTGGTTTTCCCGGTGCCCGGGTAGTCTTCCAGCAGCAGGTGTCCCTCGCTCACCATGGCGGTGACGGCAAGCTGAATGACCCTCGTTTTTCCAAGCAGCACCGTTTCTACGTTTGCGACGATGCGTTGAAACACGTCAGCAAACCAGGCTGCTTGTTCTGGGCTCATGTTCATGCGTTGCTCCTCGGGCGGTTCGGGCGCCGGTTGTGTGCGGCTGGCGGGTCGTGGGCGGCTGGCTGTTCGGGCGGTTCAGGCGGTTCAGGCGGTTCGGGCGAGCGGGCGAGCGGGGTGTGGGCGCTAACCGGCGGGGGCACAGGTGCCCGACGCATACTCGGCGCTCCGGTAGCTTCCATCTTGGCTCACAAACTGGGCAACTACGCGAAGCGTCCCGCCCGGCAACACCGGCGTGCCCGGCTGCTGCCAGGCAAGAAGTTCCTGATCAAGCTCGTTTCTGGCCGAGTATTGCACGCTGCCCGCGGGCAGCCCCACATTGATCACGGTGGGGCTTGGCTGCCCGACCGTGCACGTGACCCCCAGCCAGCTGAGCACAATGTCCCGACCGGTGCCCTGC
>CAYTSH010000257.1:0-2272 GCA_964440395.1 uncultured Microbacteriaceae bacterium
CGGTATCCGCGGGACGGCCCCCCTTAGCGTCCCCCGCGCGTTCCCACCGAAGCGTCCCCCCCACCGCGTCGCACACCTGTGCGAGCGTCATCGTAATCATGCTGAACCTTCCGAAATCAATCTCGACATCAAGTCTATTGCCTAGAATCGCTTCGGAAGTGTCTCAGCCGGAGTGCTTGACGGCGGCACGGCGAAGGTTTTGATGGTCGCCTGCGCAACATCGCGAAAGCCGATGACCGCCTCGGGCGCACCCTGCTGCACGTCAGGATGCCCCAAAACGAAGACCACAACATATTTTGGGTCGTCCGCCGGGAAAAACCCCGCAAACGTGTTCACATAACTGCTCGTGCTGTACCGGCCGGTTTCATCAACCTGTTCCGCAGTTCCCGTCTTCCCCGCCAACCGATAGCCAGGAATGCTGATTCGCTCCGTCAGCCAAGAATCTTGCGGCAACATTTCAAGAATCTTGCTGGTTTCCGCCGCAGCCTCAGGGCTTAGCGCCTGCACCGGCTCGCCCGCGACATGCGGCGTAAACGTTCCGTCCGAACTTGTGCACCCCTCAACCAGATTCACCGGAATCCGGACACCCTTATTGGCAATCGCCTGGTAAATGCCGCTCGTCTGCACTGCGGTCGCGGACAGCCCCTGACCAAACATGGTGTTGTATACCGTTTGGTAGTCCCAATCCTGCCAATCGCGCAGCAAGCCGGCGCTCTCCACGCCCAGCCCGGCATTCGTAGGCTCGCCAATACCAAACCGCTTCAGGTAGGCAAACCGGGTCTCCGGAGACAGGTTCGCCCCCAGCAGCGAAATGCCCACATTCGAAGAATCAACCATCACCCCCGTGAGAGTGTAGGGAATCGGACCGTGCACCCAAGAATCGGCAAACCGAGCACCATTCGGTGCCTCATAGCTTCCCGGGGCAACCACCTGGGTGAGCGGGTTCGCCACGCCCTGATCAATCAACGCTGCCGCGGTCACCGTTTTATACGTGGAACCGGGTTCAAACGGCCACTGGAATGCCTTGGAATTCAAATCAATCGGATCCGAAGCATCCACGTTATTGGGATCAACCGTTTTACTCTCGGCAACGGCGCGAAGTTTGCCCGTGGCAACCTCGGTTACCACAGCCATGCCCCAGCGCGCACCGGTTTTAGCAACCTGGCGTTCAACGATCTGCTGTGCCTGCCACTGCAAATCGGTGTCAATCGTGAGTTGCACCACACCACCGTCGCGTTTCTGCCGGGTCTGCTTATCGGTTCCCGGCAAAATCACCCCGTCGCCGCCCTTCTCATACTGGTGGGCACCATCCTGCTCAGAAAGACACGCGTCCTGCGAATACTCCACACCAGCCATCGCCAACTGATCAGCGCCCACAAAGCCGATGAGGTTACCCGCAACCGCCCCGTTGGGGTACACCCTGGCCGGGTTTTCCTCGTGAGAAACCCAATCGATTCCAAGCCGATCAATCGCGTTAACCGTGTCCAGATCAACTGACCGCTTGACGTAGGCAAAATCAGATTCTGGATTTTCTGCAAGCGCCTCTGCGATCGTGCGCTCAATCTCTTCACCCGGCTTGCCAACCAGGGCACCTAATTCTTGGCAAGCCTGGGCTACCGAGATCAACTCGTGGCTGTCCGACTTTGGGCGCGCATCGGCATCTGCTCGCAGGCGAAAGAACGCCTTCGCCCGCTTTGGCGAGAGTTGCACGTCATAGCGGATCTGCGTCGTGGCCAACACCACGCCCTGCGAATCGATAATGTCGCCTCGAATACCCGGAATCGCTTTGGGAACGGTGCGCAACTCCTCGGCGTCCGCAATCAACTCCTGCGCATTCACCACCTGAATATCGATCAGACGGTGCACAAAAAAACCGACGGAGCACAGCACACAGAGCACGGCGAACGCGGCGCGCATTTTGTAAGATCGTTTGCGGTGCACGTGGACTCCATTCATCTGTTTTCTCATACCCGATCAGCTCGCTACCATCCGCGAAAAAACGGGGCGGGCGCAGAGCCGCGCCGAGCGAATGGCACTGGCACGGTCGCGAATGCGGTGGTGCCGCCCACCTGCGTCACCCCACCCAACTCGGTTGTACAGCCAGCACGACAACCTGCCCCCTACCTTGTCTGCGGTGCGGGTAGTCTACCGTCAGAAACAGGCGCGGGCTGCGTTACGCTCGGCGTTTCGACACGCTGCTCCGGCGATGCATCGGCGGGCACTGGCACGGTCGCGAATGCGGTGGTGCCGCCCACCTGCGTCACCCCACCCA
>CAYTSH010000258.1:0-2269 GCA_964440395.1 uncultured Microbacteriaceae bacterium
CTTCACCGGCCTCGAAGCGCGCGCAGGGGTGGCGATTGCCACCCGCGAAGGAATCACCGCACGCGGCGCAACATTGCTCTCCGGTGCACTCCCCGCACCAACCGTCAGCGAACGAAACCCATACCAACTTGTGTTGGGGCGGCTGCTCGCCGAACAGTTAGGCGTATCGGCAACGCGCGGCAACAACCAACTCCGCTACGCCGGCCAATCCGCCACCGTGGTAGGAATCATCACCGACGCACCAGGACAAGCGCTGCTCGACACCAGCCTGGTGCTCACCGTGGAATCCGCCAACCAGCTTGGACAGCTCCCACCAAACAGATCGCTGGTTGTTCGAGTCGAGCCGGGAACCGCCGACACCGTTGCGAATACAATCGCCCTGGCTGCCTACCCCAGCGACCCCAACAACGTCAGCGCAATCGTTCCGCCCTCCCCACAGCAACTCAAAGCGCAACTCGTCGCGGACAACCAAATGCTCGTGGGCATCGTCACGCTCGTCATGGTTGCCTCCACCACATTCGGCACCATCACCACCATGCAAATAGCGGTCTGGGAACGCCGCCGAGAAATCGGGCTCTCCCGGGCAATCGGGGTGAGCAGGGCAGGGATCGGCAGAATGTTCCTCTTCGAATCTGCCGCCCTCGGCACGGTAGGTGCCATGATCGGCTGGAGCCTCGGCATTGTCGTTGTTGCCCTCACCACCGCGCTCAACCACTGGCTGTTTGTGCTGCCGCCAGAAATTCTCCTCGTGCCCCTGCTCGGCCTGAGCGTTGGCCTCATCGGCGGTGTCGTGCCCGCACTCCGAGCCGCCCGCGTCGATCCGGCCGAACTCCTCCGCGCCTAATGCTGCACCGGGATAGGCTCAGTGTCAGGAATTGGGTTGGAATCCCTGCTGCGCAGATCCGGCGTCCACGGCGTGCCAATGATTGCCGCCAGCAGCGACAACCCCGCTAAAGCAACCGCCGCAATAAACGCCCCCCGCGCCCCAACCGTGTCGATCAGCACCCCGGCAATGGCCGAACCAAGCGCGGCCCCGATCAGTTGCCCGGTGCCCACCCAGCCGTAGGCCTCAGCGATCTCAGAAAACTTCACCGTTGACGACACCATCGCCGAAAGCACCGCAAGCGCCGGGGCAACACCAAAACCGGCGAGGAACAGCGCGCCGCCCACCCACCAAACGTTCAGCCACAGCGTGTTCAGCAGCAGACCAGCGGTGATGATGGTGATGCGAACGCTCAGCGACCAGACACCAATCGCAAGATGCCCCAGCATCAACCCGCCCACAAGCGAACCAATGGAGAACACGGCAAGCACCAAGCCGGACGAAAACCCGTTGCCAAACAAGCCAACCACCCCTGCCTCGACCGCAGCGAAACTGCCAATCATGAGACAACCAACCACCGTGGACACAATCACGGTGGGGCGGCTCAGCACCGCACCCATGCGTCGCCTGCTCGGCGGAATGCGCACGCGCCCAAGCTCCGGCAGCGACACAAACCAGCCACACCCAAGCAGCATAATCCCGCCGGCAGAAAGCAAACCAATCTGCGTGTTGGTTTGCGTCGCAATCACCACCGTCACCACCGGCCCCAGCACCCAGATGATCTCCTGCGCCGACGCATCCAGGCTGAACAGTGGGGTGAGCTGCCGGCTGCTCACCATTTTTGGGTAAATGGTGCGCACCGCCGAACCCACCGGCGGGTTGGACAGCCCCAAGATTGTGGCGATCACCATCGTCACCGGCAGGGACATGGTGACGAGCGCAATCACCGCAAGACACGCAATACACACCGCTGCGGTGAGCATCAGCACCCGACGCATACCCCACTTGCCCATCCAGCGTGTGGTCAGCGGCCCCGCAACCGCCTGCCCGGCACTCGTCGCGCCCAGCACCAACCCCGCAGCCGTGTAGGAGCCTTGCACTTCGGCAATGTGCAGCAGCAGGGCAAGCGCAATCATGCCGGAAGGGAACCGGGCGGTGAGCTGCGCCGCAATCATGCGCGCAACACCCGGGTTCCGAAGGACTTCGCTGAAAGTGCTCACGTGCTCAATGGTAGCGGCTACAGCGCTGCCAAGGCTTTCTGAATTCGTTGCAACGATACCGGTCCCGCCGTTTTCAAGTGCTGTGCGAACAGGCTCACGCGAAGCTCCTCGATCATCCACCGCACCGCAACCAGGTTTGGGGCGCTCTCCCAGCGGTGCGGCAGTTCGCCACCCGCATGCGCATACGCGGCGCACGACTGTTGCAACTCCAAAATACACGCGCGGT
>CAYTSH010000259.1:0-2260 GCA_964440395.1 uncultured Microbacteriaceae bacterium
CGTTGACGATGGCGAGGAGCACGCCGAGGGTGACGACTACCGCGGCGATGGCGAATGAGACCAGCATGGAGCGTGAAAAGTTTGCTTCGTTCCAGGCGGCGGCGAAATTTGACCAGGCGAGTGTGCTGCTGGGGCGGCCGGCGCGGTCGTCGCTGAGCGCCGCGAGGATGAAGGTGACTATCGGCCAGAGCAGTAGCAGTGACATGCTGATGAGGAGTGCGTAGGTAAACAGGCGTTCTCGGTTGCTGTGCATGGTTATTCCCGCTCGGATAGGTTGGTGATCACGAGTGCGACGAGGAGGCAGAGCGCCGCCATGACCACGCCGATGGCTGCGGCTTGCCCCACGTCGGGGTTGACGAACGCAGCCTTGTATAACGCGATTGCCGGGGTTTGTGTCGCGGTGCCGGGGCCTCCTCTCGTGGTGATCCAGATCAGGTCGAAGGCTCTGAGCGCGGCCGTGATGGTCAGGGTGAGGGCGATCGCGAGCTGTCCGCGAAGCGCGGGCAGGGTGACCGCGAAGAACTCTCTGACCGCGCCAGCACCGTCGATTCGTGCCGCCTCGTAGAGTTCCGTTGGGATCATGGTGGCGCCGGAGATGAATAGCACCATGCAGAACCCGAAGGTAATCCAGGTGCCAATGAGTCCGACGGTGGGCAACGCCCAGGTGAAGTCGCCCAACCAGTTTCGCGTGAACGATTCGAGCCCGACGGCTCGGAGTGCCTCGTTGACGGGACCTTCCGGGCCGAACATGCGCTTGAACATGAGGGCAATTACGACGCTGGTGAGCACCTGGGGGAGGAAGAATATCCACCGAAACACTGCCATCCCCGGTGCGGTCGTTCTGGTGATGAGCGCCGCTGAGCACAGCCCGAGCGCGATGGGGAGGAGGGAGAAGAAGATCAGCAGCACCCCCACGTGTGTCAGCGTGCCGAGCAGTACCGGGTCGGTGAAAAAGCGCACATAGTTGCGCAACCCCACCCATACGGCCTGGCTCACGCCGTCCCAGGAGTAGAAGGAGTATTGCACTGACTGCGCGAGCGGAACCAGTACCACGCCGGCGTAGAGTGCTAGTCCAGGGGCGCAGAACATGAGCCCAACGAACCGCTTGCGTGCCGTGAGTGCGCCCCGACGGTGCCGTTGTTTCGAGGCGGCCACCGGCCTACTCGCCTTTCAGGAAGGCGGTGCGGTCGGCATCCACCAGGTCATTGAACGCTGCGGGTGTGAGCTTGCCCGCGAGCAGTAGCTGCGTATTTTGTGAGATGGTGTCGAGCATTGTTGGGCTGGCCCAGTCGAAGTAGGGCACGTAGCCATCGTCGGCGTCCAGGGTGTTTGCGGCGGCAACTTCCTCACTGAGGCTGCGCACGTCGGGGGTGGTGATGCCGGGGTTGAGCATGGGGACGAGGCCGAGGTCGACGGCGGCTTGGCTTGCCCGGGGCGACATGAGCAGGTCGAGGAATGCGGCCGCAACGTCGGGGTGTTTGCATTTGCTGGAGATCACCATTGCGCCCGGTGCCGCCCCGACCGCTACGGTCGTGCTTCCGGTTGCCTGCGGCAGTTGAATGTAGCCGAACTCTTGGAGTTGTTCACCCTTGAGGCCGAGTGCGCCACCGTATTCGAAGCGGAATACAGCATCGCCGTCCAGAAACTTTGCAGCCGCGGTTTGCTGATCAAACCCTTCAAAATTGGGGGTGAGCCAGCCCTGTTCTTTCCAGCGGAGCATGGTTTCCGCTGCCTGATCAAAGCCGGTTTGGGTTGCGGTTTTGTCTGCTTCGCCGTACACAAACCCGTTGATGGCGTCCTTGTCGCCAAAGATGGCTTGCAATCCGAGCAGCAACGCAGTGTTGCCGTCGATGCCGCTGTAGCTGATCGGTGTTTTGCCGGCGCTTTTCGCCTTGGCCGCTGCCGCTTCGAACTCCGCGAGCGTTTTGGGTGTGGAAATGCCAAGTTCTTCCAGTGCCGCGACGTTGTAGTAGATGCCAATGAGGGAGACGCGGGCGAGCGGGGTTGCGAAGAGGGAACCTTCGCCGATGGTGGTGAAGTCTGTGGTGAACTGGTTCTGCCGGGCGATGGTGGTGGGCATGCGGTCGGTCCAGCCGTAGAGCTTGTCGTATTCGTCAAGATTGATCACCAGGTTGCCCTTGGCGAGGGTGCCGAGCGAGGACCAGCCGTTGTTTGCAGATGCAATGTCTGGGCCGCTCGCGTCTTGCAGTTGCAGGTTGAGCGTGCCGGTGAGCTGGCCCCAGTCTTCCTGCGTGCGCTT
>CAYTSH010000260.1:0-2203 GCA_964440395.1 uncultured Microbacteriaceae bacterium
CCGGCGGGGGTGCGGAACAGGCTGGGGCCAAACCCGATGGTGATGGTAAGTCCCGCCGCGGGGAGGTCTTGCGTTTCTCCGGTGTCTCGTGGTGGCAGGTTGGGGGAGCCGCCGGTGGCTCCGTCTGGTGCGGTGAAGAGTCCTTGGGTGAGTCTGGCTGCGGCGGCGCTCCAGTCTTGCAGGAGGCTTTGGAGGTCTTCTCGGGTTGCCCGTTCGGTGAGATCAAAGCTCGCAAAGTAGAGGTGTTCTTGTGCGGGTGTGGTTATGCCGGCTTGGTGTGTGCCGAAGAATGGGTAGGTGCGTGTTGCCGCGGTGTCTGCGGTGTGGGTGCGGGCGATTGCGGCCACGGTGGCGCCGCCGCCAAGGAATCCGGCGACGGTGCTGGCTGCGAGCGCACCGAGCAGCCCGCGCCTGGTGAGCCCTGCGGCACTGGCTTCTTCGCGGTGTTGCGGCGTTTCGGTTGCCGCCGGTTCAGCGGCGGGCTCTGGTTCGGTTTGGTTGGGCACCATTGTCGCTTATGCGCCGCTCGCGCCCAGCACCGTGTGGGTGAGCGAGGCGAGTGGCTCGCTGAGAGCGTTGAGGGTTTCGGAGAGCGTTTTGCGTGCCGCGGTGTCGACCGTTTCGTAGGTGACGAACGCGCCGTCTTCTGCCCGGTACTGTTCCAGGAGGCTGAGCATCTCGTCGAAGCGCGTGTCGAGGGTGGCAACGAGGTCGGCGTCGCCTGCTGCTGCCAGGGAACGGACGGCGGTGTAGGCGGTCTGGGCGCCCTCGACGTTTGCCGCAAAGTCGTGCAGGTCGGTGTGGGAGTAGCGTTCTTCTTCGCCGGAGAGTTTCCCGCCGGGGGCTGCAATTTCGTCGAGCAGCGCGATGGCACCGTTGCTTACTTCGCTGAGTGTCACGGTGAAGTCTGGCGCGTTGAGTCTGTCGCGCAGTTCGGCGACGTCTGCGTTGAGTTGGCTGGCGAGGGTTTCGCGTTCGGTGGCGCTCAGCCCGCCGTCTCCGGGTGCCCAGAGGTCTTGTTCGATTCGGTGGAACCCGGTGAATGCAACGCCTTCCGCGGCGGCATCCGTTTCGCGGGCGTCGATTCGGAGGTCGAGGTCTGCAAAGCGTTCAGCGAGGGGTTCGATGCGTTCGTATGGTTCTCGGGTGGTGGGGTAGAGGCGTTTGGCGAGCGCGGCATCCCCTTGGGTGTAGGCGGCGGTGAACTCAGCGACCCTGCTGATGAGCAGGTCGGTGTCGGCACGCACGGTTTGCTGGTAGCTGGCTACGGCTGCGCGCGCTTCGGGTGTGGCGCTGTGGTCGTTGAACCCTGCGCCCGATTGGGGGGATGCCTGGGTCACCGTGAACGGCTGCACATCAATTCCGTCTCCGGTCATTCCCGGTTTACACGCGGTGAAGTATTCACCTGGTTCGATGCTGAGCGTCAGCGTGCGGCTTGTGCCCGCGGCGATATTTTCGAGTTCTGAGACAATGTTTTTCTTGCTGTCATCGAGGAGGTAGAACTCGGTGACTTTGCTGCCGTTGTTCTGCACGTTGAAATTGATGGTGCCGGCTGGCACTTCGGCGGTGGAGGTGTCGCACGTGGTGTCGGTTGCGCTGACCGTGATGTCGAGCCGGTCGGCGGGTTCTGCGGATGTGCAGGCGCTGAGTGCGAGTGTGATGACTGTGAGACCGGCGAGACCGGCGAGACCGGTGATGAGCTGGGGGTTGCGGATGTACATGACGAGGCTCCTGTGTTGGCAACTGCAGGCGTGGCGGCGGGGTGGTGTGGTGAGCTGTCGGCTAGGCCGAGTGCGGGGCGGATCCGGCGAAGGCGCCGGTGGTTGCTGCAATGCTCGGCGTGGGGGTGGTTGCGGTGCCGGGTTGCGCGCCCGGTGCTGGTTCCACGGTGGCCGCGGCCGCGGTACGGGTGTGCGTTTTGCTCGCACGATTGTTGCGAGATTTGATGAGGAAAACAGCGAGCACGGGGATGAGGTAGGTGGCCCACACGAGCACCTCAATTTTGGTCATTTCGGGGCTGAACCCGACAGTGCCTTTGAGGAGGGTGCCGAGCACGCCGTCGGGGGCGATGATGTGCGAAATGCGGAACGCCCAGCCAGCTTCGCCGCTGAACGCTTGCAGCCAGGCCGGGGCGGTGGCCGCGATCGACTCGCAGGGCCCGGGCAGGTAACGCGCCTCCTGAATGTCGTGGATGCCGTAGGCG
>CAYTSH010000261.1:0-2200 GCA_964440395.1 uncultured Microbacteriaceae bacterium
CAGCCCACTCCGCAACCCCATCATCATCGCATCACTCGCCGGAGTCGCCACATCACTCACCAACACCACCCTGCCAACCCTGATCCTCCAACCACTCACCATCATCGGCGGCGCAGCCATCCCCACCATGCTGCTCAGCTTCGGCATCTCAATCAGCGGACAAAAACCACTCCAACCCGGCAGCAACCCGGCCGACACCCTCACCGTCGTCGCCCTCAAAACCATCGGCGCCCCCACACTCGCCTGGGTGCTCGGCAACACCCTCATCCCACTCACCCCCCACGAACTCCTCGCCGCCACCACACTCGCAGCACTCCCCACAGCCCAAAACATGCACAACTTCGCCACAACCTACCGGCGCGGAGAAACCCTCGCCCGCGACGCCATCCTACTCACCACCGCACTCTGCGTGCCCGCAATCCTACTCATCGCCTGGGCGCTCGGCGAATAAACCGGCGGGGCGGGGCGCCCCGCCCCGCCCCGGCACCCGCGTTACGGGCGTTCGCGACCCGACAAACGCTCCACCCCGCGCAGCAACGCGCTGTGATCCAACGCGCCATCACCCTGCGCAACCAGTGCACCCATCAGCTGCGCCATCAGGGCACCAACCGGCACCACCACGCCCGCCTCGCGCGCCGCAGCCAACGCAATCCCCAAATCCTTATGATGCAACTGCACCCGGAATCCCGGAGTGAACTCATGCGCCAACATTCCAGCCGCTTTGCGCTGCAACACGGTACTCCCGGCAAGCCCACCGCCCAACACCCCAACAGCCGAAGCCAAATCCACGCCGTGAGCGTCAAGAAACGTAATCGCCTCAGCAAGCAACTGAATATTGCCTGCCACCATAAGCTGGTTGGCGGCCTTCACCGTCTGACCGCTCCCCGCCGGCCCCACATGCACCACCGTGGTGCCCAACACCTGCAACAACGGCAAAGCAGCCGCAAACGCGTCCGCCTCACCGCCAACCATAATCGAAAGCACCCCCTCAACAGCGCCCGCCTCGCCACCACTCACCGGCGCATCCAACGCCCACACGCCACGCCGCGCCGCCTCCCCCGCAATGCGGGTGGCGGTTGCGGGAGCAACAGTGCTCATATCAATCAGCAACGCCCCGGGGCGCATCGCCGAAAGCACCCCCCCAGTTTCGTCGTCACCCAGCACCACGCTGAGCACGTCCGGGGAATCCGGCAACATGGTGATCACCACGTCAGCGCCGGAGGCAGCGTCGCGGGCGCTGGCAGCGGTGGAACCACCCACGGCGACCAGGGCATCCACCGATTGAGGCGAACGGTTCACCCCCAACACCGTGTGGCCGGCAGCAACCAGATTTTTGGCCATGGGAAGACCCATAATGCCGAGACCAATGAAGGCAATAGTAGCCATGAAAGCATCCTAACTTTAGAAACGTGCAACGAAACAAGCAAAACTGGGCACCGGGCGCTGGGCGGGAAGCGCCCTACGGTTGGGCGGGGTCGAGCGACTGGATCACCCGCGCGGCCCGCACCCGCAACCCGGCAAGCGACGCACCGGGGGCGAACACGTCACGCAACAGGTCCCGGCTCAACCCAACCATCGCCGAACCGGCAGCCAGGTAGGCCCCAACCTCATCAATGCGCACACCGCCCGTCGGAAACAATGGAACATCAGGCAACGGCCCCACCAGTTCACTCACATACGACACCCCGCCAACCGGCCCAACCGGCGACACCTTCACCGCCTGCACACCCAGGCGATGCGCCGCCACGATCTCCGTCGGGGTCAACGCGCCCGGCACAAACGGCACCCCGGCCTGGGCGGCTGCGGCAACCAGCACCGGGTCGGTGATTTGACTCACCGCAAACTGTGCCCCCGCGGCAATCGCCGCATCCAGCTGCTCCCGGGTGCGCACCGTGCCGGCGCCAATCAGCACCTCGGGTGGCAGGTCCTGTCGGGCGGCCCGGATCGCGTCCAGCGCCCCCGCCGTGGTCATGGTGAGTTCAAGCGCCAGAAAACCCTCATCAACCAGCACCCGACACACGTCGGCAAACCGTTCGGCGGTTGGGGCGCGCAGCACCGCGATCACGGGGCGGCGGCCAAGATGTTCACTGAGTGTGATCACGGGTGGGTCTCCTTGGCGGTAATGTTCGCGGTCGCGGTCGCGGCGGTCGCGGCCTGGGCGGCCTGATCGGCGGGTGGCGTTTCGGTTCGGATTTTGGCA
>CAYTSH010000262.1:0-2177 GCA_964440395.1 uncultured Microbacteriaceae bacterium
GTTCGCGCGCGCGTGGGGGTGTTTTCATGACGCGCGTGGTGTTGCGAGTCGCCGGAGTGTGCTGTGCGATGCCGCTGGTGCGGTGCGCTCGGTCTGTGATAGTCCGTTTGGGGTGCCGCGGCCGCTCGATTGGTATCGGGATGCCGTTGCGGGCTTGATCGCGTAGCGTCGGCTCTCAGCGTCGGCTCTCAGCGTTGCCGGTTGCCGTTGCCGGTTGCCGTTGTGGGTTGCCGTTGCCGGTTGCCGTTGTGGGTTGCTGGCGGGGTGATTTTTGTTTTGGGCGGTTTGTCTGTATGCTCGAAGACGTTGCAATTTTGCTTCAGGGCCTTTAGCTCAGCTGGTAGAGCGCCACGTTTACACCGTGGATGTCATCGGTTCGATCCCGGTAGGGCCCACAATTTCGGCGGTACACGGTATGTGTGCCGCCGTTTTGCGTTTGGTTCTGACCTAATAACCCCTAATGGTTCAGATGCCCCCGGTTTTGGCCAATACCCCCGGTGTTGTCGTGTTGCTGTTGGTGCCGTGACACACGTGTTGTCGTGTTGCTCTTGGTGCCGTGTCTGTCGTTTTGCTGTGCGTTTGGTTTCGCCGCGGGCTGCACCGTCTCGGGCTAACCCTCATCCAATCATTGAACCTTTATACAAAAATCTGAGAATATGCTGTGAAATTGTCTTACATTTTGTTAATGTTGAGCAAGTGCCCCAGCGCATTACTTCGCGGTGAGAGGCGCCAGACCGCGACACTGTAGGGAAAAGTCACATGCGAACGACGCTGATCACACGGGCACAGGCACACGCGGCGCTCATCATCACGATGGTTCTCACCGCCACCAGCATCATCGTTGCGATTCCTGCAACCCCGGCAAACGCCGTCTCGGCGCTCAGCCTGGCGCAAACCGCTGAAACCAGCATGCTGCTCGACGACAGCAGCGGGTACACGCTCACCGCCACCAACCAGAGTGGCGAAGACATGTTCAACGCGGCCTTCATAGAGTACCTTCCCGCCGGCGTCACCTACGTGCCGGGTAGTACCAGCCCGGGAACGTTTGGTGAGCCGAAAATTACGAGCACTCCGTCGCCCGACGACCCGGCAGTGCTGCTGTTCACACTGTTCTGGCAGAATGTGCAAGACATTCCATATGGCGGCAGCGTATGCATCAGTTTTCGAGTGACGAGCGATCGAACGCTCAACCCCGTCGGTGACACGTTCGCAGGCACGGCCGCGGTGTTCGCAAACCGAAACCCGCGAATCATGCCGATCCTTCGCAGCACTGGGCTGATCACCGGATTCACCGACACCGACGAGGGGCCCAACCCAACCGTTAGCGTGAGCGCAATCAGCCTGGCCAAATCGCACAGCAACCCCGAGGGAAAATATCTGCGCGGCGCGCACGACCAATCACAGCCGTACACCCTGCGTGTGCTCAACAACGACAGCTTCGCCACGAACGCTGCGCGGCTCATCGACTACCTCCCCGCGGAGTTGGAGTTTCTCGGCGCAACCAGCCAAGACAACGGCGGCGCTGAAGAATATCCGGGGAGTGGGTCGCTTGGCGCCAACCCGGGCGCGCACCCCATCGCGCCGTCAAGCGTCGAGACCGTCGCAAACCCGATCGGTCTGCCACCGGGCGTGTATACAAAGCTGGTGTGGGATCTGGGCGATTTGCCGCCCGGTTACGAACAAACAATCACCTACGCAACCGCCATCGCGCTGCGGGCAAACGAACTGTGGCCGCTCGGCACAGCACCATCGCCTGACTCCACCGAACAGGGGGCGAACCTGCAGAACAACACCGGCCCCTCAACCCGGCAGCAAACCGAATCGGTTTCGCTCAGTAACCACGCCGAGGTGAGCGGCACGTTTACCGGCCCGGTAGCCCCCGGTAGTAGCCAGGACGTGACCGCCTCGGCTTCGGCAACGGTTGCGGTGCGCGATGTTCGGGTGCTGAAACGGTTCGTGGGAAACGACGACGGCACCACCGAGGCACTGTTTCGACCGGGTCGGATTGCGACCTACGAGATCGAGGTGAACGTTGGCGAGTACACCGACGCCCAAAACGTTGTGCTCACCGATACGTTGCCGAACGGCATGTGTCCAATTGGGGATGCCGTGGTCGTCACCGCCGCGATCACCGGTCTTGCCGTTGGCGTTCCGAGTCACCGACTGGTAGGCGCCAC
>CAYTSH010000263.1:0-2176 GCA_964440395.1 uncultured Microbacteriaceae bacterium
CAGGTCGGCACCGACACGTTCATTCGCACCCTGGGGTGGCGGGCGACCGCTGAAGCCGAGGTGGCGAACATGGATGCCGAGTCGTTGAGTTTTTATCAAGCCTACGCCGACGGGGTGAACGCCTACATTTCGGGGCGAAGCGCTGCAGAGTTGTCGCTGGAGTACACGGTGCTTGGGTTGCAGAACGCCGACTACACGATTGAACCGTGGCAGCCGGCGGACTCGGTTGCCTGGTTGAAAGCAATGGCGTGGGATTTGCGTTCCAACATTGAAGACGAGACTGATCGCGCGCTCCTGTCCGCGCGGCTGGATGATGCCGGGTTTGCCGAACTGTACCCGGAGTATGACTACGACGAGCATCCCGTAATTGTGAGCGCCGATGAGCTTGCCCAGCGGGAGCGCTTTACGGTGAGCACCGGGGTGCCGGAGCCCAAGACGCCGTCCGACGCGGGCGAACCCGCCGCTGTGGAGCCCGACGCTGCGGAGTCTGCCGCTGTGGAGCCCGCCGCTGTGGGCGCTGGTCAGGGTGCCGCCGCCGCGGCGTTGGGTTCCGCGGCCACCACTCGCGCCCTGTTGGGGGATGTGCAGCGTGCCGTTGCCGCAATGCCCATGCTGCTTGGCGACGGGCTGCAAGACGTCGGCTCGAACTCGTGGGTGATTTCGGGGGAGCACACCACCACCGGCATGCCGCTGCTGTCGAACGACCCGCACCTGGGCGCGGCGATGCCGTCGCTGTGGTACCAGATGAACCTGAAGTGTCTTTCAAAGACCGGCTGTGTGGAAAACGTGTCGGGCTACACGTTCAGCGGCGTTCCAGGTGTCGTGATCGGCCACAACGACCACATTGCGTGGGGCTTCACCAACCTCGCCCCCGACGTTGCGGACCTGTTCGTTGAACGCGTCAAGGGCGACACCTACGAGTACGACGGCGAATACCTGCCGCTGGACACCCACACCGAAACCATTCTGGTTGCGGGTGGTGACCCGGTGGAAATAACCATTCAACGCACCGGCCACGGCCCCATCGTGAGCGGCGTAAACGAGGACTTTGCGGCGGTGACGAAGGTGGAGCAGGAGCGCGCTGACGGTGGCGCTGACGCTGCTGACGGCGCTGACTTGGCAATCTCGCTGCAGTGGACCGCGCTGAGCCCGGGTGAAACGCCGACCGCCATTTTTGCGCTCAATAACGCCACGGGCTGGCAGCAGTTCCGCGCCGCCGCAAAACTGTTTGAGGTGCCCGCGCAGAACCTGGTTTTTGCCGACGTGAAGGGCAACATTGGCTATCAGGCACCCGGCAAGATTCCGGTGCGCAAACAGGGTAACGGGTTGCTGCCCAGCCCGGGCTGGTCGAGCGACTACGGCTGGGAGTCATATATTCCGTTTGACGAATTGCCGAGCGTGTTCAACCCGCAGAAGGGGTATATTGTCACGGCGAACAACCCTGCGGTTGATGACAGCTTCCCGGCGTTCCTGAGTGCGGACTGGGATTACGGGTATCGCGCCAAGTACATTGATGACCGCATCCAGGCCGGGTTGCAGGAGGGCAAGCTTTCGCCGGAAGATGTGGAACGCATCCAGTTTGACACCACGAACGGCATCGCTGTGGACCTTGCCCCAATCGTGGCCGAGCTTGCGGTGACCGAACAGGCGCGGGACGCCGTGGCGTTACTCGCCGACTGGAACGGGCACGACGATGTGGATAGCCCCGCGGCGGCATACTTTAACGTGCTGTGGAGCCGCTACCTGAACGACGTGGTTGCCCCGAAGTACCCGGAACTGACGGTGAACGGCGGCGGGCACTGGTTCCGGGTGACGGCGGACAAGCTTGCGAAGCCGCAGGATGACTGGTGGACGCTGGACTCCATCACCGGTCGGGATGCCGTGCTCACCGAGATCGCCGAGCGTGCGGCTCGCGATGCGGTTGCGTTGCTCGGTGCGAATGAAACGAAGTGGCGTTGGGGAACCTTGCACGGACTGACCCTGACGAACGCCACGTTTGGTGTGTCGGGCATCCCGGCCATTGAGGCACTATTCAACCGCGGCCCCTACCCGGTGGGTGGAGGATCATCCGTGGTGAATGCGAACGGGTGGCGCGCCAGCAAAGGGTTTGCGGTGACCAATGTGCCGTCCATGCGCATGCTGGTCGAGCTTTCAGACCTGAACCAGTCGAGATGGA
>CAYTSH010000264.1:0-2162 GCA_964440395.1 uncultured Microbacteriaceae bacterium
CGTCGTCGCGGCGGTCAGCGAGCAGGTCGCCCAGTTCACCCACACCTGTTTCATGGTGACGCCCTACGAAGGGTATGTGCGGGTTGCCGAGAAACTCAACGAACTCACCCCGGGCGACCACGAGAAGCACAGCGCCCTGTTCAACTCGGGCGCGGAGGCCGTCGAGAACGCCATCAAAATTGCCCGCTCTTACACTCGCAAAACCGCGGTTGTCGCGTTCGATCACGCCTACCACGGGCGCACCAATCTCACCATGGGGCTCACCGCAAAAAACATGCCGTACAAGAGCGGTTTCGGCCCGTTTGCCGCGGAAATTTATCGCGCCCCACTGTCCTACCCGTTCCGTGACGGCAACCGGGACGGGGTGACGGCGGCGCGCGACGCGATCACCGTCATCGAGAAGCAGGTTGGCGCAGAAAACCTCGCCGCGATCATCATCGAACCCATTCAGGGCGAGGGCGGTTTCATCGTGCCCGCCGACGGCTTCCTGCCCACGCTCGCCGCCTGGGCGCGGGAGAACAACGTGGTGTTCATTGCCGACGAGGTGCAGACCGGCTTTGCCCGCACCGGAACCTGGTTTGCCTCCGAACATTTCGGGGTGGTGCCCGACCTGATCGTCACCGCCAAGGGTATCGCGGGCGGTTTGCCGCTTGCCGGCGTAACCGGGCGCGCCGAAATCATGGACGCCCCGCACGTTGGTGGCTTGGGCGGAACTTACGGCGGCAACCCGCTCGCCTGTGCCGCCGCGCTGGCAACGATTGAAACCTACGAGGAGGAGGGGCTGCTGGCGCGCGCGACGGAGATTGGTGCCAAGATCACGAGCACGTTCACCGCATTGCAGGCCACCGACGCTCGCATCGGTGACGTGCGCGGTCACGGTGCCATGATCGCGGTGGAGTTCGTGCACGCCGGAACGATCGAACCGGATGCCGCGCTCACCGCTGCGGTCGCCAAATACTGCCACGAACGCGGGGTTATTGTGCTCACCTGTGGCACTTTCGGGAACGTTATTCGGTTCCTCCCGCCGCTCACGATCAGTGACGAACTCCTCGATGACGGCATTTCGGTCGTCTGCGAAGCCCTCGCCGCACTGGCGTAACGCATATCCACGCACGCACACAGAAAGCACGTTTACGATGACTCTTGAACTTTCACAGCAGGAACGCGAGTCCGAGCTGCTCGCACGGGTCCCGACCGGTCTTTACTTGAATGGTCAATGGGTGGATGCCGAGGACAGCAATACCCTCACCGTCCAGGACCCGGCGACTGGCGAAACGATCGCAACTATCGCCAACGCAAGCCCAGCGGACGGCATGCGCGCCCTCGATGCTGCCGTGGCAGCTCAGGAGAGCTGGGCGGCCACCCCGCCCCGGGTTCGCGGCGAGATTCTGCGCAGGGCGTTTGACCTGCTGCAGGAGCGCCGCGATGATTTCGCGCTGCTCATGACCCTCGAAATGGGCAAACCGCTCGCTGAAGCGAACGGTGAGGTGACGTATGGTGGCGAGTTTTTGCGCTGGTTCAGTGAGGAGGCGGTCCGCATCACCGGCCGGTACGGCTCGAACCCCGAAGGCACCGGCCAGATTGTGGTGTCGCAACGACCGGTGGGGCCATGCTTCTTCGTGACCCCGTGGAATTTTCCGCTCGCCATGGCGACGCGCAAGATTGCCCCTGCGCTGGCAGCCGGGTGCACCGTTGTGGTGAAACCCGCAGAACTCACCCCGCTCACCACCTTGCTGTTTGTGCAACTGCTTGCGGATGCCGGGCTGCCCGCCGGGGTGGTGAACACCATCACCACGTCAACGTCCTCCGCGGTGTCCGCCCCGATTATTGCGGATCCGCGGTTGCGGAAGTTGAGTTTCACCGGTTCCACCGGGGTGGGGCGCAAACTGATCGAACAGTCCGCGGCGGGCGTGCTGCGCACCTCCATGGAGCTTGGCGGCAACGCGCCATTCGTCGTGTTTGAGGATGCCGACATTGACGCCGCGGTCGCCGGGGCGCTCACGGCGAAGTTCCGCAACATTGGCCAGGCCTGCACGGCGGCCAACCGGTTTTTGGTGCACGAGGCGGTGGTGGACGAGTTCACCGAGAAACTCGCCCAGCAGATTGCGGCCATGCGTATCGGTCGCGGCACCGAGGCGGAGGTCACAATCGGGCCGCTCATC
>CAYTSH010000265.1:0-2153 GCA_964440395.1 uncultured Microbacteriaceae bacterium
GTCACCCCGAAGGGTGAGACCGAGCTGAGCGCCGAGGAGCGACTGCTTCGGGCGATCTTCAACGAAAAGAGCCGTGAGGTGCGCGACACCAGCCTGAAGGTGCCGCACGGCACGTCCGGAACGGTTACCGCGGTGAAGGTGTTCGACGTTGATCAGGATGACGAGCTCGGCTCCGGCGTGAACCAGCGCGTGGTCGTCTACCTGGCGCAGAAGCGCAAGATCACGGAGGGCGATAAGCTCGCCGGTCGCCACGGAAACAAGGGTGTCATCTCGAAGATCCTCCCGGTGGAGGACATGCCGTTCCTTGCTGACGGCACCCCGGTTGACGTCATCCTGAACCCGCTTGGTATCCCCGGCCGCATGAACTTCGGGCAGGTGCTTGAGATTCACCTCGGCTGGATCGCGAAGCAGGGCTGGAAGGTTGAGGGTATGCCCGAGTGGGCACGCAACCTCCCGCCGGAGGCCTTGAGCGCGGAACCAAACACGAAGGTGGCAACGCCGGTGTTTGACGGCGCCACCGAGGAAGAAATTGCCGGACTGCTGGATTCGACGAACCTCACCCGCGATGGCGAACGGTTGATCGACTCCACTGGCAAGACGCAACTGTTTGATGGTCGTTCGGGCGAACCGTACCCGATGCCCATTTCGGTCGGTTACATGTACATCCTGAAACTGCACCACCTGGTTGATGACAAGATCCACGCGCGTTCCACCGGTCCCTACTCGATGATCACCCAGCAACCGCTTGGTGGTAAGGCACAGTTCGGTGGCCAGCGCTTCGGTGAGATGGAAGTGTGGGCGCTTGAGGCGTACGGCGCAGCGTATGCGCTGCAAGAACTGCTGACCGTGAAGTCTGATGACATTCTTGGACGCGTGAAGGTCTATGAGGCCATCGTGAAGGGTGAGAACATCCCAGAGCCTGGCGTGCCGGAGTCGTTCCGCGTGTTGATGAAGGAAATGCAGTCACTCTGTTTGAACGTTGAGGTGCTCGGTGCTGACGGCACCGCGGTCAATCTGCGTGACACGGATGACGAGGCGCATCGCACCGCTGAAGAACTCGGCATTAACCTTTCTAGCCGTTTTGAGTCGTCGACAATCGACGAAATCTAAGCCGCATCCAGATACGAACAGATTTCATTCAAGGAGAACAATTGCTCGACGCAACAACTTTTGACGAGCTTCAAATTCGTCTGGCTACGGCAGAGGATATTCGCCGCTGGTCGTATGGCGAAGTGAAGAAGCCTGAAACCATCAACTACCGCACGCTCAAGCCGGAGAAAGAGGGTCTCTTCGGGGAGCAGATCTTCGGCCCAAGCCGCGACTGGGAATGCTCCTGCGGAAAATACAAGCGCGTTCGCTTTAAGGGCATCGTGTGTGAACGGTGTGGGGTTGAGGTGACGAAGTCCTCCGTGCGTCGTGAACGCATGGGGCACATCGAACTCGCCGCACCCGTTACCCACATTTGGTATTTCAAGGGCGTGCCCTCACGCCTCGGCTACCTGCTCGATATGGCGCCGAAAGACCTGGAAAAGGTCATCTACTTCGCGGCTTACATGGTCATCGACATCGATGAAGAGGGTCGCCACGAAGATATGCCCGGTCTCGAGAACGAGCTCAGGCTTGAACTCAAGACGCTCGGTGAACAGCGCGATATTGCGATCGCGCAGCGCCAGCAGCAGGCCGAAAACGATTTGGCGGCTCTGGAAGCCGAGGGTGCGAAAGCCGATCAGAAGCGCCGCGTTCGTGACGCTGCTGACAAGGAAATGACCGCCATCCGCAAGAACTACGACGAAGACATCGCTCGCCTCGAGCGGGTGTGGGACGAGTTCCGCAACCTCAAAGTCGGCGATCTCAAGCCAGAAGACGCCGTGTTCAACGAACTCGTCGACCGGTTTGGCAGCTACTTCGAAGCATTCATGGGCGCCGAGGCGATCAAGAAGCGCCTCGAAGCGTTTGACCTTGCAAACGAAGCTGAAGTGCTCCGCACCCAGATTGCCGAGGGCAAAGGGCAGAAGAAGATTCGTGCGATCAAGCGACTCAAAGTCGTCAGCTCCTTCTTGCAGACCGGCGGAAGCCCGGCATCCATGGTTCTTGATGTTGTCCCGGTGATCCCGCCGGAGCTGCGCCCGATGGTGCAGCTCGACGGCGGCCGC
>CAYTSH010000266.1:0-2090 GCA_964440395.1 uncultured Microbacteriaceae bacterium
GTTGGGCACCCAATCGCTGGCGCCTGGCACCACCAGCGTGGTTTGGCTGGCGGTTTCTACATAGCCCTGCTGCGCGTCTGAGGCGATCTTGTCTTTGTCGATGGCGATGGCGATGGCGTCGCGGAATGCTTCGTCGGAGAACGGTTTCTTTTCGAGGTTCATGTAGAGGCTGATTGGTGAGCCCGCCGGGAACCAGTATTTGTTGTGTTCCGGATCTTTGGAAACGTAGGCTTTTTCAATGTCCGGCACATACATTGCGTTGGTGTCGAAGTCACCGCGGACGAGTTTGAGTTGCTCCACCTGGCCGGAATCGGCGCTGTTGAACTGGATGCGGTCGACTTTGACGTTTTCCGCCTGCCAGTAGTCTTTGTTGTGTTTCAGGACGAGCGTGGTGGGTGAGAACGATTCGACGAGCATCGACCCGCTCGTCACGGGTTTCTCGTTGGTGAACGTGGTGGGGTCGTCGATGGTTTCCCAGACGTGTTTTGGCACAATCGGGGTGGCGTTGATCGCGTTGATGCTGGTGGAGCCGCCCGAAATGAAGTGCACGTTCACGGTGTAGTCTCCGTCTGCGGAGATGTCGTCGATGAGTTTCCACACGCCGCGCGTGTCCAGTGCGGGGTACTCCTTAATCATGTTGAAGGTGAAGAGAACGTCGGCGGAGGTGAGTTCTTTTCCGTCGCTAAACTTGACGCCTTCACGCAGGGTGTATTGCGCCGTCGAATCGTCGATCCACGTCAGCTTGGTGGCGAGCAGTGGCTCGTCAACGCAGGTGTAATCGTTGGTTGCCATGAGCGAATCGTAGAGATACCCGCCGACGGTCAACGCGGTGGGGATGAACGGGTTGTAGTTTTCTTTGGGGTTGCTGCCGCCACCAAAACCGCCGAAGTTGAGCTTCGCGATGCGTCCCTCGGCGCTTGCCTGCTCTGCCGGGGCGTTGCTGGCGCAACTGCTGAGGGTGAGCCCGGCGAGCGCAAGCATGCCCACCGCCGCGATTGCGCGACTGCGCGTGCGCACCTTCCCGCTGCGGGTCGCTGATACTCGCGAGTTGTTGTGTTGTTCGTCCATGAACGGACACCTCCTTGTGTTGGGTTGAGTGGGGTAAGTCAGTCGCGCCCGGTGCCGTCACTGGCACCTCCGCAGCCGCAACTGCGGCGTCGAATGAGGCATGATGGCAGTGTGGTCACTTGCGGGACCGATTCGCCATCAATGAGGCGCAGCAGCAATCTTGCAGCCTCGCCGGAGAGTTCCCTCAGGGGTCTGCGAAGTGTGGTGATGGCTGGGGTAACTAAACCGGCCATGGGAACGTCATCGACGCCCGTGATGCAGAGGTCTTCTGGCACGCGAATGCCCTGCCCGAGGAGGGCAAACATGAGGCCGAGGGCGAGTTCATCGTTTGCGCACACCACGCCGTCAATTTCTCCCCGTCGGAGCAGTTCCGCGACGCGCGGGGCGGCCCGCACACCGTCTGACTGGGCGAGGGACACGGGCAGGGTGGGCAGCTGCTGCAGGCCGGCGCCGCGCAGTTGTGCGGCGTAGGCGTCGTAGCGCGCCTGAATGTCGGGAGAATCTCCGGGGCGGCCAAGGAAAACCAACGACCGTTTGCCATGTTGCTGAATGAGGTGGCTGACCAGCCCATTCATTGCATCGTGATCGCTGCGCACCTGCACGGTCGACTCGTCGCCGGTGCCGCCAATGAGCACGATCGGCAGGGAAGAAGCCAGGCGTTCGACGGTGGCAGCGGGGACGATGCCGGCGTGTATGGCAAGGCCGTCAACCCGGTCGGTCATGGCGTGCAGGTCGGTTGTTGCCCGCTCGAGCGAATGGGCGGCGAGAATGCTGACGCTCATCCCGGCAGCAACTGCCGCCTGGTCGAACCCCTCGATGAGTTCACCGAAGTAGGGGCCGCTGAGACCTGGGAACACGATGCCGAGCGCGTTGTTGCGCCGGTTTGCGAGTGCGGTGCCGAAGTGACTTGGGCGGTATCCGTGCGTCTCGATGGCGGCCTGAACTTTTTCGCGCATCTGCGGCGAGACCTGCCCGATGCCCCGATAGACCCGAGAGACCGTGGCGGTAGAAACACCTGCGAG
>CAYTSH010000267.1:0-2080 GCA_964440395.1 uncultured Microbacteriaceae bacterium
CGGCTGGCTGCGTGGGCTGAGTAGGGACCTGTCCGAACGCGGGTGGCGCGGGTGGCGCGGGTGGTGCGGGCTGCGCGGGTGCCTGGCCGAACGCGGGTGGTGCGGGTGGTGCAGGTGGTGCGGGCGGCACGGACGCAACTGGCTGCGCGGGCTGCCCAAAAACCGGGGGTGCGGGTGGCTTGTGCTGCGCTGCTTCCTGGGCGAACGCGGGTGCCGCCTCCGGCGCGGTCGGCACCGGAGGCACCGCCTGTGCTGTTGGCGTGGGTTCGTTGGAAGCGGGAGGATCAATTGGATCTGACATGGGTTCCTTTCGACGTGTTGTGTGCGGTGTGCCCGATGCATTCGCATTGGCGGACTGCTGGGCTTCATTATTGCATTCCACCGTCACTCGGTGGTGCTGAACTGCCGGCAAGATCAATCCAGCACCGTAGAATGGGTGAGTCCATCATTACCTGTTCTGTGGAGTAGCATGTCGCAACCTGAATCATCCCCTGAGATCACCCCCGAGGTGGTTCGTCACTTGGCATCATTGGCAACGATTTCGCTCACCGATGCTGAAGTAGCGTCGCTGACGACTGAACTTTCGCTGATCGTCCAGACGATCGCAACGGTCAGTGAGGTGGCGACACCTGATATTCCCGCAACGAGCCACCCCATCCCGCTCGCGAATGTATACCGCCCTGACGAGGTTGATGACGCCCGTTTGAGTGTCGCTGAAGCACTGTCGGGTGCGCCAGAGCAAGCAGAGGGCATGTTCGTTGTTTCGGCAATCCTTGGAGAGGAACAGTAACCCATGACGCATTCAGATCTCACCCAACTTGGTGCTGCCGAACTTGCTGAACACTTGGTGCAGGGTCAGGTTTCCGCGGAAGAGGTAACCCGGGCGCACCTTGAACGCATCGCGGAGGTTGAGCCACACGTGCACGCATTCCTCCACGTCAACGACCAGGCCATCGCAGCAGCTCAGCGCATCGACCAGCTTCGTGCCGACGGGGAAACGCTCGGGCACTTGGCTGGGGTGCCGCTTGCGGTGAAAGACGTTCTCGTGACCACCGACATGCCCTCAACGAGTGGCTCAAAAATTCTCGAGGGGTGGATGTCGCCATACGACGCAACGGTTGTTGCCCGTTCGCGAGCTGCCGGACTGATTCCGCTCGGTAAAACGAACATGGACGAGTTTGCGATGGGATCCAGCACCGAGCATTCCGCGTACGGACCAACGCACAACCCGTGGGCGCTGGATCGCATTCCCGGCGGTTCTGGCGGCGGCTCGGCTGCCGCAGTCGCCTCGTTCGAGGCGCCGCTGGCACTGGGAAGTGACACCGGCGGTTCCATCCGGCAACCCGCGCACGTCACCGGCACCGTCGGCATGAAACCAACCTACGGTGCGGTCAGCCGATACGGTGCAATTGCCCTCGCCTCATCCCTCGATCAAATCGGCCCGTGCGCGCGCAGCGTGCACGATGCCGGGCTGCTGCACGACGTGATTGGTGGTCACGATCGCCGTGATTCCACTTCCCTCAACGAGTCCCTGGGCAGCATGGCAGCTGCCGCCCGTGAGGGTGCCCGCTCGCTTGGCGAATCGAACGGCGTGCTCAACGGGCTGCGAGTGGGTGTTGTTCGCCAACTACAAGGAGAAGGATTCCAGGCTGGGGTGACGCAACGCTTTCAAGAATCACTCGCGCACATGCAAGCCCAAGGTGCAGAACTCGTCGAGCTCGACATGCCGCACGTCGAATATGCGGTCGCAGCCTACTATCTGATTCTGCCAGCCGAAGCATCCAGCAATCTTGCCAAATACGACTCGGTCCGCTTCGGGCTGCGCGTCACACCCGATGGCAACGCCACCGTGAATGATGTGATGGCGGCCACGCGTGAGGCAGGCTTCGGCCCAGAGGTGAAACGCCGAATTATTCTCGGAACCTACGCTCTGAGCGCAGGATACTACGACGCCTACTACGGCAGCGCCCAGAAAGTGCGCACCCTCGTGCAGCGCGACTTCGACGCCGCCTTCGCCAAGGTCGACGTGCTCGCCACGCCGACCGCCCCGACCACGGCGTTCAAGCTCGGCGAGAAGCTC
>CAYTSH010000268.1:0-2059 GCA_964440395.1 uncultured Microbacteriaceae bacterium
GGTCTGCTGGGTGCGCCATGACGGCACGCAGCAGAGCGTTCGAATCACCGAGTTGATGCTCACCAAGGCGCTCACCCGGTTCCCCGCTGAAAGCGCAGGGCCGGGCGATATTGTCGCCGTGGCCGGTATTCCCGAGATTACGATTGGCGAGACCATTGCCGATGCCGAGGATGTGCGACCGTTGCCGATGATCACGGTTGATGAGCCGGCAATCTCGATGACGATCGGCACGAACACCTCGCCCCTGGTGGGCAAGGTGAAGGGGCACAAACTCACCGCGCGGATGGTGAAAGATCGCCTGGATCGCGAGCTGATTGGTAACGTGTCGCTTCGCGTGCTGGATGCCGGCCGTCCGGATGCGTGGGAGGTGCAGGGGCGCGGCGAGCTGGCCCTGTCGATTCTGGTGGAGAACATGCGCCGGGAAGGGTTTGAACTGACCGTCGGCAAGCCCCAGGTGGTGACAAAGCGGATTGACGGCAAGCTGCACGAGCCGTTTGAGCATCTCACGATTGATGCGCCTGAGGAATATTTGGGCGCCATCACCCAGCTGATGGCGGCTCGGAAGGGTCGCATGGATGGCATGTCGAACCACGGCACCGGTTGGGTGCGGATGGAGTTCATTGTGCCGGCTCGCGGGCTGATCGGTTTCCGCACCGAGTTCATGACGACCACGCGTGGCACGGGCATTGCGAACGCGATTGCGCATGGGTATGAGCCGTGGGCGGGTCAGATTGTGACCCGGGTGAACGGTTCGATTGTTGCCGACCGGGCTGGCGTTGCCACCCCGTTTGCCATGATTAAGCTGCAGGAACGGATGACGTTCTTTGTCCAGCCCACTGAAGAGGTGTACGAGGGCATGGTGATCGGCGAGAATTCTCGCTCCGAAGACATGGATGTCAACGTGACGAAGGAGAAGCAGCTCACGAACATGCGCGCGGCCTCTTCGGATTCGTTTGAGTCGATGACGCCGCCACGGCAGTTGTCTCTCGAGGAGTGCCTCGAGTTTGCGCGCGAAGACGAATGTGTTGAGGTAACTCCCGAGGCGATCCGAATCCGCAAGGTGGAACTGGATGCAAACGCGCGTTCTCGCAATACTGCGCGCTTGAAGAAGCAGAACGAGTAGCAGTTGCTGCGTGTGGGCGGCCTAGCCGCCCTGCGCAGGGTTGGCAGGGTGTGACCTGTTGCCGATCCTGCGCCGGGCGGCTAGGCGAAAAGCCCTTCGCCAACATATCCGCCGGGTTTGGCTCCTGGCGGAATGAGGAACACGGCGGAGCCGATGTGCCGAATGTATTCGTTCAGCGCGTCTCGTTTGAGCGAACGTTGAATGGTGACGAACGCTGCGGGGTCGCGTTGGAAGCTGAGAAAGAATAGCCCGGCGTTGAGCTGGCCGAATTCGTTGTTTCCGTTGACGTAGTTGTAGCCGCGTCGCAGGATTCGAGCGCCGCCGTTGCTGGCCGGGTTTGCCAGGCGCACGTGCGCATTCATGGGAATCACTGGGGAACCGTCTGCTCTGGTGGCGGCGAGGTCGGGCGCGGCGTGTTCGGCACCGCCGCTGAGGGGGCCGCCGTTTCCTTTGGTGCGGCCGATGATGTGTTCCTGTTCCGCGAGGGGTGCCCGGTCCCACGGCTCAATATTCATCGCAATGGTGCGCGCAACCAGGTAGCTGCCGCCGGCCAGCCAGGGCTGATCGCTGTCTGCGGAAATGTACACGTGTTTCGCGAGTTCCGCCGCATCTTGCTGCATGATGTTTGCGGTGCCGTCTTTGAAGCCGAAGAGGTTTCGTGGTGTTTGCTGTTCAATTGAGGTGGATGCCGTGCGCCCGTAGCCGAGTTGTGACCATTTCAGCGTGGCTCGCCCGAACGCCATTCGGGTGAGGTTGCGAACGGCGTGTAGGGCAACTTGCGGGTCGTCGGCACACGCTTGGATGCAAAGGTCGCCGTCACTGGTCGCCGGGTTGAGCGTGTCGCCCACGAATGGTGGCAGGGGGGTGAGTGCGGCGGGTGCGGCGTGTGCGAGGCCGAACCGGTCCTGGCCGGCGGTGGTGCGGAACAGGCTGGGG
>CAYTSH010000269.1:0-2043 GCA_964440395.1 uncultured Microbacteriaceae bacterium
GGCCATGCGTATCGGTCGCGGCACCGAGGCGGAGGTCACAATCGGGCCGCTCATCAACGAAGCCGCGGTGGCCTCCGCCGAACGTTTCGTGGCGGACGCCGTTGCGAAGGGAGCAACCCTGGTGGTCGGGGGTTCGCGCGTTGCGGGTCCCGGGTAGTTTTTCGAGCCAACGCTGCTGCGCAACGTCAGCCACGACAGCGCCATCATGTGTGAAGAAATCTTCGGACCGATTGTTGGCGTCACCACCTTCCATGACGAGGAGCAGGCGGTGCGTCTCGCAAACGATACCGAGTACGGACTCATCGGGTATGTGTTTACCAGGGATCTCGCCCGCGGGCAGCGCATGATCGATCGCATCGATACGGGAATGATGGGTCTCAACACGGGTCTGGTGTCGAACGCGGCGGCGCCGTTTGGCGGGGTGAAACAGTCCGGTTTGGGTCGCGAGGGCGGCGCGGAGGGCATTCACGAGTACCTCTCCACCAAATACACGCTGATTCCCCACACGAGCGTCTGATTCGCCGGGGCGCTACCTGCCGGTATTCCCGGCCGGTGGCGCCCACCCGGCTGCCGCGGCGCCCGCCAAGTGTCCCGCCGGCCTCGCCCGCTGTGCTGTCTTTCCCGCGGGCTTCGCCCGCTGCGCTGTTTTCCCGCGGGCTTCGCCCGCTGTGCGCTGTTCAGAGCGCTTTTTCTGCCCACCACAGCGCGGTTTCGCCGTACACACTCGTGCGGAACCGTTCGAGCGTTCCCGCTGCCGAATCGTTCGGCCAGCGCGGTTCGGCGCTGCGTTTGCTGCGCTCCACCAGCACAACCCCGTCGTCCGCGAGCAGCTCGGCAGCCAGCACCAGGTCTTGGCTGAGTGCAGCCTCGCTCACGTCGTAGGGCGGGTCGATCAGGATCAGGTCAAACACGGGTGGATGCCCCGCCTGGCTGCCAGCGCCGCGCAAGTATTGCTGCACGCTGCTGGTTACCAGGGTTAACTCAGCCTCAGCCTGCGGGCTGGCGGCAAGTGCGCTGCGAACGAGCTGTATGTTTCTGGTGATGACCCGAGCCGCTGCGGGTTGCTGTTCCACAAGAACCGCGGCCTGAGCACCGCGGCTGATCGCCTCTAACCCCAGGGCACCGGAGCCGGCGTAGAGATCTAAGACCCGGGCACCCGGGAGTATCCCCCAACTGTCGAGGGTGCCAAACAGCGCTTCACGAACTCGGTCACTGGTTGGACGTGTGCCCGCGGGTGGCACGCTCAGCCGCACGGACTTTGCGGCACCTGCAATGATTCTGGTCACCACTGTAGGGTATCGCGTTCCGCGGTGCACCGCGCACCTTCGCCTCGCGGTGCGACCGCGCCACCACCGCCGGTGCGCCAAGGCGCACCCGATACAGTAGAGAGCGTGACCGACCAACTGCATCCCGAAACGGCGCTTGCCACGGTGCTCGGTGGGCGCACCGCGAAAGCGCTCGCCGATGCCTTCGGCTACACCACGGTTGCCGAACTTTTGGGGCACTATCCGCGACGCTACGCAACCCGGGGGGAACTGACCCCGCTCACACAGTTGCCAATCGGTGAAACCGTCACACTCGTCGCGGAAGTGCTGCGGGCCACGGAACGCCGAATGCAGTCTCGTCGGGGCAAACTGTTGGAGGTGCTCATCACAGACGGCACCGGTACGCTCACGATCACATTTTTCAACCAACCCTGGCGCGTGCGGGAACTCATTCCGGGCGTGCGGGGCATGTTCGCGGGCAAAGTGACCCGCTACCGAACCACCCTGCAACTCTCCCACCCGGAGTACGAACTCCTGCCGGAGCTACCCGAACCCCCCGCACAGCCCGGGCTGCCCGCCGAGCATTCGCTGGGGAACGCCACAGCCGAGGCGTGGGCGCGGCGACCAATCCCCATCTACCCGGCCACGGCATCCGTAACCAGTTGGAACATTCGGCAATCAATTGGGCTGGTGCTCGACGCAACCCGGGAATTGCCTGAACTGCTCCCCGACGAGGTGCTCGCCGCGGAACGCCTGCTCGGCACCGGCGAGGCAATGC
>CAYTSH010000270.1:0-2025 GCA_964440395.1 uncultured Microbacteriaceae bacterium
GATGAGCGCGGGGCGCGTTCGACCCGCCCGCGCGTCGGGTGGTGTGGCGCCGTGCCAGTTGGGGTTGTCGCCCGCCGCGGCTTGCAGGTCGAGCGCCGTGAAGCTGTACCCGCCGAGCACGAGCGCGCGGGCGAGTGTTTGTCGGAAGCCGAAGCCGCGGTGTTGTTCCCGGTTTGCGACTTGTTCGCGGCGTTGGCGGGCGTTTGGGTGGGTGTATTCGGTGAGGTAGTGGTCGGCCACGAAGCCGAGTTGCAGATCGTCGGTGAGTTGTTGCGAGACGGCGAAGAGGTCGTGCAATTGGTGGATGCTGCGGGTCGCTTCGATCACGCCGGCGAGCGTTGGGTTGTGTGCGCCTTCCGGGCCGACGGGCGCGGCGAATCCGTGGCGTTCGCCGGTGAAGGAGATTCTGTCGTTGCCGTCACCGACCGGTTCATCGAGTGGCGGGTTGATGCCGCCGGCGAAGAGGTAGAAGTTGGTTGCCCGCACGCCCTGGGCGACCCCGAGCAGTGTTTTGAGGGTGGTGGCTTCGGGCGAGGCGAGGCTGTTGAGGTCTTCGCCGTAGTTGCCGTCGCCAGCGTCGAATTCGAGTGCGGTGAGGGGTTGCTCCGCGCCGAGGGTTGCGGCGGTGAAGGCGTTGCAGACGATGAGGTCGGCGACGTTGTTGACGGTGAGTTCCCCCAGGTACATGTCGGTGCCGCCGGTCATGCCGGCACGGTTGCGGTAGCCCGCGGCGAGCTGGCTGACGCCGATGGGGTAGGTGAGCCCACGGTTGCCGCCGGTGCCGTGGATGTTGATGAGCAGGGGAGTGTCGATGCCCTCGTCGCGGGCAATGCGTTCGAGCGCGGCGATGTAGCGCCCGAATTGGCTGCGAGTGTGTCTGCTGAGGGTGTCGTGTACGGCGAGTTCGAGCGGGGTGCCGGAGGCGCCGCTGCGCAGGAGCTGTCGGAACGTTTCCGGGGTGCTGCCTGCGGTGGCTGCTCTCAGCGCTGCGCTGCTGGGTGCTTGGTCGCCGCTGAGCCATTCGCTGAAGTCGGCGAGCGCCCGGTCGGTGAGGTTTGGGCTGTTGGAGACCCAGTCGAGCATGCCGATTTCGTTGTCGAGCTGCACGGCGATGACGGGGCCGCCCGAACTGCGCTGGCGGTTGGCGATGAGCGGGAGCACCGCTTGGAACCAGCGTCGGGTTTCGTGGAGGAACTCGGGGTGGAGGTAGTCGAGGCTGTGCGTGGGGTTTGCGATGCCGTCCCACCCCGTGGGGGCGGTTTCGGGGTGTTGCGCGCGGATGCGGTAGGGAATGCCCTCGTTTTTGAGTTCGGCCATCTGGAAGGGCCCCGGTCTGGCGATGAAGTAGAGGTTGGCGTCGTGGCAGGCGTCGATGAACGCGCCAAGGTCGCGCTCCGGCCTACTGGTGCCGTGCACGTCGATGCTGCCGTCGGGGAGTTCATGCCACAGCCAGGGAATGTAGCTTGCGATGGTGTTGATGCCGGCCGCTTTGGCTTCTTGGAGGCGCGTTGCCCAGTCGGCGCGGCTCAGGCGGAAATAGTGGATTTCGGCGGCAAACACCTGCCTGTGGGTGCCGTCGATTCGGATGCCGCGGGTCGTCAGGTCGACGTGGCCTCTGCTGGGTGCCATGCTGTGCTCTTTCTGGGTGATGGGTGCTGAGGGCTGAGTGCTGGGTGTTGTGAGATGTGTGTTGGGTGCTGAGGGCGGGGTGCTGGGTGCTGGGTGCTGGGTGTGGGTGACGATTGCGCTCACATTCGTTGTGAGTTGCGAAAAGTGAAACCGTGTCCTATCGTTGCTGTAACCGGATACAGAAACCGGTTACAGCGTCGGGGTAGCACCGAGTGTAGCAGACAGAGGAGTCACGATGAACGAGCACATCGCACCCAGCAATGCGCCCGTCAACGCACCCGTCAACGCATCGGTCAATGCGCCCAGCAATGCGCCCGACGACGCATCGGTCAATGCGCCCGTCAGTTCTCCCGTCAACGCACGCATCAATGTGCGCCAAATTGCTGCCCTCGCAGG
>CAYTSH010000271.1:0-2015 GCA_964440395.1 uncultured Microbacteriaceae bacterium
GGTAACTCGCCTCCTGAATGTCGTGGATGCCGTAGGCGAGCACGCCGGCTGCAACCACAATGATCATCGCGCCGGTGACGGTGAAGAACGTGGCGAGGTTCACTCGGATCATGCCGCGGTAGATGCCCCAGCCGATGAGTGCGGCAACCAGAATTCCCAGCAGTGCGCCGGCGAGGGCGACGGGGTTGTTGCCGCTGGATCTAGCCGCGGCCCAAATGAAGAGCGCGGTTTCGACGCCCTCACGGGCAACCGCGAGAAATCCAATCGCCACAAGCCCAAACCCATTGCCCTGCAGTGCGGCGTCAACACCCGATTCGAGGCTGCGTTTCATGGTGCGCGCGGTGCGCAGCATCCAAAACACCATCCAGGTTACCAACGCGACGGCAACGATGGAGAGGATGCCCGCCATGAGTTCCTGCGCCTGAAAACTCAGTTGGTACGAACCGAAGGTGAGGGTGGCCCCAATGCCGAGTGAGAGCGCCACTGCCAGCGCGACCCCAAGCCAGATTCGCACGACGATGTCGCGGCGCCCCATCCGGTGCACGTAGGCGATGAGGATCCCGATCACGAGTGCAGCTTCGAGCCCTTCACGGATGCCGATAAGAAACGTGCCGAAGACGCCAGCAAACAGTGCACTGGTCATGAGGGGTGGGCTCCTGGTTAGGTGGGTTGAATGAAGGCCAACCTAACATTGGTTAGGCTGCCCTAATAACTTTAGCGGAAGCTGCCGATGTTGTCCACAGTGCGACGAGCGGCGAACATGATGCCGCGGCAGATTCGCTAGACTTGAGAGAGCAAATCGTCAAGCACCAATCGTTCGGAGAGTAACCGTGACCTACGTCATTGCCCTGCCCTGTGTCGACGTAAAAGACCGCGCCTGCATCGACGAGTGTCCGGTCGACTGCATCTACGAGGGGGAGCGCTCGCTCTACATCCACCCAGACGAATGTGTCGACTGCGGGGCATGCGAGCCGGTGTGCCCGGTCGAGGCGATCTACTACGAAGATGACCTTCCCGAAGAGTGGTCAGACTATTACACCGCGAATGTGGACTTTTTCGCCGAGATTGGCTCCCCAGGCGGTGCCGCGAAAGTTGGCCCGTACTCGAGCGATCATCCGCTCATTGCCGCCCTGCCCGCCGGCATCAACAGCGAAGGCTAGTCGAGGTGCTCGCGCCGCTACCCGACTACCCGTGGGATCGCATGGTGCCGCATGCGACACAGGCGGCACAGCATCCCGATGGGATTGTTGACCTGTCCATCGGCTCGCCGGTAGACGCCACGCCCGATTCGATTCGGGATGCCCTGGCCGGCGCCACGGACGCGCACGGCTACCCACAAACAGCTGGCACGCCGCAACTGCGCAGCGCCATAGCGCACTGGTATGCGAGACGTCGGGGTGTGCCCGGGCTCACCCCCGCTGCGGTGCTGCCAACCGTTGGGTCGAAAGAACTCGTCGCCTGGCTCCCATTCATGCTTGGGCTGGGTGAGGGCGATGTGGTGGTGCACCCGCGACTCGCATACCCCACCTACGCAATTGGGGCGGCACTCGCCGGGGCGACGGCATACGCGACGGACGATCCCGACGATTGGCCGGCATCCACCAAATTGATTTGGCTCAACTCGCCAGCCAACCCAAACGGCGCGGTCCTCAGCACCGCAGCCCTCGCCCGCGCCGTGGCCGCAGCGAAACGACTCGGCGCGGTCATCGCCGGCGACGAATGCTACGCGGAGCTGGGCTGGGAAGAACCCTGGCAAGACGGGGCGACGCCATCAATCCTCGACCCCGCGGTTACGGGTGGTGACCTGACCGGTGTGCTCTCCGTGTACTCGCTGAGCAAACAATCGAATCTTGCCGGTTACCGGGCCGCTTTCATCGCGGGCGACGAAACGCTCATCGCGCGGCTCACCACCGTGCGCAAACACGCCGGCATGATCCCGCCCGCGCCGGTACAAACCGCCATGATCGCCGCACTCGCTGACGACGAGCACGTGCAGGCACAAAAGCGGCGCTACC
>CAYTSH010000272.1:0-2000 GCA_964440395.1 uncultured Microbacteriaceae bacterium
AGGGCGACCAGTTCACCCGTGGGGAAGTCGAGCGAAACCCCGTGCAGCGCCGCGATGTTCCGCTCTGCCACACTAGTGGGGTAGGGGTCGGGTTTGATGCCCGGGGCAATTGAACCGTAACGATGGAGTTCGACATGTTTTTGCAGACGCGTGCGCCGCGCGTTGGCTGGTCGCGCGGTGACTCGCCGCGCGGTGACTGGTTGCACCGTGGCTGGTCGCGCGGTGACTGGTTGCACCGTGACTGAGCGGGCGGTGATGCACCGGAACGCCCGGGTGAGTATTCTGACGGAACCGTTGTGGGCCATGTTTGGCACGTCGGCACTGTTTTACCTCACATTTTTCATGAAAGCTCAGGGGCTGAGTGCCCTGCAGATTGGGTTGATCGTTTCGTGTAATCTCTACGTGGCCTGCGTGTTGCAACTCCTTGCCGGGCCGATCACCGACCGGTTGGGGCGCAAACGGGCGACACTGCTGTTCGATCTGAGCACCTGGTTCGTGCCCATGCTGCTGTGGGCGATCAGCAGCAGTTTCTGGTTTTTTCTTGCGGGTTACGTTCTCAACGCCTCCTCCCGTATCGCCGGGTTGGCGTTCTGGTTGCTGACCACGGAAGATTCGCCGCCCGTCACGAGGCCGCGCATTTTCGCGGCGGTGAAGGTGATTGTGTTGTGCGCCGGATTTTTTGTGCCGGTGGTGGGCAAATGCATTTCACTCTACGGTGCCGTTCCGACGCTGCGCGTGGTGTTTTTCGTGGGTGCACTTGCCATGCTTGCCCAAAACCTGATCAGAAACGCGTTCACCACCGAAACCAGAGCCGGGGTGGCGGCAATGCGGCAAGCGCAACACACGTCACTCCTGCGCGCGGTGTGGTTGGCGATCAAACACCTCAATTCTGCCGTGGCAAACCCGGCACAGCGCGGAATCGTCTTGCTCTACATAGCCAGTGCGCTCGCCGTGCAGCTCAACATTTTTCAAGCCATCTACCTGAGCGAAAAACTCGATTTCAGTGCCGGAATTGTGGGCCTGGTGCCCGCAATGGGCGCGCTCGCCTCGCTGCTGGTGTTTCTGGTGATCATGCCGCGGGTGGATCGGCGCTACTCGTTGAACACCCTGCTTTTGGTGTCCGCCGGCTGCACGGTGAGCGGTTGGTTGCTGTTCCTGTTCGTGGGACCGGGCAACGTCGCGTTGCTATGCTGCGCAACCCCACTGATCGCCGCCGGCACGTTTGCGTTGGAGTCGTACCGCGAAGCGCTCGTGATTAACTCGTCAAGTGACGAGCAGCGCGCGGCGTTTTTCTCCGGGGTGCAAAGCGTGACGGCGATTCTCTCCATCCCGTCCGGGCTCATCGCCGCGCTCCTGTTTGCCCCCAACCCGCTCTACCTGTACGGCGCGATCACGCTGCTGTATGCGTGCACCGCCGCCGTGACCCTCGCGGGGCGTCGCAGCATGCTGCGCTAACGAGCCGGCAACGCCAACCCGGACCAGTGACTACGCCGCCGGGGTGCCGCCCACCCGGTTCCACAGTTCCGGCCACGAACCGCCCAGTTCGCGCACCAGGCGACGCAGCGTCGGCAGTGAAAGCCCCACCACGCAGCTGGGATCCCCGGAAATTTCCGCAATAAACCCCGCGGCCAGCCCATCAATGGTGAACGCGCCGGCAACGTGCAACGGCTCGCCCGAGGCAACATACGCGTCAATCTCAGCCTCGGCCACGTCGTCGGCGAACCGCACCGAGGCGGCGGCGACCGCGGTTGCGGACGAGGCGACCACCGCATCCCGAATGGAAAGCAGGCAATGCCCGGAAACCAGGCGCCCGGTGCGGCCGCGCATGTGCAGCCAGCGTTCACGAGCCACCTCCGGCAGGTGCGGCTTGCCAAACACCTGACCGTCAAGCTCAAACGCCGAATCGCCGCCAAAAATCAGGCAATCACCCGCAAGCGCCCCCGGGATGCCCGGCAGCAGTGCCAGCACCGCCTCGGCCTTGCGGCGCGCCAGCAGCGACA
>CAYTSH010000273.1:0-1996 GCA_964440395.1 uncultured Microbacteriaceae bacterium
ACCGCCACCACCGCCGCCACCGCCGCTTGCGCCACCGCTGCCGCCGTAGTAGCCACCACCACCGGAGCCACCGCTGTAGGTGCCGAGGGAACCCACACCACCCTGGTATTGTCCGCCGGGGATTGCGCCACCCCAGACTCCGCCGGCTGAAATCTGCGACCCACCACGACCCGGGGCGGGCCCGGTGCCATCCGCGGCGAGCGAACCGCCGCCGTTGCCGCCGTTGCCGTTCATCGAAGCGCCGCCTCCGCCGCCGGCGAGGAAGTAGGGTTCGCTTGCGCGCGGGCTGCCGGACCAGATGGCGCTAAAACCGCCGCCGGGAGAACCGTAATACCCTGCTGCAGCGGTTGAGCCGCCGCCGTATCCGACGGTTACGTAGAGTTGCTGCCCGGGGGTAACGGCGAGTTCGCCGATCACTCGGCCACCGGTGCCACCCACTCGCGCCGGCGAGTAGTCTGGCGTGTTTCCACCGGAACCACCGTAAAGGTCAACGAAAATCTTTGCCACGCCGGCGGGGACCGTAAACACCTGATCGTAGGCCGTGGTGAGGGTAAACAGCGCGCAGCTGTCGTAGCCGGGAATCGGGGTGCAGCCATCCGATTCGAGTGCGATCGCCGACGGCTGCGGTCCACCAACGATGCCCGCACCCATCGTGAGCAGCAGCGCCGCGATGCCCGCAACGACCCGACGGAACGGGCGAGGCAAGCTCGCGCGACTCGCAGATGCGTCCCCAGAAAACATGAGTGTTCCTTTCGTTGAACATCACTATTCTATGGGTAGTTCATCCAAACCCTCAGGATTTGACAGAGAAAGTTAGTCACCCGGGCGCAGAGACGCACAAGCGGAAAGCTGGCGCGCGTTGATTGCTTCAACGCGCCGGCTCCACGTGGGCACTAAAAGCCGAGCCGACCAAGCATCTTGGGATCTTTCTGCCAGTCGGGGGCGACTTTGACGTGCAGCGAAAGATACACGCGTTGCCCGAGGAGCTGTTCTATGTGCTGCCGGGCTGTTTTACCAACCACGCCAAGGCGAGAACCTTTGTGCCCAAGAATGATGGCTTTTTGGCTGTCCCGCTCCACATACAGGGTCGCGTAGACCTCGATGAGGGGCTTATCTTCGCGCTGAATCGTATCGTCAATTGTGACGGCAATGGAGTGCGGTAGCTCGTCGCGCACCCCCTCAAGCGCCGCTTCCCGAATGTATTCCGCCATCCGGTCATCGCGACTCTCGTCCGTAACCGCGTCATCGGGATACAGTTGCGCGGAAAGCGGCAGCAGGGCAATGAGTTCGGTGCACAACACTTCGACCTGCTCACCGGTGATGGCAGAAAGCGGAACCACGGCATCCCATGATCGAAGCTCACCCAGCTCACCCAGCTGCTGCAGAGCCTGCTGGGGGCTGCACAGATCCATTTTGGTCACGATGGCAACCTTTTTTGCCCGGGGAAACAGATCGAGCTGCTCATTAATGAAGCGGTCGCCGGGACCGATGCGCTCGTTCGCGGGTACGCAAAAACCGATGACGTCCACATCGCCCAGTGTTGTTTTGACCAGTGCGTTCAACCGCTCACCGAGCAGCGTTCTGGGACGATGGATGCCCGGCGTGTCCACCACAATCAGCTGCCCGTGCTCCCGGTGCACAATTCCCCGAATCGCCCGCCGCGTGGTTTGGGGTTTGTTGCTGGTAATGGCGATTTTTTCCCGCACCAGAGCGTTGGTGAGCGTTGATTTACCCACGTTCGGTCGGCCGATGAACGACACAAAGCCCGCTCGGTACCCCTCGGGGGTGCCGTTGGTGCCGAGGAGTACGGGTGCGTCAGTCATGGCTGCCTTCGATTGTTTGGTGGGTGTCGTCGTCGCTCGCACTCGCTGCCGCTGCAGCCGCGTGCGCCGTGGTGTCACGTTCAGCGATAATACTGGTGACCCTTTTACCCCGGCCTTTTCCACGGCCTGAGGTTTCTTCAACGGTCAGGCAGATGCCGTGTGAGCGAACCACA
>CAYTSH010000274.1:0-1980 GCA_964440395.1 uncultured Microbacteriaceae bacterium
CTCGGTCCCGGAGTATCCGCAGACCCCGTCTCCAAAGACAACATCATCTCCGCGCCGCAAGAACCCTACTACATTGCGCTGATCGACGAAACCGGCACGTTGAAATACGACAACTCCGTCGGCATGCCCCCGGAAGAAGTGCCGCAGCTCTCAAACATCACCCCGGCGGAGTGGGTGCAGGTGAACGGGCGGCACGTGGTGGCGTTCAAAGACACCAACTCCGGCCTCGTCTGGCGTGCCGTGCTCGTCAAAGTCAACCTGGTGAGCGGTGGCACCGGCACACTCGTGATTGCGCAATCCATGGAGTTCATCCAAAACCTCATGCTGCGCTACGTGAGCGTATTCACCGGATTCGGGGCAATCGTCGTGGTCGTCGGCGCGGTGCTCACCCGCATCCTCGTCACCACCACATTCCAACCCCTCCGACAGGTCGAAGTAACCGCAGCGGCAATCGCCGAAGGCGACTTCAGCCAACGCCTACCCGTCACCGAAACACACACCGAGGTAGGCCGGCTCAGCCGCTCCCTCAACACCATGCTGCGCCGCATCGACGCGGCGTTCCTCGACCGCGCACGCTCCATCGACCAGATGCGTCGATTTGTTGGCGACGCCAGCCACGAACTGCGCACCCCCCTCGTCACGGTGCGCGGCTACGCCGAACTCTACCGCATGGGCGCGCTCACCACCCCTGAAGATATCAGCCAAGCCATGCAACGCATCGAAAACGAAGCGGTACGCATGGGTTCACTGGTCGAAGACCTCCTCGCACTCGCACGCCTCGACGAGGCCAGACCACTCAACATGAAACCCATCAGCCTCATCCCAATCGCTCGGGATGCCGCGCTCGACACCATGGCCACGGCAACAGACCGCACGGTGCGAGTCGAATTCCACGACGACACCCCCGGACGCGCGGGAGGGCAAGTAGTGAGCGATTGGGAAGACGCAGCAACGGCATCCAGCCCACAATTGAGCCAGGCGGTAGTCCTCGCCGACGAGCACAAAATTCGCCAAGTGCTCACCAACCTCATCGGCAACGCGCTGCGCTACACCGAAAATGGCACACCACTCGAAATCATAGTCCGCGTCAACGAGCATAAACGCACCGCAACCGTGGACGTTGTCGATCACGGCGAGGGCATTCCTGAACAGCTCCGCGAACGCATCTTTGAACGGTTCTGGCGGGCGGACACATCCCGAACCCGCGAAACCGGCGGAAGCGGGCTGGGGCTCGCGATCGTATCCTCCATCGTGCAGGCGCACAGCGGCACCGTGAGCGCGCACGAGACCCCCGGCGGCGGGGCAACGCTGCGCGTAACCCTGCCCCTGCTGACGCCCGAGCCCGAATAGTCGAACCTGGCAGCGCGGGAACCCGGGCAGTGGGCACCCGGCAGTGGGCACCCGGCCTGTGGGCACCCGGGCAGCGGGAACAGCGCCAGTGGGCAAACAGAACGCGGGGCGGCTTCCGAAGAAACCGCCCCGCAGTCATGTTTGCCCGCAAGGGATGCGGGTCGCCACCGCGCAAAACACGACGGCGACCCGCGCAGTGACTAGAAGTCCATGCCACCCGTAGGATCGGCAGGAGCCGGAGCTGCCTTCTCAGGCTTCTCGGCAACAACCGCCTCGGTGGTGAGGAACAGTGCCGCAATCGAAGCCGCGTTCTGCAGCGCCGAACGGGTCACCTTCGCCGGGTCAATGATGCCCTGAGCAAGCAGGTCACCATATTCGCCGGTAGCCGCGTTCAACCCGTGGCCAACGGGAAGGTTCCGCACCTTCTCCGCCACAACACCCGGCTCAAGGCCAGCGTTCAACGCAATCTGGCGCAGCGGAGCCTCGATGGCAACGCGCACAATGTTTGCACCGGTCGCCTCGTCACCCGAAAGGTTGAGCGACTCGAACACGGTTGCGCCCGCCTGGATCAACGCCACACCACCGCCGGGGACGATGCCCTCCTCAACGGCAGCCTTTGCGTTACGCACG
>CAYTSH010000275.1:0-1959 GCA_964440395.1 uncultured Microbacteriaceae bacterium
CCGCTGGCACGCAGGCAGGGCATCCACACCCCAATGGAGACGGCCAACCGATTGCGGTGCCCGCACTCATCATGGACGTCACGGATCAGACGTTCGCTGAGGTGGCGCAACTCTCTGCCCACGTTCCCGTGATTGTCGACCTCTGGGCTGAGTGGTGCGCCCCCTGCAAACAACTCGGACCAATCCTGGAACGCCTCACGCTGGAACTGAACGGCCGAATCCTGCTCGCCAAGGTCGACGTGGACCACAACCCGGGACTCTCACAGGCGTTCAACGCGCAGTCGATCCCCATGGTTGTGGCGATTATCGGCGGTGAGCCCGTACCGCTCTTCCAAGGCGCAATCCCCGAGGCCGACCTGGTGCAGCTGCTCGACCGTGTCCTACAGGCCGCAGCGCAAGCCGGGATCAACGGTTCGCTTGTGGTGGATGCCGCAGCCCAGGAATCGACGCAGGCTGCGGCAGCTGCCCTCCCGCCGCTGCACCAGGACGCGTTCGACGCGCTGGAACGTGGCGACTATCCCGCGGCGATTGACGCCTACACCGCCGCTCTGAAAGCGAACCCGCGGGACACCGACGCCGTCGCGGGTCTCGCCCAGGTGCACCTGTTGCAGCGGCTGCAGGGCGTTCGCCTGGACGAAGTGCGCCAAGCGGCGGCGCAGCACCCGGACGATGTGAATGCGCAACTTGCCGTGGCGGATCTTGACCTGTCCGGCGGTCACATCGCCGATGCGTTTGACCGGCTCCTGCACCTGTTCCCGCACGCCGATACCGACGGGAAGCAGCGCATCCGTGAACGGCTGCTGGAACTGTTTGACGTGGTCGGAACCACCGACGAGCGGGTTGTGGCCGCGCGGCGTCGGCTGAGCGCACTGCTCTATTAGCATGGCCGGCACACAACCGGCTGAGCCGGTGTATCTTGACCACGCCGCCACCACCCCGATACGTGCCGAAGCGCTCGACGCTTACCTGACGGCCGCAGCGACGGTTGGCAACCCAGCCTCAATTCACCGGCACGGGCAGCGCGCCAAACAACTCCTTGAAGACGCGCGGGAACGCCTCGCCGCGGTGTTGGACTGCGAACCCATCGAAGTGGTGTTCACGAGCGGCGGAACAGAATCCATCAACCTGGCGGTGAAGGGGATGTGGTGGGCCAGGCAGCGGGGCGGCGAACGTCCCGTGGTGCTCGCCCCGGCCGGGGAGCACCACGCAACCATTGACGCCGCAACCTGGTTGGCGGAACACGCATCGGCGGAGCTGTCGTGGCTGCCTGTCGAATCCGACGGCACCCTCGCCGAAGCTACGCTGCAGGCCGCGCTGCAACTCGACCCCGAACGGGTGGGCGTGTTCAGCCTGCTGCACGCAAATAACGAAATTGGCACCATCCAACCGGTCGCGAAGCTTGCCCAAATCGCTGCAGCCGCCGGCGTGCCGGTGCATCTCGACGCGGTGGCGTCGTTTGGGCAGATTCCGGTGCGCTTTCGCGAACTGGGGGTGAGCGCCCTGAGCGTTTCGGCCCACAAAATCGGCGGCCCGGTCGGTATCGGCGCGTTGGTGTTGGGCAGAACCGCCACGGTTGTGCCGCTGCAGCACGGTGGCGGGCAGCAGCGGGGACGATCCGGCACGCAAGATGTCGCGTCTGCGGTTGCGTTTGCGACGGCCGCCGAGCATGCGGAACGCGAACGAGACACCCACGCCACGCAACTCGCCGCCCTGCGCGATGAACTCATTTCGGGCATCTTGCGTGCGGTGCCTGACGCCGTGCTACGCGGCGCCGCGCCCGGGAATCGGCGTCTGCCAGGCAACGCCCACTTTACGTTCCCCGGCTGCTCCGGCGACACCATGCTCTACCTGTTTGATGCGCAGGGGATTTCCGTGTCAACCGGTTCGGCCTGCCAGGCGGGCGTGCCGGAGCGTTCACACGTGGTGAGTGCGCTCGGGGTTTCCGACGATGAGGCGCTC
>CAYTSH010000276.1:0-1933 GCA_964440395.1 uncultured Microbacteriaceae bacterium
TTGGGGAGTTGGGGAGTCGGGTCGGGGAATCTGGGAGTCAGCGAGTCGAGATGGCGCGAGTGCGCCGCTCGGGTGCGCCGCTCGGGTGCGCCGTTTGGGCGCTTCGCGGATGCCGCGCGGCGGGCGGCTAGAGTTCTGCCACGATTCGTGCCAGCAGTGCGCTGATGTGCGCTTCCGCTTGCTGGCCGGCTTCAATAACTTCGGCGTGGCTCAGGGGAGTGTCTTGGATGCCCGCGGCGAGGTTGGTGATCAGCGAGAGGCCGAGTACTTCCATGCCGCACTGTCGCGCGGCGATCGCCTCAAGGCTGGTGGACATTCCCACAATGTCCCCACCGATTGCTTGCGCCATGCGAACCTCGGCGGGGGTTTCATAGTGGGGGCCGCGGAATTGCACGTAGACCCCCTCGTCGAGGCTGGGGTCGACGGCGCGGGCGATGGTGCGCAGGCGCTCAGCGTAGAGGTCGGTGAGGTCGATGAAGGTGGCGCCTTCGAGGGGTGAGTCGGCGGTGAGGTTGATGTGGTCGCTGATGAGCACCGGCTGGCCGGGTTTCCATGTGGGGCGGATGCCGCCGGCACCATTGGTCAGGATCATCACGCTGGCACCGGTGGCGGCTGCCGTGCGCACGCTGTGCACTACACGCCGCACGCCGAGGGATTCGTAGTAGTGTGTGCGCGCCCCGATGACGAGCGCGTGTTTGCCGTTGGGAAGTTTGATTGAGCGCAGGTTGCCGACGTGACCGGCGACGGCCGGTTTGTGGAAGCCGACAATGTCGGTTGCGGGGATGCTGGCGACGGTTTCCCCGATCAGGTCGGCTGCTTTCGCCCACCCGCTTCCCAGGGTGAGTGCGATGTCGTGGCGGGCAACACCGGTTGCCTGGGCGATTTGTGCTGCCGCTTCCGCTGCAATATCGAACGGGTTGGTTTCTGGGGAATCAAGCGTCGGCGCCTGTGCTGCGGTGTGAGTCATTGGACTATCTTACATCGCGGGTTTGGCGGCGCCCCGTTGACCAGAATCACAGGTTCCACTGCCAGAATGGGAGTATGGCTAACGATTTTGAACGCAAACACCGCATTGTTGTGCTGGGCGGTGGACCCGGCGGGTACGAGGCTGCCTTGACTGCGGCGCAGCTGGGTGCTGAGGTGACGCTCGTGGAGCGAGCTGGGGTTGGCGGTTCTGCCGTCATGAGTGACGTGGTGCCGTCGAAGAGCCTCATTTCTACGGCGGAATCTGCAATCGCGGTTCGCGGGTCTGACACGCTCGGGGTGCAGTTTTTTGCCCGGGCTGGTGACGGGAAACCGTTGCGCCCGGAGCTGACGGTGAACCTTGGTGCGGTGAACAAGCGCCTCAAAACAATGGCGGATGATCAGTCGCAGGACATGCGGGAGAGCCTGGAGGAGGCCGGGGTGCGTATCGTGACCGGCGAGGGGCGGCTGGACGGTCATTCTGCCCTGATTGTTTCGACCGCCGCCGGTGAGGAGGGCACCGATTTTGACCGCGTGGAGGCGGACACCATGGTGATTGCGGTGGGGGCGCGGCCACGCACCTTGCCTGATGCGATGCCGGATGGCGAACGGATTTTGACCTGGACTCAGCTGTATAACCTTCGGAGCGTGCCGGAGCATTTGATTGTGGTGGGTTCCGGCGTGACCGGCGCGGAGTTTGCCTCAGCGTATCGGGCGCTGGGCGCCGAGGTTACCTTGATTTCCAGCCGTGAGCAGGTGCTGCCGGGCGAGGATGCAGACGCGGCGGCGGTGATCGGGAAGGTGTTCAAACGCAACGGCATGCAGGTGTTGGGGAAGTCTCGGGCCGAAACCGTGGAACGGCGGGGTGACAGCGTGGTGGTTACGCTTGCCGATGGCCGCACGGTGAGCGGTTCGCACTGTCTGATGGCGGTGGGTTCGCTGCCAAACACCGACAATATTGGTTTGCGTG
>CAYTSH010000277.1:0-1929 GCA_964440395.1 uncultured Microbacteriaceae bacterium
CGGTGCCCCGCGGCGATGCTTTGCAGAAAACTGGCCTGGTGCTGCATGAGTTGCATTCCCCGGGGCGAGACCCGATCGATCAGCGGTGCCGGCGGCAGCGCCATGCTTGCCGAACGACCGCTGCCGCCCATTTCGAACGATTTCAGGAGCGGACCTAGCAGTTCCCAGTTCGCGAGCCGACGCACCGGGGTGGCGGTTGGGGCGGTTTCGGTGTGCGGGGCGAGAAACGGATTGGCCCGCAACCGCGATGTGAGCGCTTTCGGTTGCACCTGGCGAGTGACCAATTCCGGCGAGAGCGCCGTTTCGGGTGCGGCCTGCTCAGGTGTTTCTTCAGGTGAATCAATGCCAGCAATTTCGAGGATGCTGCGCTTGAGTTTGCGTGCCGCCTCGCTAACCGGCGCGTCCGGTTCCAGCAGGGTAATGAGCGACGTGTCGCGCGCTGCGGTTTTCGCGAGAATTGCCGCAACGCCGTCGAGGCGTTTCAAGATTTCAGCCCTGTCGAGGTCGCTGAGTTCCTTGTTTTCTTTCGCTCGGCTGCGCTCTTCGCGCATGAGCAATGCGATGACCTGAAACTTTGTGCGATTTGCCGGTGTCGCTTTCCCCCGTTGAGCGGAGTGTTCCACCTCACGCACGGCACGAGCCAGCTGCGGGATGAGCCCCTCGTTTTTCACTGGCTTGTGAGACACGGTTGATCTCGCCGTGCGAGCCAAGCGGACAGTTCGTGTGGCCTGTGCCATGTTTCTCCTGATTGTCACCTGATAGGTCGGCGTGCGCATCGTATGTCAACCCCACGCTGGCGGGGTGCGCGCGTACTCCTGGCTACGATTCGCATGCTCGTTTGCACGCTCGCAGGCCGATGGATCTCCGGCACCGCCCTCCCTACATCTGCGGGCGGCGCTGGGAACAGTTACTTCTTCGCTTCATTCTACACGGCGCGGGAAGCCCCCACAGCCAACTGTGAAAACTCGAACGCATCGCGAACACTCTGCACTCGCGAACACTCTGCTCTCGCGAATACCGTGCACTCGCGAACGCTGACATCACGCGCTGGCCCCGAGCGGTCGGCGGGGGTGCGGGTGGCTCTGTTCACGCGATGAGACAGAATAGAGGCATGACTCAGAAAACGACTATCGCCCTCTTGCGGCACGGACAAACTGACTGGAACACGAAGCTGCGCATTCAGGGGCGCACCGATATTCCGCTGAATGCTAAGGGACGCGAGCAGGCGAAGGCGGCCGCGGCGCGACTTGCCGCGGCGTCGACGCAGGATCAATGGTGGGATGCCGTGGTCACTTCCCCCCTGTCGCGCGCGGCGGAGACGGGGCTGATAGTCGCGGAGTATCTGCGCCTGCCCGAGCACCGCGTTATGGAAGACCTGATCGAACGGCATTTTGGTTTGGCCGAGGGGAAATCTGTGGGCGCGGAGCTTGACGCCGTTCGGGTCGGTGGCGGCTTTGTTGGGGCAGAGCCGGACGCTTCCGTTCGGCAGCGCGGCATTGCCGCGTTAGAGGAGATCCGAACGACTTATCACGGCCGCTCGGTCATCGCGGTGTCGCACGCGTCGTTTATTCGTCGAACCGTTGAAGGGTTGTTCGGCACGAAGTTGCCTCGGATCCAGAACGCCACGGCAACCATTGTGCAGCACGGTGCCGACGGGTGGGAACTCACGGCGATTAACGAGCGCCCGCTGGAAACGCCCCGCATCGCCCGCTTCGCAGCGCAGTAGTTGCCTAGGCCAGCGGCGCGGGCGCCGGCTCGCTCATTCCCTACGCAGGCTGTGCGGGCGCCGGCTGACTGGCTGCGTTGTGCGCGAGACCAACTGTGGTGGGATTCAACACTCGACTGAGGAATGTTTGGGTGCGTTCGTGGGTGGGGGCCCCGATGACTGCGGCGGCGGAGCCTTCTTCCACCACGACGCCGCCATCCATG
>CAYTSH010000278.1:0-1875 GCA_964440395.1 uncultured Microbacteriaceae bacterium
GTTGGCTGCATGGTGCTCTCCCTGGTGTTCGTTGCTGGATGTTCCCAGTTGACCAGCCTTGGCTGTGCGCAATTGGTGCCAATCTCGTGTTCTTGCTATGAATGAGGCTGGTTGGGTGCGGCGAGTGCGCCGAGGGGGAGCAAAATTGCCCCGAAAAGCTTGAGCTACTAGGCTGGTACAGTCCGCGGGAGTGGTGGAATTGGTAGACACGCAGGATTTAGGTTCCTGTGCCGTAAGGCGTGAGGGTTCAAGTCCCTTCTCCCGTACCAAGTGAAGGTGGCGCGGCTGTGCGGGTGAGCAGCGCGGCAACACACCCACCGGCGCGGCGACCGCGCCCCGCCCCGAAACGCCGCGCAGTGTCTCGCGAAACTCATAGCAGTTCACTAGGGTAATTCATATGAGCGTTCACCATTCACTGTTGATTCGTGCCGGGCTGCTGGGAAGGGCGCTGCACGGGCGGGCGCGTCGGGCATCCACCCCATTGCTGTCGGCGGCTGCAACCACCGCCCTCGTCTTGGCCTCAAGCGTCGGATTCACGCTCGGAGCGTCGCAACCCGCACATGCCGCACCCGCACAGTGCAGCTTCGCAACGCCCGGAACCGGAACCTACGCGCAAACCCTGTGCTGGCTGGACATGAGCACCGCCGCGCTCGACGGCAGCGCCCAAGCCGTCACCGTCGGGTTGCCCGGCGGGTACACGCTCAGCTACACGCTGCAAGCCACCGGTGGCAGTATGCGGGCGGTCGCCCTGCCCACCTGGTCTGGCGCATACCTTGGCAACAAGGGGCATTACACCGGTGTGCTCGGTAAACCGGCGCTCTACCAAACCGCGAACGCCGCGATCAGCATGGTGACCCTCTCCGGAATCACGCTGCGCGACAGCGCAAACGCCGTCGTGACCGGCTACGCCCTCGTCGGCGCAGACGCGGAATCCACCGACGCAAGCGAATACCTCAACTGGGAATCCGACGTGCCCATCACTTCCCTCACCGAGGTTGCCAACACCACCGGGCTGGGCAATGCTTGCCTCGGTGGGTACACCGGCATCGGCACCACCCAGGTGGCCTGCGTCGGCTACAAAAGCGGCGCCAAAACCGGCACCCCCATCGTTGCCGCAATCAACCCCAGCGCGTTCACCCAAACCATGAAAGGCGCCGGGCGGCAAGGCATCGCCTTTGGCGTGCTCGTCTCCACCGTGACGCTCAACAAAACAATGCCAAACCCTTACACCGGCGACAGCGTCAGCATCGCCGCGCTCGCACCAAACGGCACCGTGCTGGGTTCCGCGGCAACCGCCGGCGCGGCAACCGCCACGACCGGGCCGCTCACCCTGGTCGGGCAACCCGGCGGCGTGCCAATCACCCTGCTGGAAAACGCACAGAGCGGTTCGCTTGCCAACTACGCCTCGCGGTGGGCGTGCACCCGGAACGGTCAGGCTGACCCCACCCTGCCGACTGGCGTGGCGGCCGCCAGCCAGACGGTGCTGGTCGACGTGGGCGACAGCGTGGACTGCACCATCACCAACACCCCCTACCCGAGTGGGCTGCGCCTCACCAAAAACGCCAACGCAACCGACAGCAACGGCGACGGCATCATCGACGCCGGTGATCGGGTGAGCTACACCTTCGTGGTCACCAACACCGGCCTGCTGCAATTGAACGGGATGCTCGTCAACGACCCAGCCCTCGGCCCGGTCACCTGCGCCGAAACTTCCCTCGCCCCGGGCGCATCCACCACGTGCACCGCCGCGGACCACGTGGTCACCCTCGCCGAGCAGGGCGCCGGGGTGGTCACAAACACCGCCACGGCGCAGGCGACGCCAGCACTCACCACGGCGACGATCGTCTCCGAACCGGCCACGGCATCCACCCCCAT
>CAYTSH010000279.1:0-1872 GCA_964440395.1 uncultured Microbacteriaceae bacterium
GCTCCTGGACACGAGGCAGACCCTGCGTGATGTCGTCGGCCGAAGCGGACCCACCGGTGTGGAACGTACGCATGGTCAGCTGCGTGCCGGGCTCACCGATGGACTGCGCGGCGATAATACCAACCGCTTCACCGATGTCTACCCGCTTGCCGGTGGCAAGCGAACGACCGTAGCACGCGGCGCACACACCGACAGCGGACTCACACGTGAGCACGGAGCGCACCTTGATCTGTTCCACCCCGGCAGCCACGAGTGAGTCAATCAGCACATCGCCCACGTCTGCCCCCGCGGTCGCGACGACCTCACCGGCAGCGTTCACCGCATCTGCGGCGAGCGTGCGGGCGTAGACAGAGTTTTCGACGTTTGAATCACGGGTGAGTACACCATCAACGTCCGCAGCAATTGGCAGTTCCAGCCCGCGACGAGTGCCACAGTCCTCTTCACGGATAATGACATCCTGCGACACGTCAACCAGACGCCGGGTAAGGTACCCGGAGTCGGCGGTACGCAGCGCGGTGTCAGCAAGACCCTTTCGCGCACCGTGGGTGGCGATAAAGTACTCGGCAACGGACAGACCCTCACGGTATGACGAGATGATCGGGCGAGGGATAATTTCACCCTTCGGGTTGTTCACCAAACCGCGCATACCGGCGATGTTGCGGATCTGCAGCCAGTTACCACGGGCACCGGAAGACACCATGCGGTTGATGGTGTTGTCCACCGGGAACGCGGCACGCATGGCCTCAGCAACCTCATCGGTTGCTTTCGTCCAGATGTCTACCAGCTCGCGGCGGCGCTCCACGTCGGTCGTGAGACCCTTGTCGAACTGCGCCTGCACCTTCGATGCCTGCACCTCGTACTTCGCGACGATCTCTTTCTTGCTCGACGGCGTGAGCACATCGGACAGCGCAACGGTTACACCCGAGCGGGTTGCCCAGTAGAAGCCGGCATCCTTGATGCGGTCAAGCGTCGCAGCCACCTCAACCTTGGGATACCGCTCTGCGAGGTCATTCACCAGCTGTGAGAGCGTGTTCTTGTCGGCCACGTCCTCGAAGTACGGGTAATCAACCGGCAGCGTCTCGTTGAACAGCGCACGGCCAAGGGTCGTTTCGGTGATGATCGGTTTGCCCGGCTGGTAGCCCTTCGGCTCGCTGCCGGGACGGAAGATCACATCGCTCAAGCGGATACGCACACGTGCGTTCAGGTCGAGTGTGCCCTGATCTTTCGCGAAGATTGCCTCCGCAACCGACGAGAACGCACGACCCTCACCGGTGACGCCTTCCTTCACCGTGGTGAGGTGGTGCAAACCGATAATCATGTCCTGCGAGGGCAACGTCACCGGGCGACCGTCGGACGGCTTCAGAATGTTGTTCGAGGCGAGCATCAAAATGCGCGCTTCAGCCTGCGCTTCCACAGAGAGCGGCAGGTGCACGGCCATCTGATCGCCATCGAAGTCCGCGTTAAACGCGGTGCAGACGAGTGGGTGCAGCTGAATCGCTTTGCCCTCAACCAGTTGCGGCTCGAACGCCTGGATGCCCAGACGGTGCAGCGTGGGTGCGCGGTTGAGTAGCACGGGACGCTCGCGAATGATTTCTTCCAGCACGTCCCACACCTGGGGGCGGCTGCGCTCAACCATGCGCTTTGCAGCTTTGATGTTCTGCGCGTGGCTCAGGTCGATCAGGCGCTTAATCACGAACGGCTTGAAGAGTTCCAGCGCCATCTGTTTCGGCAACCCGCACTGGTGCAGTTTCAGCTGCGGACCGACGATAATCACCGAACGCCCGGAGTAGTCAACGCGCTTTCCGAGCAGGTTCTGCCGGAACCGACCCTGCTTGCCCTTCAACATATCGCTCAGCGATTTGAGGGCACGGT
>CAYTSH010000280.1:0-1866 GCA_964440395.1 uncultured Microbacteriaceae bacterium
CGTGGGTCGCAACCACAGGCATCATAGCGGTGGGCCCCGCGGCAGCCGACATATCTGACCCCGCCGACGAGACCGGCGCAGCAGGCATATCTGACCCAGCCGACGAGACCGGCACAGCAGGCACATCTGGCGCAGCCGACGAGTCCGGAGCAGCGGGCACGCCCTGCTCCTCGAGGAGTCGGCGCTGGCGGCGAGTGAGTGGCTTCGCCCCGGTCGCAGCTTCAGGGTGCGAAGACTGTGGGTGTTGCGATGGCTGCACTGGCTGCGGGGACGGTTCAGCATGTTGCGCGACCGGATCTGCAGCTGGCTGCCCCGCGCTCGGGAGTGGGAACGGCACCGCCGAGCCATGAGCGCTCGGCAAATCTCCCTGAAATTCGCTCATTCGTGAACTGTCCATTTCTCTCATATCCAGCTTCGATAGTACCCGCTGCTGCTGCAAAACTCGGCACAACCGACAAGAAGCCACACCACCCGCACCCCCACTCCACCCCCACAAGTGCTCCTCAAGCATCGTCTCAAGTGTCCCCGCAGCCGGTGGAGTATCCTAATACCAAGCATCTCATTGCGGCACGCACCCTGCCCAGTCCGCAGGAACGCCGCGCACCGCCAGTTCTTCGCACAAACGTGAGGTTTCTTTGCCAATTTTTGCAACGGCTTACCGGTCAATGCCGCGTGCGTGCACCGCGCTCATCGCCGCGCTCGCCCTCGCGATCACGCCGGTGTTGAGCGCGTGCAGCGAGCAAACCCAGCGACCCAGCGACGGTGGCGCAGCAAGCAGCCGGGTGTGTAACACGCCGAGCACGCTGGAAAAGCCACTTGCGGAACTTGCGCTTGTCGAGCATCCACGTGTGGGGATCGGGCCGTGCAGCGCGACACTGCCGCCCAGCCAGCCCCAGCCACCGAACGCTGACGCAAATGCCCGCACCCAAACGCTGCCAGCGACGGTCACCTCCTACGACCCGCAGGGCAGCACAAGCGTCACCGTGCGGTCCACGAAGCGCATTGTCGCGTTTGACATCACCGGGGCGATTGGTGAAACGCTCACGCAACTGGGCTACCGCGATTCAATTGTGGGGCGGGATGCCGTGGCCAGTTATGATCCGGACGGCACCATCCCCGTGGTCACCGGCAGCAGTCACACGATTAATGTGGAGGCGGTGTTGGCGCTTGAACCGGATCTGGTGATCACTGACGGCACCGTTGGCCCGCTCACGGTGGTGCGGCAGTTGGCTGAGGCGGGCGTGCCGCTGGTGTTTGTGCAGCGCTCAGCGAGCCTTGCCGGCGCGGGCGACCGGGCCGTGCAGGTGGCTGCTGCGGTTGGCGACCCGGCTGCGGGGCGAGCCCTGGCCGATCGCATCGCCGCGGACGTCGCGGCCGCTACCGCCGAAATCGCTGCCGTCGCACCCGCGGAGCCGGCGCAGCAGGTTCGCACGGTGTTTCTGTATCTTCGGGGCGCTGCGAACATTTACTACCTGTTCGGTCGCGGCTCTGGGGCGGATGAGTTGATTGGCGCGATTGGTGCGCGCGATGTGGCGAGCGAGATCGGCTGGGTGGGTGAGCGGCCGATGACTGACGAGGCACTCATTGAGGCGAATCCGGATCTTGTTATCGTCATGACGGAGGGTTTGGCGAGCGTTGGCGGCGTGGACGGGTTGCTGGAGGCGGTGCCTGCGCTGGCGCTGACGGATGCCGGCAAACATTTGCACATCATTGACAAGGCCGATGAACGGGTGTTGAACTTTGGTCCGGGCGTTGCTGGCACGATCAGTTCGCTGGGTCGGGCCGTCTACGCCCCCGATGCCGCTGGGTGATTGCGAGCGCCAGCGCCCCAATCGTGGTTATGGCCGCCAGCCGGATCGCGGCAGC
>CAYTSH010000281.1:0-1852 GCA_964440395.1 uncultured Microbacteriaceae bacterium
CCCGCCAGGCGCTGCGGTTAATCCCGCTGTCGAGCAGCACCGGCGCATTTTGCTCATCGGCGCAGAGCAGGAGAGGCTCGACGCCCGGGTTGTTCGCGGTTGCTTCGTCGCACCACGACGCATCCAGCGGCTTCCATGCGACCGTGATGGTGCGGGTGCCGTGGTCGCGATCCGATGCGCTGATCGTCGCGGTCAGCACGATCTCCGTGCGGGGATCAGCCGGGAAGTCAAACGCGGGGATGTCAACTTGCTCACCCTCGGCCAGGCGGCGAACCGTGATCCCGTCCCGGATGGTGGCTTCCGGGTCGGTGAGGGCGAACCCTGCTTTTGCGAGGGCGGCCACGGTGTTGTGGCGCAGTTCCCGCTCGTCTTCGGTGAAGGTGTCGATGTTGAAGGTTTCGATTTCTTCGCCGGTCTCGTCTGTGATGATGGCTTTGGTGGCATCGCCTGCGTCGAGGAGTTCGAGGGTGAAGGTGTTAGGGTTGTTCATGATGCTCTTTCCTTTGTTTGGAGTGTCCGTGCCCCGGGAGGTTGCAGCCTCGCCGGGGTTTGTGTTACCAGATTAGCCGATCGGTCTTTAAAGGGGCAAGCTGTTTGTCAAAATACCCCAAAAACCCCCGGAAAATCAACGAAACAAAATTAACGCCCGGGCGTGTCGCAACCCTGCTGACCCCCACGAACCCCAGCCAGCACCTCCCGCGCCAACGCTGCCGACACCAGCTGCTGCGCACGCGAACGACCAACGCCGAGGGCGCTGCCGACTTGCGAGAACGTCAACCCGCCCCGTCGCAGTCGTAGCGCCTCATCCTGCCGCTTCATCGCGGCCTCCCTGCGTGTCATGACATGCCTGGCAGGAAACGCCCGCTACGGCTGCTGCTGAGGCGCTGGGGGCCGTGGCTGGGCGGGTTGCGGGGCGGGTGGCGCTTGAACGTAAACAGCCGTCGGCTGCTGCTGAGGCGCGAACCCGCTGGTCTGCGGATGCGGACCAAAATGCGCGTTCATGAAATCGCGGTGCCCGCAAAACTGGCATTTCTTGAAGAACGGCACGGCGAACAGGGCAAACCCGCCCGAGAGGAATGCGCCTCCGAAGATGACCAGGTTGCGGATGATGTTCTTGGTGCCGCCTTCGCAGGGGGCGCATCCGACGCAACCGCGTTGGCTGTAATGGTTGATGTGAGTCACGGGGTCTCCTTCGGTTGGGGGGAATGAATGTTCGAATGTCAACAGCGCTGGCGGGAAAATCCTTTAGCCACGGTTTGAGCGATTCATGAACCACTATCCTAGCGTTTTGGGGCGTTCTCAGGCGGTTTCTTGTTCATCATTTTTGGCTGAAAGCCGCGTGTAGCAGCCTCCAACGGGTTTGCTCGGTCAATCTTCTAATCTGTCGGTCGCTGGTTCGAATCCAGCCGGGGGCACCACGAAAATACCTTGCACAATCCAGGTGCGATCGTCCATACTGGTTGCACCGCATCATCGCCAGGACGAAGGAGTCTCAATGGCTGCACTTTCGGCAACGTCGCCGCGCACCACACGCCCACGAGCACCGCAGGCTGCGTCGAGCGGCGGTGACGGCCTGCTTGCAGTCATCTTCATCGCCCCGGCTGTGGTCGGATTCGTCACCTTCCTCGCCTGGCCAACCCTTCGAGGGCTCTACCTGAGCTTCACCAGCTACAACCTGCTCACACCCGCAAAATGGATCGGTCTGGGCAACTACGAGCGCATGGCGAACGACCCATTCTTCTGGAATGCCCTCGGTGTCACCCTGGAATACGTCGTCATCAACATCGGGGTGCAAACAGTGTTTGCGAAGCTCATTGCAGCACTCATGCAACTCCTCACCACCTCTGTGTTC
>CAYTSH010000282.1:0-1810 GCA_964440395.1 uncultured Microbacteriaceae bacterium
AGGCGGTACTCATCCACCGCTGTTCGCTTTGCATACCCGCCTTCGGTGACCACGAAGACAAAGCTATCCTGCGTCACGAGGCTCGCATCAAGCAAATGGTCGCCATCCCTGAACGCCATGCCCCGCACACCGCTCGTCGATCTTCCCAACGGACGCAGCGCGTCATCATCCGCGCGGAACCGCACCGACATGCCTTTTCGCGACACGAGGAGAACGTCTGAGTCGTCATTCCCGAGGAGGGCGGAGACCAATTCATCGCCATCGCGAAGATTAATTGCGATGATCCCACCGGTTCGGTTCGTGTTGTACTCCTGGAGGGCGGTTTTTTTCACGAGACCGTCACGAGTCGCAAGCAGCAGGTACTGCGCGGCATCGTAGTTCGGGATATCCAGGATCTGTGCGATCTTCTCATCCGGCTGCAACGCAAGCAGATTCGCAAGGTGTTGACCCTTCGCATCCCTGCCGCCCTCGGGAATCTCATACGCTTTCGCGCGGTAGACGCGGCCAGTGTTCGTGAAAAAGAGCAGCCAGTGGTGCGTTGTGGTGACGAAGAAGTGCTCCACAACATCGTCTGCACGCAGTTGGGCACCCTTCACCCCTTTACCGCCGCGATGCTGGCTGCGGTAGTTGTCGCTGCGGGTGCGTTTCACATACCCACCGCGAGTGACGGTAACCACCATTTCCTCTTCGGGAATGAGGTCTTCCATGGACATCGAACCACCGTAGCCGTGCATGATTTCGGTGCGGCGGTCATCCCCAAACCGAGCCACAATCTCGCTCAATTCCTCGCTGACAATGGCACGCTGCCGGGCGGGAGTCGCCAGAATATCGTTGTATTCGGTGATCTTGTGACCGAGCTCTTCAGCCTCTTCAAGAATTTTCTGCCGTTCCAGCGCGGCGAGGCGTCTGAGCTGCAAATCAAGAATCGCGCGGGCTTGCAGTTCATCAACCGACAGCAAGGCCATGAGCCCGTCGCGGGCTTCCTCAACAGTGGGGGAGCGGCGGATGAGCGCAATGACCTCGTCAAGCGCATCGAGCGCTTTCAAATAGGCCCGCAGAATATGCATGCGCTCTTCAGCTTTGCGAAGTCGGAACGTGGTGCGCCGCACAATGACCGTGATCTGATGCTGCACCCATGCGGTGATAAAACCATCAATCGGCAGGGTTCGCGGAACCCCGTCCACGATCGCCAACATGTTTGCGCCGAAGTTTTCTTGCAACTGGGTGTGCTTGTACAGGTTGTTCAGCACAACCTTAGCCACAGCATCCCGTTTGAGAACAATCACCAGGCGCTGACCGGTGCGGCCGCTGGTTTCATCACGAATATCCGCAATGCCACCAATCTTGCCGTCCTTCACCAGATCGGCAATTTTGATGGCGAGGTTATCGGGATTCACCTGGTACGGCAGCTCCGTAATCACCAGACACGTGCGACCCTGCAACTCCTCAACACTCACCACGGCGCGCATCGTGATAGAACCACGGCCTGTTGTGTAGGCATCGTGAATTCCCTGAGTGCCGAGAATCTGGGCACCAGTCGGGAAATCTGGGCCCTTAATCCGCTCAAGCAAGGCAGCCAGCAGCTCTGCGCGCGAAGCATCCGGATGCGCAAGGTGCCACAGCGCACCGTCCGCAACCTCTCGAAGATTGTGCGGCGGAATATTTGTTGCCATACCCACCGCAATACCGACCGATCCGTTCACCAGCAGGTTGGGGAATCGGCTCGGCAACACGGTGGGCTCCTGCGTGCGACCGTCATAGTTGTCCTGGAAATCGACGGTCTCCTCGTCAATATCCCGCACCATCTCCA
>CAYTSH010000283.1:0-1808 GCA_964440395.1 uncultured Microbacteriaceae bacterium
CGCGTTGGTGTCAACCGCTGCGGGCGAGCCGGCTGCGCCGACTGAAACTAACGTCATGACCGTTACAAAGAGCGCAGTTCCCGCCGCGCCGGCCACTTGTTGCACCGTTGAGATGATTGCGCTGCCGTGCGACACTTGGCGTGGGGGTAGCGAGCCGAGCGACACTGAGAACAGCGGTGTGAAGACGCCCGCGAGTCCTAAGCTGAGCAGCATGTGAGTTGCAAGCACTTGCCAGAGTGTGGTTGTGTCAGTGAAGAGTGCCATGCCCCAGAGGGCGATTGCTGTGACGATCGTGCCAGGTATCAGCACGAAGCTTGCGCCGCGCGCATCAACCATGCGACCCACTCTCGGGCCTAATAACCCCATCAGCAGACCGCCCGGCAGTAACAAGAGTCCCGATTCAAGCGTGCTGCGGTCGAGCACGCTCTGCACATATATTGGCAGCAGGATGAGCGAACCGAACAGTGCTATTGAGCTGAAGGCGAACATGAGTACTGAGAGTGCAAACGAACGCGTTGCGAACGTGCTCAGGTCGAGTAACGCGCGATCTTCTCGTTGCAGCAGCAGTTGACGCCATACGAACAGTGCGAGCGTTAGGGCTCCGAACGCCATCGTAGCGATTGCCAGGGATGCGGTTCCTCCTGTCGCGATGCGGGATGCGAGGCTCAGCCCGTACACGAGACCGCCGAATGCGCACACAGAGAGGAGCACCGACAGCAGATCGATCCGGACAATGCGCTGCTCGCCCACGTTTGGCATGCGCAGCATTCCGAGTGCGAGTGATCCGAGTGCGATGGGGAGCATTATGTAGAACAGCCAACGCCAATCAAGGGTCGAGAGAATGAACCCAGACAGTGTCGGCCCGAGCGCGGGTGCCACGGAGAGCACGATCGCAATCCGCCCCATGAGGCCGCCTCGCTGTTGTTCGGGCGCGAGAGTAACCACCGTGGTCATCAGTAGAGGCATCATGATGGCGGTTCCGCACGCCTGCACTACTCGACCCAGCAACAACACTTCGAAGCCGGGTGCCAGTGCAGCGATCAAGGTGCCGCAGCTGAACAGCGTCATCGCGAGCATGAAGAGTTGGCGAGTTTTGACGCGTTGAATGAGCATTCCCGTGATCGGGATGACGATGCTCATGGTGAGGAGGAACGCGGTCGTGAGCCACTGTCCCGCTGCCGCGGTGATGCCGAGCTCGCTCATGAGGCGTGGGAGCGCGACTCCCATAACGGTCTCGTTCAGGATGACTGTGAAGGCTGAGACCAGCAGCACCCAGATTGCGAGTCGCTCGCGGGGGCCAAACGGTTTTTCTGGGGGTGGAGGGGTTGTGGACTGGGTGGCTTCTGATTTGTTTGGCATCGAAATCACTCTAGTTTGCGGTGCGATAACCGTCAAACGTGTGGTGCGCTCGGGGTGTTCGGGGTGTCGTGGTGGGGAGGGGGTTTGTCGACCACCTATCGCCTGCACCGATTCGGCACAAAGGTAGGTCGGGCATCCTTTCTCGGGACATTTTCTGCCGAATGGGTGGTGCCCCGTCCGTGCTCGCCCTCGTTTGTGTGCAAATGTGGCGACGGTTTCCATGGTGGATGCCCGGGGCCTTTTGCGCCCGACCGTGCGATCCCGGTTGGTTGGGTTGGTGTTGGTCCGTTCGGCAATAGTTGTGGTTCGTCGGTGTTCTGGTCGTTTGATTTTGCCGAACGGGCGTGGAGTGTGCAGCGACCGGGCGTCGAGACCCCCGGCCGGGTGCCAAGCGTGCCTCGCGCGGCAGACGATGACGAGGGGGAAGGTGAGGGGGAAGGTGAGGGGGA
>CAYTSH010000284.1:0-1782 GCA_964440395.1 uncultured Microbacteriaceae bacterium
TGGGGTGACGTGATTGTGATCCTCGCGCCCGATCAGCACCAGCGCACGATTTATGCCGAGTCGATTAAGGATCAGCTCACCGCCGGCAAGTCCCTCGTGTTCGGTCACGGCTTCAACATTCGTTACGGCTACATTGAGGCACCTGAGGGTGTTGACGTGTTCATGGTTGCCCCGAAGGGACCCGGTCATACGGTTCGTCGCGAGTTTGAGGCTGGCCGTGGTGTGCCGGTGATTGTTGCGGTGGAGAAGGACGCTTCGGGCAGCGCCTGGGATCTCGCATGGAGCTACTCGAAGGCTATCGGCGGCTTGCGCGCCGGCGGCATTAAGACGACGTTCACGGAGGAGACTGAAACCGATCTGTTCGGCGAGCAGGCTGTGCTCTGTGGCGGCGTTTCGCAGCTGGTGCAGTACGGTTTTGAAACCCTCACCGAGGCCGGATACCAGCCACAGATTGCCTACTTTGAGGTGTTGCATGAGCTGAAGCTCATCGTTGACCTCATGTGGGAGGGCGGCATCGCGAAGCAGCGTTGGAGCGTTTCGGACACCGCCGAGTATGGCGATTACGTTTCGGGTCCGCGCGTGATCGATCCGCGGGTGAAAGAAAACATGCAGGCTGTGCTTGCCGATATTCAGAACGGTGCGTTTGCGAAGCGGTTCATCGATGATCAGGATGCCGGGGCGGTTGAGTTCCAAGCCTTGCGTGCCAAGGGTGAGGCGCACCCGATTGAGGCTACGGGTCGCGAGTTGCGGGCATTGTTTGCCTGGAAGCAGCAGGATAGCGACTACACCGACGGTAGCGCTGCCCGCTAACAATCGCAACGTATTGTGTGAATGAGCGGTTCGCTCATTCACCTGACTGGAAACGTCCGGTCACCGAGATTCGGTGGCCGGACGTTCTGCGTGTTGCCCCGTGGTGCCGGTTGCCCCGTGGTGCCGGTTGCCCCGTGGTGCCGGTTGCCCCGCTGTGCCGGTTACCCCGCTGTGCCCGCATCGATTCGGCAACATATGCTGCAACCTGGCTTGGTGGGTAGCAGTTTGTGCCGAACCGATTAATGCTGTTCGGGTGTTTCGGCGCAGTGAGCTCGGTTGCGTATGAACCTCGGGTTCGTTCGCTACAGTTAACGCATGAGCGCACAGAGGAGTTCCGCCCCGGTTCATGTCAGAGCACCCGGCAAGCTGAACCTGTTTTTTCGTGTGGGCGAGGTGATGCCTGATGGATACCACGAGGTGGCTTCCGCGTTCCAGGCCGTGTCGCTGTATGAGGATGTGTACGCGTCAACGCACGACGACCTGGTGGTGGAGTTTTCTGGCAGCATCGATACGAGTGCGCTGAGCGTCAGCGAGGATAACCTGGTGATTCGCGCCGCCCGTGCGCTCGCCCAGCACGCCGGAGTGCCGGCGCGGGCGAAGCTGCGCGTGGAGAAACACGTGCCAATCGCTGGCGGCATGGGCGGCGGCTCGGCCGACGCCGCAGCGACACTGATCGCCTGCGATGCCCTGTGGGGCACTAACGTGAGCCGTGAGGAGATGCATCGGCTCGCCGCGCAGCTGGGCGCGGATGTGCCGTTTGCCCTGATGGGGGGAACCGCGATCGGCACGGGGCGGGGCGACGATTTGAGCCCTGCACTTGCGCAGGGGAGTTTCCACTGGGTGTTGGTTCCCGCCGCGGGTGGGTTGAGCACGCCGGCGGTGTACGCGGAGCTTGACGCTCACCGTCGCCGCAACCCCGCGACGCAACCGCAACCGAACGAGCAACCAGCGGTGGACGTTTCGGTGCTGCAG
>CAYTSH010000285.1:0-1739 GCA_964440395.1 uncultured Microbacteriaceae bacterium
CAGCACCTGGACGAAACTCGGCACTGCGCCATCGAAATCGGCTACGTCGCGCCGCACGACGAGCAGGGGGTGCTGGTTTGGATCGAATACCGCAACACCGGCAGCGAACCGCAGACGGTCAGCCTGGACTGGGTGGGAGCCTGGCAGCACACCCAAGTGCATCATTTCCGGCCCAAAAAACTGCCCGTTGCGTTGGCAAGTCGAGACGACGCCTGGACCGGCGTGCGCACCGTGCACACCCACGGCGAGCAGCAGCACCTGGCAATCGCGTGGCGCCCCGGCCCCGGTGCCCGCTTCACCCCGGAACAACCCGAACACGGCTGGCAGGTGCGGGCGGAAGCCATCCTCGCGGCCGGTGAAACCCTCCGAAACGAAGTGTTCATCGGGGTTTGCCCAGAACCAGACGGCGCCGGGGCGACCGCCCTGCACCTGCGCCGCCGCGGATCCGCCGCGTTGCTGACCGGCACACTCACCTGGCTGCGTGAACGTGCGCTGCGCACCGGGAACGACCCCCTCGACGCGGCAATCGGGCGGCACCTGTGGTTCAACTACTTTGTTGCCCATGGTGAGAGCCTCGTCACCGGCCGATCGGTGCTGCTCTCCTCGCGGAGCCGGAGAGACTAGGTGAGCGGGGCGTTTTGGAGCCGCGACGCATACTGGTGGAGCTTCCCTGCGATCCTCCTCGCAGACCCCGACCGGGCGCGCCACGTGCTCCTCGCGAGCCTCCAACACGCCGGCGCCGACATTGCGCATCACGCGCTCTACATCACCGGCACAAAGCTCTACCCCGGGTTTGAACTGGATCAGCTCACCGCGCCCCTCATCGCCCTGTGGCGGTATGTTGACGCAACCGCCGACCATGAGGTGCTCACCCACCCCGCGGTGTTGGGCTACCTCAACCAGTTGCTGCGCGAACTAGACGACTGGCAACACCCCCAAACCGGGCTGTACGGCACGTTCCTGCTGCCCACCGACGATCCCACCGACCACCCATACACCGCCACCAACAACGCAACCGTGTGCGTCGCGTTCCGCATCCTCGCCGCGCTCAGCACCGATCCCGCACCGAGCAGCGAGTTTGCGCAGCGCGCAGACGCGCTGCACGACGCGATGCAGCGCCACCTGGTGCGCAGCGCCAGCCACGCCGAGGAAGAGCCAGGGGAGTTGCGCTGGGCGTGGGCGGTGAACGCGGCCGGGCATCCCGAATATCGAGAAGAACCGCCACTGAGCCTGCGCACCCTCGCCTATTGGGGGCTCACCGACCACGACCGGGGCGCGCTCGACGCATACAACAACACCACCATGTGGTTGGTGAGCGGTTACGAACATCACTACAGTGGCGCGTATCCTGGTGCCGGGGCGCCACACTTCCCACACCCCTCGGCGTTTGACCTGGCAAACCGCATGCTCACCGACAACCACGACCTCGGCGACCCGGTGGCGCAATTTTCAACCACCCCAATGGATGCCGGGGTCGGCTGCGAGTCTTGGCATGCGGACACCGGCGCGGTCGCAACCGGCGCGGCCATGGCCAGTGTGTCCGGGTTTCTCGCCTGGACAGCGTGGGCGAACCACATCGGGCACCGCCGCTGGTCTGAACCGTTAGGGCGCAACGCACCCGCTGACCGGGCCGGGCGTACCGACCAACCAGAGTAGGAGCAACCGAATCGTGACACCGCACCCGCACCCAAACCCCGTCCACGGCAACGATCAGCCCGAAGCAGCGCGCGGATCCGAAC
>CAYTSH010000286.1:0-1738 GCA_964440395.1 uncultured Microbacteriaceae bacterium
GGTGAGCGCGAATGCGGGGTGGGGGTGCCCAGGGGTGAGCACAAACGCCACCCCTGGGAGCGCGGGGTTCGGGGGTGAGCGCGAATGCGGGGTGGGGGTGCGCTGGGGCGGCGTTTGTGCTCACCCCCGGCAAACGCGCTCACCCCCGCCGTTTACACAGCGCCAGCATCGAACGAGTTTTCCACAGGCGTGTTGATTTTCCGGGGTTTTTCGCCAAGCACTGTTTGACACATTTGGCAGAATCGAGGCTATGAACGTCACAACACGCATAGCCGCAGCATTCAGTGGGGTAGCCTTTCGTGTAGCTGAGGCTCGGAGGCTGGGCTATTCTCGATCAGAAATCGACCATCCCTCGCTCGCCCGTCCCCATCACGGGTTGCGGGTTGCCGGCGAACCCGGCCAAAGCCTTCGCGACCGCGCGGTAACATACCTGCCCCTCCTGCGCCCTGGCGAAGTGTTCAGCCACGTGACGGCGCTCGTGCTGTATGGCTGCCCTATTCGCCTGCCAGCACAGGCGAGTATTGATGTCGAGACGGCCGTCTCGTGCGCGCAGGTTCGGCGCCCAGGCGTTCGGGGGCATCGCCGGCGCCGCCCAGCAGACCCGCCGTGGGTGCCCGATGATGCGCCTCGGCGTCTCGATGTGCCCGGTCTCATGGTTGGTGTCGAAATCCCCGCGTCACTGGTCGTGCCGCCTCTTCGCGCGCTTGCGCAGGCAGCCGGCGTGCTGAACGCAAAGGAGCTTATCGTAGCGCTCGATCATCTCATTTGCCCGCATCAGGCGGGTGGTGGGGCGCTCCCGCTGGTTCTGCCTGAGGAACTCGCAAGGTTTCTGAGTCAGAGCCGCTTCCCCGGAATGCGGCGGCTGAGAAAGGTCGCGGCGCTTGCTCGCCAGGGCAGCGCCTCTCGAATGGAGACTTTGACGCGTCTCGCGGCGGTGAGCGCCGGGCTTCCCGAACTGCGCCTTCAGCACACGATCCTTGACGCCGCCGGCGCCTTCATTGGCCGGTTCGATTTGGCGCTTGTTCAGCAACGCTGCCTTATCGAATACGACGGTGAGCAGCATCGCACTGACCGCGCACAATACTTGCATGATATCGAGCGCCTAGACCGTGTGCGAGCCGCCGGTTGGCGGGTTCTCCGGCTGCATAAAGAGGATTTTCGTTTGAACCTGCAGGCGGTTGGGCGCCGTCTGCTTGCGTTCACAAATATCTCACCGATCCAAGTGCCTGCGCCTGTCGTGAGGCTACTCAATGAGCCTGACCTATTCGAACAACACTGAGTTGAGCCCATGAGGTCGCCTGTTCGTTTTGGTGTCGTTCTGCTTGGTTCGATGGGGGATGCCGCGGGCAGCCAGCCGTGTCCTTGGCCGGCTGCCCGTGGTTGCGCGATATTTCTCGGCTATCCCCAGTCTCTATTGGCGCAGTTTCGCGTGTCCCGCTGACAGGTCGCTGTGCTCAGGTCGCTGTGCTCGGGGTCGCTGTGCTCGGGTCGCTGTGCTCGGGTCGCTGTGCTCGGGTCGCTGTGCTCGGGGGTGCTGAGGCGCCGGGCACAGCGGGCCGGGCTAGGCGATTCGCGTGCTGCGGCGCAGTGCGAAGCCGCCTGCGATTGCTGCGATTGCGAACGCGCCGAGCAGGGCTGCCGCGGTGCCGTTGCTGCCTGTGGTTGCGAGCGCAGCTGCACGGGTTGGTTGGTGCGTTGCGGATAGTGCGGGCGTGGCGCTGTCGGTTGGCGTGGCGCT
>CAYTSH010000287.1:0-1734 GCA_964440395.1 uncultured Microbacteriaceae bacterium
GACGTTCCCGGAAGGCTACAAGCCACCGACGGAATTCCAGGTCGCTGCGACCAAGGTTGGCGACGGTGAAAAAGTGCAGGATGGCGACTGTGTCACGGTTCAGTATTACGGCGTCAACCAGGTTACCGGCAAGAGTTTTGATTCCAGCTGGAAGCGTGGAACCACCGCAAGCTTCCCAACGAACCAGGTGATCACCGGGTTTACCAAGGCACTGGTTGGACAAACCGTCGGCTCGCAGGTGGTTGCCCTGATTCCGCCTGCTGACGGCTACGGGCCATATGTGGATGGCGAGGAGAGCACCGGGGACATTGCGTTCGTCGTTGATATTTTGCACGTAACGCACGCGAAGTAGTAGTTTCAGCCGGGTTAGCAGCAACGGCCGGGTTTCGCTCAACTGAGCAAGACCCGGCCGTTGTCGTGCCGAAGCAGTGGTGCGCTTATCCTTGACGGTAGCTGGCGAGGAAGTTTCCGATTCGTTCAATCGCAACGGCGAGATCCCCACGCTGCGGGAGGGTCACGATCCTGAAATGATCCGGCGCGTGCCAGCTGAACGCGGTGCCGTGCACCACCAGCAGGTGCTCCTGCCGCAGGAGATCCAGCACGAACTGTTCGTCATCGCGAATCTCGTGCACATTCGGATCGAGCCGGGGGAATGCGTAGAGCGCACCAAGCGGCTCAACGCAACTTACGCCGGGAATCTGGTTCAGCATCCGCCAAGCGATATCTCGCTGCTGGGTCAGCCGGCCGTCCGGGGCGATCAACGCGTCGATGCTTTGCAGGCCGCTGAGTGACGCCGCGATTGCGTGCTGGCCGGGCACGTTGGAGCACAGCCGCATGGAGGTGAGCAGGTTGAGCCCCTGCAGGTAGCCGCTCGCCCGTTCTTTCGGGCCGGTGATGATCATCCAACCGGAGCGGTAGCCCGCGACGCGGTAGGTTTTGGAAAGACCGTTGAAGGTGATGCACAGCAGGTCGGGCGCGACGTTCGCGATTGACGTGTGCCGGGCTTGCCCGTAGAGGATGCGGTCGTAGATTTCGTCGGAAAATAGTAGCAGGCCGTGTGTCCTAGCGAGTTCCGCGACGCCGCGCAGTGTCGCTTCGTCGTATACGGCGCCGGTGGGATTGTTTGGGTTGATGATCACGATGGCTTTGGTGCGCTCTGTGATTTGGGCTGCCATGTGTTCGAGGTCCGGGTTCCAGCCGTCGGCCTCGCTGGTGCGGTAATGCACGGGGGTGCCACCGGCCAGTGCCGTGGAAGCTGTCCAGAGCGGATAGTTTGGCGAGGGCACGAGCACCTCGTCGCCCGGGTTGAGGAGCGCCTGTAACGAGAACGCAATCAGTTCAGAAACGCCGTTGCCCAGGTAGACGTCTTCCACGTCAAATGCTGGAAAGTTTCCACGCTCCGCGTAGTGTCGCACAATGCATTCGCGCGCACTGACGATGCCTTTCGATTCCGAGTAGCCCTGCGCGTTGGCGAGCGCCGCTTTCATATCGGTCACAATTTCGGGTGGCGCTTCGAAACCGAACAGCGCCGGGTTGCCAATATTCAATCGCAGGATGCTGTGGCCGGCTGCCTCGAGCGCGCTTGCCTGGTGGTGCACGGCTCCTCGAATGTCGTAGTGCACGTTTTGGAGTTTTGTGGACTGTTCGAAGATGCGTGTGCGGTGGCCTGCAGGTGCGCGCTCGGCTGTTGTCATAGTTCACAATTCTACGCACATTGTGTTTGACGCAGCGCAC
>CAYTSH010000288.1:0-1715 GCA_964440395.1 uncultured Microbacteriaceae bacterium
AAGCAAAGTCACCGGCGGCGCAACCGTCAGCAGCTGCAGCACAGCGTTCGGTGTTGAATCATTTCCAATGAGTTGGATGCCGAGCACATTCGCCGACCCCGTGTCGCCAACCAGCGCCGCGTCAACCGTGCCATTGCGGACCAACGTTTCTGCAGCATCCACCGAATCGACCGGTTCAAACACCAGCCCCTCAATGTCGCCAAGTTTCGCAGAAACGTCTGCAGTAACGGCAACCGTTTGGGGCTCACCTGACGAATCCGTCAAAAAACCTGTGGCGAGCGTGCCAAAAAACACCAGCGCAAACAGGATACTCGTGGCAATCAGGAACGCTTTACTTCGAACCCGCGCCAAAATTTCGCGCTCCGTGACAATGCTGACTGCTTGCGAAAAAGTGAGTGAACTCATGCTGCAACAACCTCCCGAAAAATTGTGGACAACGAAACCTGTGCCGGTGCGAACCGGTGCACAGCGCCGAACGCGAGGGCGCGCTGCAGCACCGACTGCGCGGCCGCGTGATCTGTCGCATCAAACGCGGCAAACCCGCCCGCGAATTCCACCCCAGAAATTCCCGGCATGTCGCGGATCCAGCCGGTGTCGCCCGCGCACTCAACCTCAAACCGTAACCCGCCGAACCGGGCGCGAAGCTCCTCGCGGTTCCCGCTAGCGCGGATAGATCCGCCCGAAATGATGGTCAGAGAATCGCACAAACGCTCAACAATATCCAGCTGGTGCGAAGAAAACAGCACCGAAGCACCCTGGTTGGCGCGGCGCTGGAGCACGGCGAGCACGGCATCCACGGCCATCGGATCGAGACCCGAGAACGGCTCATCCAACACCAACACGCTGGGACTGTGCACCAGCGCTGCGGCAATTTGCGCGCGCTGCTGATTGCCCAGCGAGAGCGTCTCCACCGCGTCCTGGGCGCGTTCCGCGAGGCCCAGCTCGTCGAGCAGCAACGTGGCGTTGCGGGTGGCCGCCTCGCGGCTCAAGCCGTGCAGCCGCGCGAAAAACACCAGCTGCTCGAGGATCCGCATTTTCGGGTACAGGCCGCGCTCCTCAGGCATGTACCCAAACGTGTGGCGATCGTTGCTCGTGATCGGTACGCCGTCAAGCAGCACCTCGCCGCTCGTCGGGCTGAGCACACCCAACAGGATGCGCATCGTCGTCGTTTTGCCCGCGCCATTGCCGCCAATGAACCCGGTGATCTTGCCCGGTTCGATCGCGAACGACACATCGTTCAGGACCGTCCGGTCACCAAACTTTCGGTGAATGTGGGAAAGCTCTAACATCAGGTCTCCTTCGTTAGCTGATAAGAATCAGGCTACTGAGGCGTGACCCTGGGGCGCTATCGGTCGGAAGGATGAAGATTGTGCTCGTAGGCGTAGATGACCGCCTGGACCCGGTCGCGCACGTGCAACTTTCGGAGGAGATTCGACACGTGGGTTTTGATCGTGGATTCGCTGACGACGTACATGTCGGCGAGCTCCTGGTTGCTGTGACCCGCGGCGATTCCGCGCAGAATCTCGAGTTCGCGCAGTGTGAGCGTGGTGTGCGGCTCGGGGGTGAGCGCGAATGCGGGGTGCTGTTGCGGGGTGAGCGCGAATGCGGGGTGGGGGTGCCCGGGGGCGGCGTTTGTGCTCACCCCTGGGGTGTGGGGTTCGGGGGTGAGCGAGAATGCGGGCTGGGGGTGCCCGGGGGCGGCGTTTGTGCTCACC
>CAYTSH010000289.1:0-1693 GCA_964440395.1 uncultured Microbacteriaceae bacterium
CAGCGTCGCGGTATGCACGCCCCGCAGTTCCGCGATGCTCACCGTGCACACATCCTGCACGTCAAGCGTGTCCCCGTCGGTCACGCCAATGCGCAGCACCGGGTAGTCGCGCCCCGCGCACAGGCCACGGAACTTCACGTCCTCTTCACGCGGCACCGACACGACCACACGACCGGTGCTTTCTGAGAACAACGCGGTCACGGCATCCACCCCATCGCGTTCCATCAGCTCACCCAGCCACACGCGGGCGCCCACACCAAAACGCAGCACGCCCTCCGCCAGGGCTTGCGCCAAACCACCTTCGGAAAGGTCGTGCGCGGCATCAATAATTCCACCCTGGATGCCCGCCTGCAGCAGCGCCGCCAGCCTGCGTTCACCGTCGAGGTCTACCAGCGGTGGTTGCCCGCCCAGGTGGTTGTGAATGGTGCCTGCCCAGGCCGACCCGTCCAGCTCGAGGCGGGTGGTGCCCAGCAGGTACAGGTTGTGCCCTTCATCTTGCCAACCGCTTGGGGTGCGGCGGGCAATATCGTCGATGACGCCGAGCACACCCACCACCGGGGTGGGGTGAATGGGGGTGTCGCCGGTTTGGTTGTAGAACGACACGTTTCCGCCGGTCACCGGAACTTCAAGCGCCAGGCAGGCGTCGGAAAGCCCCTCAACGGTCTGCTCAAACTGCCACATGACTTCAGGGTTTTCGGGGCTGCCGAAGTTGAGGCAGTCGGTCACGGCTGCCGGCACGGCACCCGTGACTGCGACGTTTCGGTACGCCTCGGCGAGTGCAAGTTGCGCCCCGCGGTACGGGTTGAGGTAGCAGTAGCGCCCGTTTGCGTCGGTTGCGATGGCGACACCAAGCCCGCTTTCTTCGTCGACGCGGATCATGCCGCCGTCGTCGGGGAAGCTCAGCGCGGTGTTGCCCATCACGTAGTAGTCGTACTGGTTGGTGATCCAGGCCGTGTCGGCGAGGTTTGGGCTGCCGACGAGTTGCAACAGTTGCGCACGCAACCCCTCGGGGGTGTTGTCGCGGGGGAGTGCCGCCGCAGTGTCGGCCTGGAGCGCATCCAACCATTGTGGATAGGCGACGGGGCGGTCGTAGACGGGACCGTCCACGGCGACGGTGCGCGGGTCGACGTTCACGATTTCTTCGCCGCGCCAGTTGATGATGAGGCGGCCAGTGTCGGTCACTTCGCCGAGCACACTGGTTTCGACGTCCCATTTTGCGGTTACGGCGAGGAACGCGTCGAGTTTGTCGGGGGAGACGACCGCCATCATGCGTTCTTGGCTTTCCGACATGAGGATTTCTTCGGCGGTGAGCGTGTGGTCGCGCAGCAGCACGTTGTCGAGTTCAATGAACATGCCGCCGTCGCCGTTTGCGGCCAGCTCGCTGGTGGCGCAGCTGATCCCCGCAGCGCCAAGGTCTTGAATGCCTTCGACGAGGCGCTCGCGGTAGAGTTCAAGGCAGCATTCGATGAGCACTTTTTCGGCGAACGGGTCGCCCACCTGCACGGCGGGGCGTTTGGTCGGGCCGCCGTCGTCGAACGAGTCGGACGCCAGAATGGATGCCCCACCAATGCCGTCACCGCCGGTGCGGGCCCCGAAGAGCACAACTTTGTTGCCGACGCCTGACGCGTTGGCCAGGTGGAGGTCTTCGTGTCGCAGCACCCCGACGGCGAGGGCGTTTACGAGCGGGTTTGCC
>CAYTSH010000290.1:0-1687 GCA_964440395.1 uncultured Microbacteriaceae bacterium
CACCCCAACACCGGCACAATCAACAACCACACGACATCAGGCACAGCATCCGTCGTTGTTTCACTGCTTCACAAGCGTTTTGCCATGGGTTCACTCCGGCTCTGGTGTTGTTGCGGCGACTCTCTCGGCGCGCGGCTTCAAACACTTGGTAGACTACTTGGATGTCTGCATTGAACGACGAATTAATACAACCAGTTGAGCAACGAAATGATGAATCGTTTGCAACGCTGTGGGACGAGCTACAGTGGCGTGGACTGATCCATGTCTCCACCGACGCAGAGGCGCTCAAAGCACTGTTGCAGGGCGCGCCAGTAACGTTCTATTGCGGCTTCGATCCGACTGCTCCGAGCTTGCATTTGGGTAACCTGGTGCAGCTGCTGTTTATGCGTCGCCTTCAGCTTGCGGGGCACCGACCGCTTGGCTTGGTCGGTGGGTCCACTGGGCTCGTTGGTGACCCTCGTCCTACCGCTGAACGAACGCTGAACTCGCACGAGACTGTAGCTGAATGGACGAAATATCTTAGGGAACAAATCTTGCGTTTCTTGAGCGGCGCCGGCGATAACGCGGTTGTCATTGTGAACAACCTTGACTGGACAGCTCCGTTGAGTGCAATCGATTTTCTGAGAGAAATCGGCAAACACTATCGTGTTGGCACGATGTTGAAAAAGGATGCTGTGAGCGCTCGACTCCATTCGGAGGCCGGCATCAGCTACACCGAGTTCAGCTACCAGATTTTGCAGGGGCTGGACTATCTTGAACTGTATCGAAATTTTGATTGCCAACTCCAGACCGGCGGCAGTGATCAGTGGGGAAACCTTACGAGCGGGATTGATCTCATTCATCGCACGGAGGGTGCTACGGTCCATGCGGTGGGCACGCCTTTGATTACGAATTCGGATGGCACTAAGTTTGGCAAGAGCGAGGGAAACGCGATTTGGCTGGATGCCAATATGGTCTCTCCATACGCCTTCTACCAGTTTTGGGTGAACACTGACGATGCTGACGTGATTGCGCGCCTCAAAGTGTTTACCTTCCTCTCCCGCGCTGAGATTGAGTCGCTGGAGCAGTCGTTGGCGACCGAGCCGCACAAGCGAGTAGCGCAGCGTAAACTGGCGTTTGAGGTGACCGCAACGGTGCACGGGGTTGCGGCTACTCGTGAGGCTATTGCGGCGTCTGCGGCACTGTTTGGTAATGGTGCGCTGGATCAGGTTGATCCTGAGACGCTCGTCGCCGCCGCGAGGGCTCTTCCTCGTGTGAAGCTTGTGTTTGGTGAGCCGATTGCCGCGGCACTGGTGAGTGCTGGGCTGTGTAAGAGTCTTGGGGACGCGCGCCGCGCGATCGACCAGCGTGGCGTGTATGTGAACAACCATCAGGTGGTTGATGCTGCCGCCGTGTTCGAGTCGTCTCACGTGCTCGCTGACGCTGTGGCTATTTTGCGGCGTGGCAAGCGTACGCTTGCGGCAGCGTTTCTCTGAGTAGTTCACTTTTTGGGGAGGGTGCGTTTTGCGCCCTCCCCTTTTTGTTGCAATGCTATGTGCTTCATGGGTTTCAATTGTCGGGATGCTGTGGGCGCGTTCTCTGGTTGTGCGTGCGCGTCTTGCCCACTCGCCTTTCGTGGTTGGTTTTTTGGTGGGTGTGCGACACGCCCGGGTTGGTGTGGGTGTGTGTGGTGTTTTGGGTTGTGTTT
>CAYTSH010000291.1:0-1683 GCA_964440395.1 uncultured Microbacteriaceae bacterium
GGGTCCCGTGTCGGAGTCACAGCGGCATACAGTGCGCCGCAGCAGCTTGGCGAAACGACCGTGGTGACTGTCGCCGCAGGGTACATGGCGATCGCGGCCGGCCAGGCAGCCGCGGGCAAAGCAGCCTCCGACGACACGACCGCTGGCGAGAGTCACGAACACGACGCTCGCGACCAGCGCGTTCGCGACGCGCAGGGCGACGAGGCGCCCGGCCGCGGCGCCGGGGCAGACGGGGGAGCCGCAACGATGCTTTCGATTCCTGTCGGCGCCTATGTGCAACGTGACGGCGCTTTCGAGTTCCGACCCAACCCGGTGACCGTCCTGGTCGTTGCGATTCCCCTCATCTGGGTTGCCGGTCGGGCATTCGCCCGAGTGATTCGGGCGCTCAAACGCTAAGCACCCCGTGTCGTTGCGCCCACCTGCCCGCTCGATGCCGCCTGCCGGTTCGTTGCCGCCTGCCGGTTCGTTCCCGCCCGCGGCGACAGTCCTGATCGACGGCCCCAGCTGTTCTGGAAAAACCACGTTGGCTGTGCAGCTTTCGCAGCGAATTGGGGACAGGTTGCGGCTGGACAATAGTGACCTGGAGTGCACCGTGCTGCACCTGGACGACGCGTATCCGGGTTGGTCGGGCTTGCGGGCCGGTGCGCTCGCTGTGACTGATGGCGTGTTGTTGCCCCGAGCCGCCGGTCGTTCCGGGTGGTGGCGCCGTTTTGATTGGGAGCGCAACGTGCCTGCCGGCCTGGAGCGGGTGCCACCTGGCGGAGTGTTGCTGGTTGAAGGGTGTGGCGCCATCAACGCGCGGTCGGCTCCCCTCGCCGATTGTTCCATCTGGGTGGATGCCGCACCAGACGAGCGTCGTCGACGCGCCACCCAGCGCCCCGGCTGGTCCGAGTTTGCGCCACACTGGGACTCGTGGGCGGCGCAGGAGCGCCGGTTTTTCGCTGAACAGCGACCCATGGCACTGGCTGATGTGCGGCTTGACGGTGCGGAGTCGATTGCGGCGATGCCGGGCGTTGCTGAGTTGGTGTATGCGGCGGTGAGGCGGCGCCTGTTCGGTGCTTAGGCCCAGCCGAGTTCGTGGAGTCGCTCATCATCGATGCCGAAGTAGTGCGCAATTTCGTGCACGAGCGTCACCCGGATTTCGTGCTGTAGCTCGTCGACTGTGGTGCAAACCCGTTCGAGGTTCCGCTGGTACAGCGTGATTGTGTCAGGCAGTTCGCCGAAACCGTAGTCTGCACGTTCGGTGAGTGCAAAACCTTCGTACAGGCCGAGAAGGTCCGGGTCGCCGTCGTGGGGTTCTTCTTCGATGACGATCACCACGTTTTCAATGTGTTCCAGCATGGTGCTGGGGAGGTGATCGTATTGTTCGTTGACGAGGCGTTCGAATGCATCTGAGGTGAGCGGTTCCATGCTTCTAGCCTGGCACATGCCGTGGCGCTGCGCGGAGCTACTGGGTGTGCGTTTCCGGGGCATCACCGAAATCAGGGATCGCGAGCCGCTCCCCGCCGGCAAGGGCTGATTCGTGCGCAATGATGCCGGGCAGGGTGTACCTGGCTGCCTGCCACGCGTTCACCGGTGGTAGGGTGCGCGTGGTGACCGCGTGCACGAAGTCGTCGGCGAGGAAGTGGTGACTTCCTTCGTGACCGTTGGGTATTGTTGCGAAACTTTCCGGCAGCCTGCTTC
>CAYTSH010000292.1:0-1662 GCA_964440395.1 uncultured Microbacteriaceae bacterium
ATCGGCATTGCGCTTCAGGGACTTCACCGTGTGATCCGTGTGCACCTCGCCGCCACGGGCGACCAGCGCGGCGAACAGCTGGCGGGTGAGCGCCCCGTAATCAACATCCGTGCCCGCGGCGATGCGGGTAGCGGCAAGAGCCTCACCCCGTTTGCGCCGCTCAATGAGCAAGGGAGCCCACTGCGCGATCACCATTGGGTCTTCGGTGTACTCGATTCCGCTGAACAACGGCTCATCTTTGAGCAGTTCAAACCGCTTCTTCAGGTAGGCAACGTTCGCCTCGCCCTGCACGAAAGTCATGTGTGGCGTCGAATGGATGAACGTGTCCGGCGCGTTCAGGATACCGCGCTCAACAAACGCAGACCACAACTGGCGGCTCGCCTGAAACTGCTCATTAATTTCGATGGCTTTCGCCGACTGGAGTGAACCGTCAGGCGCTTCAGGCATGTAGTTCAGTTCACACAGCGCGGCGTGGCCGGTACCGGCGTTATTCCAGGCGTTGCTGCTCTCCTGCGCAACGTCAGAAAAGCGCTCAAAAACCTGCACACTCCAATCGGGCTGAAGCTCTTTGAGAAGCATGCCGAGGGTTGCACTCATTATCCCGCCGCCAATGAGTGCGACGTCGACGCTTGGTACTGTACTCACCCCTACAGTTTAGCCGCGTTCGTCAGCGCCTGCTGCGCCGCTGCCAGCAAGGTCTGTGCCTGGTCGTCCAGCACGGTGTGGAACCCTAAACGTTGCGCTTCGCGGGTTCGCTGAGCCTGAGTGGGCACGGGTCTGATTTCACCGGCGAGACTAATCTCGCCAAACGCAACCAGCCGGTGATCGAACGGAACATTCTTGGCTGCAGAAAAAACCGCAAGTGCAATGGCAAGATCAGCGGCGGGTTCCTGCAACCGCACACCGCCAACGGTCGAGACGTACACATCACTGTTGCCCAGGCGAACACCGGCTCGGCGTTCCAACACCGCCAAAATCATGGCGACCCGGGCACTGTCAACGCCGCTGGTGACGCGTCGCGGGTTGGGCGTCCCCGAATCAACAATCAGCGCCTGCACCTCCACCGGCAGCGGGCGGCGACCCTCCATGGCAACCGTCACGCAGGTGCCGCTCACCGGTTGCGCGCTGCGACTCAAAAACAACCCGCTCGGATCCGCCACCTCCGCAATGCCGTCGCCGGTCATCTCAAAGCACCCCACCTCGTCTGTGGGGCCAAAACGATTTTTGAGCGCACGCACAAACCGAAGCGCGCTCCTCCGATCCCCCTCAAAGTGGCAGACCACATCAACCAAATGTTCAAGCACCCGCGGCCCGGCAATGGAACCATCCTTCGTCACGTGCCCCACAAGAATCACGGGCACCGCATGTTGCTTGGCAAACCTGATGAGCGTGCTGGAAACTTCACGCACCTGACTCGGACCACCAGCGATCCCCTCCACGGTGTCGCTTGCAATTGTTTGCACCGAATCGGCGATGATCAGCGCCGGTTTCACCCGCTCGCACTGCCCAAGGATGCTGCCCAAATCGGTCTCAGCTGCAAGAAAAAGCTGCTCCTCCAGCGCACCGGTTCGCTCCGCCCGCACCCGCACCTGCGCCACAGACTCCTCCGCGCTCACAGACAACACTCTGCTCCCCCGCGCCGCAAACTGCGCAGCTATTTCC
>CAYTSH010000293.1:0-1639 GCA_964440395.1 uncultured Microbacteriaceae bacterium
CCATTCACTACGGCCAGATCTATACGCACTATCGAGCCTCAGCAACACAAACCATATCCTTCGTCAGTTCTGCCACAGCAGCAAAACTTGCCCAGGTTGACCCGGGTGACATCATCATCACTAACACCAGCGAGAACATTCGTGATGTGGGGAAGGCTGTCGCATGGCTGGGTAAATCAACAATCGTCACCGGCGGACATGCTACAGTGATCAAGCATCACCAGGAACCCAAATATCTCTCCTACTGGTTTCAGACTGAGGCGTTCTTCACTCAAAAAAGAGCCCTCGCCAGCGGAACAAAAGTCATTGACGTCTCAGCCAGACAACTAGCTAAAGTCCGCATTCCTCTCCCACCTCTCGAAGAGCAACGCCGCATCGTCGCAATTCTCGACAGCTTCGACGCGTTGGTGAATGACTTGTCGGTGGGTTTGCCGGCGGAGCTTGCCGCGCGGCGGCAGCAGTACGAGTTTTACCGTGACAAATTACTGACGTTCAGTGAGCGAAGGAGCGACGCTTGAGCACACAACCGCACGCCTATGATGTGATCGCTTTCAGCGGTGAAGCCACAGTGGTGAGTGAATATGTTCCCGACGAGCAGCGCCCCCGAGATTACCAGTCGGAGGCTCAGCTTGAGGCAGAGTTCATTGCGCAACTCCAGGCGCAAGCCTATGAGTATCTCCCCATCACGCATGAGGCAGACCTGATTGCGAATCTGCGCACCCAAATCGAACTCCTCAACAATTACACGTTCAGCCAACAAGAATGGGACAGGTTCTTTAGGGAACGCATCGCCAGCAGCAACGACAGAATTGTTGATAAAACGGTGCGTATTCAAGAAGATCACGTGCAGTTGCTCACCCGGGATGACGGCTCCACCAAAAACATTACCCTGATTGACAAGCAGAATATTCACAAGAATTCCCTGCAAGTCATCAACCAATACGAGGTGGATCGCGGTGAAGGCGGGGCAACCTACGCCAACCGGTACGACGTGACTGTGCTGGTAAACGGCCTGCCCATGGTGCATGTTGAGTTGAAACGCCGCGGGGTGCCCATCCGTGAAGCGTTCAACCAAATCAACCGTTACCGGCGGGACAGTTTCTGGGCAGGCAGCGGCCTGTTCGACTATGTGCAACTCTTCGTCATCAGCAACGGCACCCACACCAAGTACTACTCCAACACCACGCGTGAGCAGCACGTTGAGCGTGACAAAAACAGCCGCCGCGGCAAACAGCGCTCACACACGTTCGAATTCACGTCCTACTGGGCCGACGCAGAAAACACCCGCATCGCCGACCTCAGCGCATTCGCGCGAACATTCTTCGCAAAACACAGCCTCCTGCGCGTGCTCACCCGCTACTGCGTGCTCACCGCCGACCGCACCCTGCTGGTAATGCGCCCCTACCAGATTGTGGCAACCGAACGCATCCTGAATCGCATCGAAATATCCACCAACTACCGCACCCTCGGCAGCACCAAAGCGGGCGGCTACGTGTGGCACACCACCGGTTCCGGGAAAACCCTCACCAGTTTCAAAACCGCGCAACTCGCCACCAAAATCGACAGTGTGCACAAAGTGCTATTCGTGGTCGACCGGAAAGACCTCGAAGATCGACGCGAAGATGCTGGCACGGGTTCT
>CAYTSH010000294.1:0-1617 GCA_964440395.1 uncultured Microbacteriaceae bacterium
CCCCGAAGCGGTAGAAGTGCGCCTCGGTGTCTTCGATGTTGAAAAAGAACGCCCCTTCCGTGCCAGCCGAATAAATAACCGTGGCGTTCGGGCCTTGGCTCTCCGCCCCACGTATGGTTACTCCTTGATTCAACCCCGATGGCCCGGCGGTTTTTTCAAAGTTCAGCCGGCGCGTGATCTTGTAAGTTCCCGCCGGCAGAACGAGACACGCCCCGCCGTCGGCAACCAGGTTGGCGGACATGTAATCCAAGGCATTTTGGAGTGCCGTGCTGTCGTCGGCGACACCATCACCCACCGCCCCGAAGTCAGCTTTGGCATCGACCGTCAGGGAGCTTTTCGGCACCACGGCCAGAGTCTGCACGACATCGGCGGCCGCGCCATAGGTTGCGTCGCCGCCCTGGCTGGCCGTGATGACTGTTGTGCCGAGGCCGACGATGGTCACGGTGTTACCTGAGACCGTGGCCACCGAGGGGTTGCTGCTCGTGTAACTCACCTGCCGTCCGCTGGTAGCGGACGCATCCAACTTGAACGGCGGAAGGCCGAGCTCCTTATCGGGCAACGCGCCGAAGGCGATCGTCTGGCGCTGGGGCATCGTGGCCTGCAAGCGATAAAACTTTTTACCGGCAGCCGGCACGCAAATCCGCACCCATTCGTAACCTATCGGCGGCGTTGGGCCGCTGGCGGGCTCAACCACGGCAGCAGACTCTAACCAAGGTCCAATCAGCAGATCTGCATGCTCGAGCAAGGCGTAGGTCACAGACCCGTCTGTGCGCTGTAACCAAGAAAAGACGACGTTCTTCCCCTCGTTGGAAATGCGCGACGCCCCCCCATCGACCGCCGTGGGGTTGCTGCCGAACGCATATTCGCGTGCGTTCGGCAACGCATCACCGTCCGGGTTGGCACCGGGCGCACCGTTGGTCTGCGGATCAAGACCGTGTGCGCGGGCCCAACTGTCGTATGGCGGCACAAACGAGGCCGAGAGCGTGCCGCCCCTCTCCGCGAAGTGGTAGGCCACACCGTTTGTCACCCGGGACCACATGCCGGGCGAGGACTCGCTGAAACCTGCCACCGAGAACGACTCGCCGAACATCGTCGATGCTGCCGACACAAGTTGCCAGGAGGCACCGGGCTCTGCGGTAGCTGCCGTCAGGTCCAAAACAAAAGTGCCGTCGGCAACAAACGCCCCCGCTCCGGTCACGACCGTGCTCGAACCGGCGCTTCCCACGGCGAAAAGCAGCGAACCAGAGGAACTCACTCTCAGTGTTCCCGCGTTGATTGTGGTGCCGCCGGTGTAGCTGTTGCTGCCGCCCAGAGTGAGCATGCCCGCACCCGATTTGACCATGGCACCTGTGCCGCTGATGTCGTTGCCCGGGCTCCAAGTGTCCGCGCGGTTGTAAAGCAACGTGCCGTTGTTGGTGATTGCACCAATGACCGAACCCGTCATGCCCCCGTTGCCGATCTGCAAGGTCCCCGCGTTGATCGTGGTGCCTCCGGTGTAGCTGTTGGAACCCGAGAGGATCAGCACCCCCGCACCCGCTTTGACCAGCGTGCCCGCCTCGCCCGTCTTGTCCTGCAACTGGGCTGTCGCTGCCACCGTGATCGTGTTGGTGCTGCTCG
>CAYTSH010000295.1:0-1577 GCA_964440395.1 uncultured Microbacteriaceae bacterium
TTGACGAGTTCGAGAACGATGGTCAAGTTGTGGTCATCGTGAAAGAAGACAACCCCGTCGAACCGGACGTTGCCGCGAACGCGAACAGCAGCAGCAACGCCAACGCGTCGGCTGGCAGCAACGCCAACGCGTCGAGCGGCAGCAACGCGAACGCGTCGGCTGGTAGTGCCGCGGATGCGGGCAGCAATGCGAACGCCTCGGCCGGCAGCAACGCCAACGCCTCGAGCGGCAGCAATGCGAACGCCTCAACGGGCAGCAATGCGAACGCGTCGAGCGGAAGCAATGCGAATGGTTCGGCTGCTGGTGGGAACGGGAAGAACCTGAGCGAGACGGGTGCTGGCGATATGTCGGTGCTGCTGTTGAGTGGGTTGTTGCTGTTGCTTGCCGGTGCGGCAAGTGCGTGGGCGACGCGTCGCCGGTCGGGCGTGCGCGGCTAGGCGGGTGCCGGTTCGGGGAGTGTGCTCGTGTGCGCTCCCCGAACCGCTCGTGGGTGGTGTGGTTCCCCTGGTGGGGTGCTGCACCACCCACGCCCCATGCGGGGACCAATGGATTGGCTGAATGTCGACTGAAATGCTGCTGTGAAGTTCCGGAAGAAATCCCCGCGTCGTGCGGGTTGGTTCCACACTAGAAAAGAGCGTGCCGCGGCAAAACGAGCCGCACGGCACGCCGACGAGGTGACAAATACCGAGGATACAAATGCCGAGGAGACCGGCACCCAAGCGACAAGCGCCGTCGAAGAAACAGGCGCCGCACAGGCAGCACCAGTAACGCCCGCCACGCACACACCCCGCCCAAACCCCGAGCAGACAGAACAGGACCACCACGTGAATCCACAACTCGCCACCCGAGAACGCAACGTGCTCGACCAGGGCGAGCACGGCATCCACCCCCCAATCGAACCCACCACCTCGCTCGACCTCACCAAAACACCCGGCAAACACCTCAGCGACGCCGAACTCATCCAACGCGTGCGCGACGGCAAAACCGAACACTACGGCACCCTCTGGGCCAGGCACCGTGCCGCCGCCGTCTACACCGCCGCCGCGATCGCCCCCTACGACGACGTGCAAGACATTGTCAGCGAAAGCTACAGCAAAATCTTCAAAAGCCTCCGAAACGGGCGCGGCCCCGACTTCGCATTCCGACCCTACCTGGTCACCGCCGTGCGCAACGACGCCATGCGCTGGATGGGCACCAAACAACGCAACGACGCCGACGACATCGAAACCCACCCGGAACTTCCCCAACCACCGGCGGCACTCAGCCACGAAAACAAAAGCCTCATCCTTGACGCATTCAGCGAACTGCCAGAGCGGTGGCGCACCGTGTTGTGGATGCTCGAAATTGAGGGGATGCCGCCCCGAGAAATAGCTGTAGAGCTCGGCACCACCCCAAACACGGTATCCATTCTGGCGAGCCGCGCCCGGGAGAGGCTGCGGGAACGCTGGTATGCCGGCCATATTGACGTCACGAAACTTCCCGAATCGTGCCGGCCATTCGCCAACGACTACCCCGCCTACCTGGGTGGGCGCTTGCCGGCGAAACGCGACCGGGGCGTGCAAACCCACCTCGCCGAA
>CAYTSH010000296.1:0-1573 GCA_964440395.1 uncultured Microbacteriaceae bacterium
CGCGGCGCGTGCCGGCGCACCGTTCGCGGTTGCCGGTGAGGACTTCGCGGTGCTCGCGCAGACGCCTGCCGTCGGGGGGCAGCTCGCGACACTTCAGGGTGTTTCGGGAAACCGTTACGACGATCTCACGATCGCCCAGTATGGTGCGTACCAGTCTGAGAATGCTGCGCTGGCACTTGCAGCGGTTGAGACGTTCACCGGTCGGCGGGGCTTTGACGTTGATCTGGTCGCAGCTGCATTCGCGGCTGTGCGGGTGCCCGGCAGGTTGCAGCGCATCGCTCAGGAACCGGTCGTGTTTGTCGATGCCGCGCACAACCCGCACGGTGCCCGCGCACTTGCGGGTGCACTGCTGGACCATTTCGATGGATTTGAACGCATGCTCGTATTCGGATCGCTCGCCGATAAGGATGCGCTCGGGGTGATTACCCCGCTGCTGGCGCGGTTTAATGAGATTATTGTCACTGAGTCGTCGTCGTCCCGCTCCCGCCCCACGGCTGAACTTGCCGACATTGTTGTGGCTGCCCGGGACGCTGCGGCTGCGGCAGATCCGGCGCTCGAGCCGGTCGCTGTTACGCAGCAACCCGATCTCGCCGCAGCGCTGGCTCAGGCCCGCAACTGGGCTGCGTCCGGGCAGCAGCGTGCGGTTCTGGTTGCCGGTTCGATTGTGTTGATTGGTGAGGCGATGGGGATCGCTGCCGCCGAGGGGTGGGCGCAGTGAGCACCCAGCGAAGCGCGTTGCGGAGTTTGGCCTCGGTTGCGCTCGGCTTCGAGCTGATTATTCTCGGGCTGGCCGGCCTTACCCTGTTTGGCTTGGACGCCTTGGCGCCGTTGCCGAGGTGGTGGGCGCTGGTTGGTGCCGCAGTTCTCATCGCTGTGAGCATCGTAGCGCTCGCCCTGCTTCCCCGCCCGATCGGCATTGCCCTCGGGTGGTCGGTGCAGGCTCTCCTCGTGGCGTCAGGACTATTTGCCGGTGTGCTGTTTCTCGCGGGCGGAATGTTTGCGGCACTCTACGGGTTCTGCGTGATCAAAGGTCGTCAACTCGACACTCAGGAGTAACGCGGCGACGCGTCTCACCCTGAGCGCCCTGCCGGGGTGCACCGAATGAAAATGGAAAGAGAGAAAACACGTGTTTGTTGAAGAAACCTTGGTGCTGGTGAAACCCGACGGGGTTGCCCGGAACCTTACCGGTGAAATCTTGGCGAGAATCGAGGCGAAAGGCTACTCGCTCGTTGATGTTCGAATGCTGCAGGCGGATCGCTCACTGTTGGCCGCGCACTATGCTGAGCACGAGGGGAAGCCGTTTTACGAACCGCTCATCGAGTTCATGCAGAGCGGCCCCACCGTTGCTCTGCGCATTGCCGGGAATCGAGTGATCGAGGGATTCCGCAGCCTGGCAGGTGCCACCGACCCGACGAGTGCAGCTCCCGGCACAATTCGTGGTGACTTTGGTCGCGAGTGGGGGCAGGCAGTGCAACAAAATCTTGTTCACGGTTCCGATTCGCCCGAGAGTGCAAAACGCGAACTGGCGCTCTGGTTTCGCTAGTCGCATCCCGGGCGGTGCCGAACCCGCATT
>CAYTSH010000297.1:0-1510 GCA_964440395.1 uncultured Microbacteriaceae bacterium
CCGAAAACGCCGGCCGCGCCGGGCACCACGAGGGCGGTGAGGCTGTCGATCCAGCCAAGCTGGTCCACGATGAGATAGTTGGGGATGAGGAACACGACGCCGGGAACGAGCAGCGTGGTGATGATCATGCCGAAAATGAGGCGTTTGCCGCGAAACTCGAGCCGTGCCAGGGCGTAGGCTGCGAGCGATGCGGTTGCGAGCACGAGGAGCATGTGCAGCGTTGCCGCAAGGAAACTGTTGAAGAACCAGCGGAATACCGGGTAGTCACCATTGGTAAGGGTCTGGTAGGCCTCCAATGTGAACGGGTTGGGGATCGGGTTTGCCGGGTGGCTCACGGCGTCATAGTCGGTTTTGAAGCTGGTGAGGAAGATCCATGCGAGCGGCACCAACACCGTGAGGGCGAGTATGATCAGGGCGCCATACAGCACCACGGTGGATGCCCGGAGCGGCTGCTTGCGAATGGCGGGTGCGTCGCTGGTTGGCTGATGCGCCGCCCGGGCGGGGCGGGTTGCGGTGTCTTCTTGGTGTGTGGTGGTGCTCATGGTTGGTGCTTTCTGGGGTGGGGGCTAAGCCGAGCGTTGGGAACGAGGGGGACGGGCATCCCGGTTAGTTGCCGCGTTCGCGCTGGAGCCGGAAATTGATTGCACTAATGATGGCGAGGATGAGGAACAGCAGGTAGCTCATGGCTGTTCCGGCACCCATTTGGCCGTTGGCGATGCCCTGCTCGGCGATGAGCATGATGATGGGTTTCGTTTCGGTTCCGGGGCCGCCGCGGGTGATCATGTATGACTGCCCGAACATGTTTGCGCAGGCGAGGATGGTGACCGTGGTGACGAAGAGCATGACTGGGCGCAGCCCGGGGAGCGTGATGTTGCGGAACTGTTCCCACCTGCCGGCCCCGTCGAGCGCGGCCGCTTCGTAGAGTTCGGCGCCGATGCCTTTCAGCCCGGCGAGCAGGATGACCGTGTTGAACCCCATTGTCCACCAGACGGTTACGCCCACCAGCGACACCCACACCCATGGTTGGTTGACGGTCCAGGGGATGTCTCCGGTGACCCCGAAGAGCCGAAGCACCGCGTTGAGTGCGCCGAGCTGCGGGTCGAGGAGGTAGCGCCACATGACGCCAACCACGGCAACGCCGAGCACGTAGGGCGCGAAGAACACGGCGCGAAAGAAGGTGCCGGCGCGGATGCGTTGTGCGAGCAGCACGGCGATGAGCATGGGGATGGCGATGAGCAGTGGCACGCAGAGCACGGTAAAGATGCCGGTGACGCGCATGCTGTTCCAGAAGTCTGCGAAGGTGAGCGATTCCGGGTCGAACAGGTCGAGGTAGTTTTGCAGCCCGACGAAGGGGTGTACCGGGAGGAGCGGGTTCCAGACGTGCAGGCTGATCCAGAGGCCGTAGACGGCTGGGAGGAGCACGAATGTGCTGAAGAGCAGGAGGAACGGGGCGAGAAACAGGTAGGCGATGCCGGTTTGGCTGCGGGCGGATCGCGGTGCTGCGATGGTG